>NZ_CP107716.1:1651636-1977182 GCF_025854335.1 Pelagibacterium flavum
GAGAGATGATGCAGCCACGGCCGGGGGTGAGCCTCGATTCTGTGAAGGTCGACAGGACCAGCCGGCCCATCGATCTCGTGTATCTGGCGCGCCAGACGCTGGGGGACAGGGCGCTGGAATGCGAAGTGTTGCGCATGTTCGAAAAGCAGGTCGCCATCTATTTCGAGCGGGTGAGCGCGGCGACCGATCCGCACGAAATAACGTTGGGGCTTCATACGCTTAGAGGTGCTGCCCAGGGGGTTGGCGCCATGGTTCTGGCCTCCCAGGCGCGGGCTGCCGAGGCGGAATTTGTCCGCGACGGCAAGCTGGACGAGGAGACGCTGGCCGATCTGGGCATGGCGGTCTCCGAGGTGTGCGGCTACATTTCCTCGATCGTTTCGGACTGAGTTTTCGCGCCAACATTGCGCAAGGTTGACCCGCTTGTGTGTGCGGGCTGGTTTTCCTATATCCGGGGCACCTCACAGATTTATCCCCGGAGCAACTTTATGCCTATGATCACGTTCGTTGAACCCGATGGCGCGCGCCGCGAAGTCGAAGCGGAAAATGGGGCGACGCTGATGGAGACGGCGATCCGCAACGGGGTGCGCGGCATCGTGGCCGAGTGCGGCGGGGCATGCACCTGCGCGACGTGCCACGTTTATGTGGAAGAGGAATGGTTCGGGGTGACCGGCGGACCGTCGTCCATGGAGGAAGACATGCTCGATTTTGCCTTCGAGGTTAAGGACACCAGCCGGCTTTCGTGTCAGATCCGGATCCGGGACGAACTGGACGGGTTGGTGGTCAACGTTCCCACGCGGCAGGGTTAGACCCGATATGCAAAAGCCCCGCCGAAGCGGGGCTTTCTTTTTTGGTGCTGAGAGCAATCAGTTCAGCGCGAACCGGTCGAAGAGTTCGACTTCACCTTCGGGGTCGGTGGTGTCGAACACGTAGGAACTGACGGTTGTGCCGTCCGCACCGGTTTCGAGGATCGAGAATGCAGTCATCTCGTTGCTGGCGATGCAGGGGAGGTCTTCGCCGGAGGTCGCATTGGTCATGGGCGAAAACTCGGTCGGCATCACTGGTTCATAGCCGTGCGGATCGCCGGTGACGGCATAGTCCGCAGGGTCGTAATCGAAACCGGACGGGGCGTTGCCGCGCGCCTGATGGCCTTCGATGTAGCAACCGTAATTGTTGCCGACATTGGAGGTTTCGAGGATGTTCATGCCAGCCGGGTTCACGAAGCGATACCAGACGTGGGAATGGCCGGTGTGGACAAGCTGCACGCCGGCGTCCGAAAGAAGCGGTTCGACGTGGTTGACGAACACGTCGGCGTCGACCGGATAGTCGTAGCGCACGCCGGTCAAACGGCCCTCATCGTCATAGTCGAGAATCTGCTCGGGATGAGAGTAGGCGGGAATGGAATTGTCGCCCATCCCGTGCGCCGGGTGGTGCATCAGGGCGAGTTTGACCGGCGCGGATTTGAATGCCTCGCTGTCGAGAACCGAGACCAGCCAGTCATACTGCTCGGAGCCTTCGGCCATGTCTTCGAAGATGAACTCGCCCCAACCCCAATCGTCGGGGGTGTTGAGGTCGGCTGCCGCCTCGCGGTATTTGCCGCGGGTGCCTTCGGACTGTGAGGGCGAGCGCCAGATGCGGGTGCCGTAAAGCCCGATCATGAACACATCGCCATAGCGGATGGCGTAATAGGTTTCCTCGCCCGGACCATCTGCTGGCAGGGTGAAGATTTCCTCGTAGGTGGTGGTGTTGAACGAATTGTCGGCGATCCATTGTTCGCGGATTTCGGTGGCGCCCGACGGGTTGTAGAGGTCGGCATTGGCCTCATAGAGCGCTTCGGCGACAGCGCGGGGACGCGGATCGTTGAACTGGCTGCCCAGAGTGGTGGCAGGATTGTAGCGGCCCATCACTTCGTGGTTGCCGATGACCGGAAACAGCGGGGCGTTCTGGATGATTTCGCCGCCATGATAGGTCGTCGTCGTGTCAAAGGTGGTGTCGCCTTCGGTGCGCGACTGGGCCAGCGCGTATGCAGCGTGGCCCTGAAGGCCGGGGAAGAAGGCGAAACTGCGATTGTCGTCGAACCACTCGGAAGCCCGGTCCGGGATATTCTGGAGATCGCCGGAAAAGAACACGGCGTCGAGCTCACCGACATTCTCCGCGATCTTTTGCATGTTGGTCGGAGTCATCGGTTTGAGCTGATGATCGGAGGTCAAGAGAATGCGCAGGGGCTGCCCTTGTGCGGGAAGCGGGGCGAGGGAGAATGCCCGGCTTTCGACGGTCTCGCCATCGGCGTCGGTCGAGCGCACGAAATAGGTCTCGCGCTCGCCTGCGGTCAGACCGTCCACATAGGCTTCGTGACGCCACACGTCGCGGGCGGTGGTGGAGGCATACACCGAACCGTCGCCATTCTGGGTGCCGACCCAGGACTGATTGTCTTCAGCCAGACGGCTCATCTTCATGGTTTGGGCCGTAAATTCGCGTTCACCGACGAGAACCGTGTGGTCTTCGCCTTCAAATTCGGTGAACCAGACGACGTGCACGCCGTCCTCTGTGGGAAGTTGTAGGAACGGGTCGGTCAACAGGCGCTCGTCAGCCTGGCTGGCCTGGGCCATCGCGGGGATGGGGGCAAAAAGGGCAGTTGCCGCGAGAAGACCGGCAACAAGAAGGGTTCTGGGGGCGGGAGTCATCGCGTCCTGTCTCCGTTGGGGAACATACGCGACGGCTGTACGATCAGGGGTTTACAGCGGCATGACAGGGAAATGTCAGGCTGGTGAATGGGGTCGGGGCCAGCCAGGCGGGGAAGGCGGTGTCGCCGTCTTCCCCTTGATAGAAGCGGGCGCGGCTATTTTTCTGCAGCGGTCAGGCTTCCCGAAATGGCAAATGCGATCTTGCCGACCGGAAGCGTCAGGCAAAAGGCGATGGGCCAGGCGATGATGAAGGATTTCGGCCAGTTGGCCAGCCATTCCGGCGTTGGGCCAAGGGCGAAAAAGCCCATGATCCCGGACATCGAAAAGGCCATCATCAGGGTAATGAGGATCTGGGCGATCAAAAGGGTGTGTTTGCTGGGCATGTCGATCTCACAATACAGGGCGGAGAACGGCAGATCGAATGTCCCACCATAGCACCACCCAAATCAAGGTTGGTGCCGTGGGTTCGCTCATCGCGACAATCCCGCGATTGCGGGCACCGGAATAACCAGACCGGCCATGATCTTTTCGACGCGGAAGGAGTTATGCCAGCGGCAAAAGAAGATCAAGTCCCAAGGCCGAGCATCGGCGCCAGTCCTTGTCTATCGCTCCGGTCGTGTTTTTCGGGCCGGGAGTGAGAGGGAAATTTATTCGCGCATCGGGACCTTGCCCGCGCGCGGCGTTCCAAGTGGCATCATGGGAGGGAAATAAGTCTCCGAAAGCCGTTCTTGCGCTTGCTGGATGGGCCGAAAGCACCTAATTTTGCACACGTTTGGCAGAGCGCGTGTCCCTCCCGATCCCGCCGCCAACTCCAGAAACTGAACCGATCTCGTTTGCGGCCAGGAGAACCTCACCCGTGGCACGGCTTAACACATTCCCGGTTTCGGTCGCCGTCAAAGGGCGGCGCATCGTCATTGTGGGCGGTGATGAGGAAGCCTTGGCCAAGGCGCGGCTGGCGGTCAAGACCAGCGCGGAAGTCGTGCTGTTCGCCCCTGAATTCGAGGCCGATTTTTCCGGGATGGATGTGACGCTGGTTACGCGCTCGGTCGAGCCCGAAGATTTTGCCAATGCGGCGCTGGCGTTCGTGGCCGATCACGGACCCGACGGCGCGCGGGCGCTCAAACTGGCGCGCGAAGCGGGTGTGCCGGTCAACGAGGTGGACGTTCCCGAAAACTGCGATTTCTTCACCCCGGCCATTGTGGACCGGGCGCCGATCTCGATTGCCATATCGTCCGAAGGCGATGCGCCGGTGCTGGCGCGGCTGGTGCGGGCAAAGATCGAGGCGATGTTTTCGCCCCGGCTGGGCGATATAGCCCGGCTGGCCGGATCGATGCGCGAGAAGGTTTCAGCGTTGCTTTCCGATGGCACGGCGCGGCGGCGCTATTACGAGGCGCTGGTGACGGCGCCCGGTATCGAAAATGCGCTTGCAGCCGGAGAGGGCGAGGCCAGGGCCGATGCGCTTTTGGCCGCGCATGCCGAGGCGGCGTCGGGTGATGGCGTCGTCTGGCTGATCGGGGCTGGGCCGGGGGCAGAGGATCTGCTGACCCTGCGCGCCCAACGCCTGCTGCAGGAAGCCGACGTTATCGTTCATGACCAGCTGGTGCCCTCGGCCGTCGTCGAAATGGGGCGGCGCGATGCGGACCGGATTTCGGTGGGCAAGGCCAAGGGTCATCATTCGTTTTCGCAGGCTCAGATCAACACGCTGATCGTGCGGCTGGCCCGCGAGGGCAAGAAGGTGGCGCGGCTCAAATCGGGCGATCCGATGGTGTTCGGGCGCGCCGGCGAGGAAATCGCGGCGCTGCGCAAGGCGGGAATCGCGTACTCCATCGTGCCGGGCGTCACATCTGCGCTGGCCGCGGCCGCGGATACGGCAACACCGGTGACGTTGCGCAAGGTCTCTTCGGGGTTCGTTTTCGCCACAGCGCACGGCGCGGACAATTCAGACCTTGCCCATTGGGCGTCGCTGGCCCAATCAGGGCTGACGCTTGGGCTTTACATGGGCAAGTCGATTGCCGGGCAGGTGGCCAGCGATCTCATGGGGCAGGGGCTTTCGGGCTCCGTGCCGGTGGGAATCGTTGTCAATGCCGGACGCAGCGACAAGACGCTTTACGCGGGCACTGTTGGCGGGCTGGCATCGGGCGAGATCGATTTTGTCGATGGTCCGGCGATCATCTTTATCGGCGAAGCGGTGGCCGCAGGCGATTGGGCGCAGGCCGAAGCCATTGCCGCAGAAAAGTTCAAGGTAGCGTAAGGCACATATGAAAATCCTCACAGGCAACGAACTGCTCTCCGGGGCGACAGTCTATCTCGATCCGCAAGGCAATTGGGTCGAGGACATTCAGGCTGCGCGGGTGTTTGCAAAGGACGAGACCGAGGCGCTCGAGGCCGCGATGGCGGCGACCAAGGCGACCGGCCGGATCATCAGCCTTGAATCCGAGGACGTCGAAACGATCAACGGCGCAATTTACGCCAACCGTATCCGTGAGCGCATCAGGTCCGAAGGGCCGACCGCGCCGCGCTTTGACCGCCAGCATCTGGGCGAGGACGAACATGTATCGATATGACGAATTTGACGCGGCGTTTGTTTCCGAGCGCGTCGAGCAGTTTTCAGACCAGGTGCGCCGTCGCATTTCGGGAGAGTTGACCGAGGACCAGTTCCGGCCCCTGCGGCTGATGAACGGGCTCTATCTCCAGCTTCACGCCTATATGCTGCGCGTGGCGGTGCCCTATGGCACGCTGAGTTCAAGGCAGATGCGGATGCTGGGCCATATCGCGCGGAAATATGACCGGGGCTACGGGCATTTCACGACGCGGCAGAACATCCAGTATAACTGGCCGAAACTGCGCGACATCCCTGAAATTCTCGCCGATCTTGCGAGCGTGGAAATGCACGCCATCCAGACGTCGGGAAACTGCATTCGCAACGTCACGACCGACCAGTTTGCCGGTGCGGCGGCTGATGAGATCATCGATCCGCGTCCGGTGGCCGAGATCATCCGGCAGTGGTCGAGCCTGCACCCTGAATTCACCTTCCTGCCGCGCAAGTTCAAGATCGCCATCACCGGCGCTCCCAACGACCGCGCGGCGGTGAAATTCCACGATATCGGGCTGATGGCGCAGACCAACGGCTCGGGCGAAATCGGCTGGGCGGTTTATGTCGGTGGCGGCCTGGGCCGCACGCCGATGATCGCCAAGCTCATCAACGGCTTTGTGCCGCACGAGCATCTGCTGGCGTACCTGGAGTCGATCCTGCGGGTCTATAACCGGTATGGCCGCCGCGATAACAAGTACAAGGCGCGCATCAAGATCCTTGTTCACGAGGAAGGGCTGGAGACCATCAAGGCGCAGGTGGAGGATGAATTCTCCCAGATGCGCGGCGGCGTGCTGACCCTGCCCGAGGCCGAGCTGGACCGGATCAACGCCTATTTCGCGCAGCCGGCTTATAAGGACCACGGTGTGGTTTCCATCGATGTGGAGCGGGAAAAGATTCTCGATCCGGCCTATGGGCGGTTTCTGGAAAACAACACCTTCCCCCATGCGCGGTCGGGCTATACCTCGATCACGATTTCACTCAAGCCCATCGGCGGCGCGCCCGGCGATGCGACGGCCGAACAGATGGAAGCGGTGGCCGATCTCGCCGAACGATATTCGTTCGACGAGGTTCGGGTGACCCATGAGCAGAACCTGGTTTTGCCCCACGTGGCACTGAGCGATCTGCGCGCCGTTTACGACGGGCTGGTGGAAGCGGGATTGGCGGATGCCAATTCGGGCGAGATCACCGATATGATCACCTGCCCGGGACTCGATTTCTGCGCGCTGGCCAATGCGCGCTCGATCCCGATTGCGCAGGACATTTCGCGCCGGTTCGCAGCGCCCGATCGGCAGAAGGAAATCGGCAAGCTCAAGATCAAGATTTCGGGCTGCATCAATGCCTGCGGGCATCACCATGTGGGCCATATCGGCATTCTGGGCGTCGAAAAGAAGGGCACCGAGCTCTACCAGATCACCGTCGGCGGTGATGGCACCGAAGAGGCGTCGGTGGGCAAGATTTTGGGCCCGGGGTTCGTTGCAGAAGAGGTTCCGGGCGCCATCGAGCGGCTGGTCGATGCCTATATCGCCCAGCGCACAACCGACGACGAAACGTTTATTTCAGCCTATCGGCGGCTGGGGGATGCGCCGTTCAAGGAGGCGCTCTATGGCAATGGTTAGCTCAATCATCAGCGCGGCCGAACCCAAGCAGGACAAGCTGCGCCAGCTCGGCATTCTCTCGCTCAACGGCATGTTCGACGAGATGGACGCGGAGGGCGTGCTGCGTCAGGCGGTCGAGGAATTGCTGCCGGGCGAGATCGCCTTGGTCTCCTCGTTCGGTGCGGATTCAGCCGTGCTTTTGCATCTTGTGAGCCTGGTCGACAAGAATCTGCCGGTCTATTTCCTCGAAACAGGCAAGCATTTTTCCGAGACGCTCGATTATGTGGAAACGCTCAAGTCGCGGTTCGGGCTGACCAATGTGATCACGCTTCATCCCGACAGCGCGGACATCAAGCGCTTCGATCCCGATGGCACCCTTTGGGAAAGCGATCCGGATTCGTGCTGCCATATCCGCAAGACCGAGCCGCTTGAAAAAGTGCTTGAGGGCTATGGTGGCTGGGTGACCGGGCGCAAGCGCTTCCAGACGGCCGAGCGCGGGGTGCTGCCCCATTTCGAACTGACGAGCGATGATCGCATCAAGGTCAATCCATTGGCCTACTTTACCCATGAGGACATTGATGCCTACAAGGCGGCCCACGAGCTGCCCGAGCATCCGCTGTTCGAGCGCGGGTACAAATCCATCGGCTGTGCTCCGTGCACCAGTGCCGTGGCGGAAGGGGAAGACCCCCGGGCCGGCCGTTGGCGCGGGCGCGACAAGCGCGAGTGCGGCATTCATTTCGACTTCAACGGGAGCATCGCGAAACCGGTGAGCCAATCTTCTTTGACTCTCTTTAAGGACGGTGCGTTCAAAGCCGATCCCTGGCGCATGTGGACCGATGGCGATATCGCTGCCGACGTTCGCTATACCCATGTGCCGCTCACCGTGTTCGTTGAGAACCGCGAGGTGTTTCTGGCCAGCCCGCACCCGATCGGGTTGCTGGTCAGCCCCGGCGAAAAGGTCGAGGACGTGGCCGACGATCTCAATCGGTTTTCTTCGATCGCCATCAACTTCCCGGCCTTTACGGACGGGCGGGGCTATTCGAGCGCGCGGCTGCTGCGCGAGCGGTATGGCTATGATGGCGAATTGCGGGCGGTTGGCGACGTTCTGAGCGATCAGATCCCGTTCATGCGCCGCTGCGGTATCGACGCGTTCGTTGTGACGAACGGGCCGACGCGTGTAGCGCTGGAAAAGGATGCGCTCGCCGAGGTATCGCGTTATTACCAGCCGGTCGGAGCGCGCGTTGAAATTCCCGAAGGCACGCGACCGTTTCTAAGGCGGCCGGCCGATTGATCCATACTTGACAGTTCACGTCATATATATATCCCAAGCGCGAACTTGGAAGCGCACCACAGACCAGGACTCCTTTATCCATGAGCGGAAATGAAATCGTCACCGATGTCGTGATTATTGGCGCAGGCCCCGTGGGCCTGTTTGCCGTGTTCGAGTTGGGTCTGGTCGACCTCAAATGCCACGTCATCGACATTCTCGATCGCGCGGGCGGGCAGTGCGCCGAGCTTTATCCCGAAAAGCCGATCTACGACATTCCCGCATTTCCCGAGATTTCGGGGCAGGGGCTGACCGACAATCTGATGAAACAGATCCAGCCTTTCGGGGCGGAGTTCCATTTCTCCCAGATGGTCAAGTCGGTCGAAAAGCTCGATGACGGTTCGTTCCGGCTGACCACGGATGCTGATGAGGTGTTTCTGACCAAGGTTGTTGTGATCGCGGCGGGCGGTGGCTCATTCCAGCCCAAGCGGCCCCCGGTGGAGGACGTTGAGCAATACGAAGGCAAGTCGGTGTTCTACGCCGTGCGCAAGATGGAAGATTTCCGCGACCAGGATCTCGTCATCGTGGGCGGCGGGGATTCGGCGCTCGACTGGACACTGAACCTCGAACCGCTGGCCCGCTCGCTCACTCTTGTCCACCGCCGTGACCAGTTCCGGGGTCATGCCGACAGCGTCAACAAGATGCGCGCGCTGGTCGAAGAGGGGCGGATCAACTTCATTACCGGCCAGCTCGGGCGTCTCGAAGGCGAGAACGGCCAGCTCAAGGAAGTCTATCTCAAGACCGCCGGCGGCGAGCTTGGCATTCCCGCCACCCGACTGCTGCCGTTCTTTGGGCTGACCATGAAGCTCGGGCCGGTTGCCGACTGGGGGCTCGATTTGCACGACAACGCGCTCATCAAGGTCGATACCGAGAAATTCGAGACCAGCGAGCCCGGCATTTTCGCCATCGGCGATATCAACTGGTATCCGGGGAAATTGAAGCTGATCCTTTCGGGTTTCCACGAAGGCGCCCTGATGGCCCAGGCCGCCAAGAGAATCGTGCATCCCGACCAGAAGGTGGTTTTTCAGTACACTACGTCGTCCACCCAATTGCAGAAAAAGCTGGGCGTCGCGTAACTGGGGTGGCCTGCAAACGGCATTGGCCTGCGCTTCCGGTGCTCACGTATCTGTAATACGCTCCGCTCCGGTTCTCATCCAATACCGTTTTCGACTCACTCCAGCCCCGCGAAAATGGGCGACCAAAACCTCACAGGACCTCACATGCAGATCTACGTCACCGACCAGAATGGGACCGAACACGAACTCGAAGCCCTCGAAGGCTGGCGGGTGATGGAAGTGATCCGGGACTGGGGGCTCAATATCAAGGCCGAGTGTGGCGGTTCGTGCTCTTGCGCGACCTGCCACGTCTTTGTCGATGCCGAATGGCAGGACAAGCTCAACCCGCCGACCGACGAGGAAGAGGACATGCTGGATTCGGTGCCCGATTACGAGGCCAATTCCCGGCTGTCCTGCCAGATCCTGATGAGCGAGGAACTGGACGGGTTGCGGGTAACGCTGGCGGATTCGGCCAAGCAGGAAGAAGCGGCCTGAAATCGGTCGCAACTGGTCCTTTCCGGTTTGGGCGCGCGGGTGTATGAGCACGGCATAGACTGATGCTTTGTCCCGAGTGCCTGCCATGAACCTTCTCGACTATCTCCCCTATGCCATCGCGCTGGCCATAGCCGCCGCCATTCCCGGACCCGGCATCGCCGCGGCGGTCGGCAAGGCGCTCGGTTCGGGCTTTCGTCCGGCGGTATGGTTTGGCACGGGGCTGGTGCTGGGCGATCTCACCTATCTCACGCTTGCCGTTTTGGGCCTTGCGGCGGTCGCGGCGGCCTTTTCGGGCATTTTCGTTGTCGTCAAAGTGCTCGGCGCCGCCTATCTCGCCTATCTGGCGTGGAGCTTCTGGCGGGCCGGCATCGATCCTGAAAAGATCCAGGCCGGCAAGGGCAATGGCGCACTGGCCTCGATGCTGGGCGGCTATTCGGTCACGCTGGGCAATCCCAAGACCATCATCTTCTATATGGCCCTGCTGCCTACCGTGGTCGATCTGCAGGCGGTGACCCCCGAGCGGTTTGCGGGATTGGTCGTCACCACGATTATCGTGCTTTACCTGGTCGTTGTGCCCTATGTGGCACTGGCCGCCAAGGCGCGCGACTTCCTGCGCAATCCGCGGGCGCTCAAGGCGCTCAATCGCGGCGCGGCAGGTGCCATGGCCGGCGCGGCGGCCTATATCGTGCTCAAGCCTTAGGCTGAAGCGGCACGTCTTGCGGAATGTTGGACCGGGCCGGAAATCCTGGCCATTGAAATTTGATCATGTCAGCCGGCGGACCGATTTCAGCCTGAAACCGCCTGTTTCCGGCGTTGTCCAGCGGGTGAAATGGACTCCCTGAACCTGCGCGCCACAAAGTGACAAAAATCTAATATTTTTAATCTGGAAATCGGCTGGAGAGCGCCTATCTCTTGTCCTGTCTCCAACGAGGGACATCAAGAAAAGGATACTTAAAAAATGAAGCTCAAAGCCCTTCTCGCCTCGGTCGCAGTTGTTGCCGGCCTTGCCGCTCCCGCTATGGCCAACACGATCGGCACGATCACAGTTTCCGATGCGGACTGGACCTATGTGACCGATTACTGCGACTCCCTTGATGGCCTTTCGGTTTCCGACGCCTTTGATTTCAGCCCGTCGGCGACCGCTGAACTCTCCACTCCGAGCGTTCAGTTGAGCTCGATCAGCCAGAGCGACTGCCAGAAAGCCGGCCTGATCTGATCGAAAAAGCTATTGTTCAAGATGCGACAAGGGCGGCTCCAGGGAGCCGCCCTTTTCTCTTTGCGGTCGCGAGTCCTTGCCACAACTGTGCCGTAAAATGATCAAATTTGCGGTCGCAACCCATCGACCGGGGCATGCATTGTTCGACCAGCGCCCCGCTTGACGAGACTGGAAGAGCGGGTGCCGCGTTGTTCCATCGGTTGTATTTCGTTGCAACCGATCAAAGAACCAATGGAGAAAACCATGAAACGCACTGCCCTTTTCGCTTCCATCGCCCTCACCGCCGGCCTCGCCGCTCCTGCCATGGCTCAGGAAATCGGCGGCGTTGCCGTCAGCGCTGAAGATTGGGTCTATGTCGAGGACTATTGCGAGACCCTTGCGGAGCCGCTTCCCGAGGCTGTCGACGAATCCCCGAGCTCGGCTGAAGAGCTGTCCACGTCCTCGATCGATCTTTCGACGCTCACCCGTGACGATTGCGCCGAGGCGGGTCTGATCGACGTTCCCATTCCGGGAGAAACCGCGGACGATTAAATAGAATGGTGACGCAGGCGAAGAAGACGCTGAATAATCGCGCATCGTCTTAACGTCTTTTCGGGCAGCGCTTCGGCGCTGCCCTTTATTCTGTCTTGTCCCCGGTTGCGACCTTGCCCAGATCGGCCACGAAGTCCGACACCACCGGCGATGTCCGGGCGGCAAAGGGCAGGGGGCGGACCAGCTTGATCGCCGCGATCCCTACCCGCACCGTCATCAGCCCGTTGAGCACGCCTTCGCCCAGACGCGCGGAGAGCTTGGCGGCCACGCCATGACCGATCAATTGTTCGACCACCCCGTCGGTCAACACCAGCCCACCGGTGACCGCGAGGTGGGCAATGATGGCCCCTATCAAACGGATAAAGCCAAAAAAGCCCGGCCGGGCGCCGTAGAGATCGGCCAGATTGCGGGCAAGGCGGAAACTCTCGAACACGACGAATGCGATGTCGATCAGGGCGCGCGGGGCGACTGCGGTGACCAGCGCGACGCGGCGGGCGCTTGACGCGGTCAGCGCGCGGGCCCGCGCATCGAGCGGCGCCATAAGCGTCCGTTCGGCGGCCAGGATCAGCTCGGCCCCATCCATGATCGATGCGGTATCGGCCTTGAGCCCGGTGCGTGCACGGGCCAGGTCCGCACGCTCTGCGTAAAGCCCATCGAGTTCAGAGACGATTCTTTGCGCGGCGGGCAAGTCGTCGGCAATCAGTGCAGAAGCCGCCCTGTCGCGCAGCCGGTCCATTGTGCGCAGCCGCGCCAGCCCGATCACCTCGCGGATGGTGAGGACGACGAGGGCGAGGGCAAAGACCGCCAGCACGCCCAGCCCGAACCAGCCCAGCCAGTCATAGGCCGCAAACAGATCGCGGATCAGCCGGTCGGCGGCGAGGCCCAGGCCGAGAGACACCAGTGTGCCGCCGGTCCACAGTGCCAGATTGCGCCAGAAACGGCCCTTGCGCTTGAGCGTCGGGGCGACATCGGTATCGGCGAGGTCCTCGGGCGTGGCTTCAAACACATCAGGGGCCGGTTCGGCCAGCGTGGTTTCAAAGGCGCGCGGGGCGCGGGCCGCCGGGTCATCTGCTCGCGTTTGGGTGGGGATGGCGCGGGGTTCTCTCATGCCATCTTGTCCCCGATCAAAAAATCCAGAGCGCGGTCGAGGCGGATATGAGGAAACACGGGATCACCGGTCTGGCTGGGGGAGAGGGTTTTGGGCGGCAGAAAGCGCAGGAAGTTCAGTTGAGGTGTTGAGTCAACCGATTTGAAAAGTGAATCGGGGTTTTCGGGCAAGTCACCGGGAAACAAGGCGATTTCGGTCTTGCCGTCATAGGTGGTTTCGCCGAGGCGCTGGCCGTTTTCGGGGGTGCCGATAATTGTGGGCAGGGTCTCGCCTCCGTGTTTGACGTTGCCTTCATGGGTGGCACGGATGGCGGCGATGGCCAGCGAGCGGGTTTCGGCGCCGTGGAATTTAGCGCGGCGCGAGGCGTTGGCGACGAGGCGGTTGAGGATGGTTTCCAGCGGGGCGTGGGAAGTGTGGTGCAAGAGATCGGCCTTGGTGGCGGCGAACAGGATGCGGTCGATCTTGCGGGTGAAGAGCCGCGAAATCGGGTTGGATGCACCTTGTCGAAAGCAGGACAGCACCGAGGTGAGCGCCGTTTCCAGATCGGCCACCGCTTCAGGGCCGGCGTTGAGCGCACGCAATGCATCAACCAGCACGATCTGGCGGTCGAGGCGGGCGAAATGGTCGCGAAAGAAGGGGCGGACGACGACGGATTTATACGCCTCGTAGCGGCGCTCGAGCATTGCATAGAGGCTCGAATGGCGCGGCGTCGATGCCGGGGCCGGTAGGGGCGCGAAGGTAAGGGCCGGGGAGCCCTCGAGATCGCCGGGCATCAGAAAACGCCCCGGCGGAAGCGTTGAGAGCGCGCGGGCATCGCCCTTGGAGGCACGAAGATAGGCGGTGAAGGCGGTTGCCAGAGTTTCGGCGGCCGCGTCATCGGCTTCGCGCGCGGGATCGAACGAGCCCAGCGCATCAAGGAAAGGCTTTGCGTCCTCGGCGCGGGCCGGGCGGTGGGCGAGCGCCAGGGCTTCCTCGCTCCATTCGGCATAGGATTTGGTCAGAAGCGGCAGATCGAGCAGCCATTCGCCGGGATAATCGACGATGTCGAGATTGAGGGTCGATGTGCCGAACTGCGATTTGATCCAGCTTGCCGACTGGTAGCGGAGCGTGAGGCGCAGCTGGGAAATCCGCCGCGTGCTTTCCGGCCAGACCGGGGGCGTACCCATGAGGGCTGCGAGGTGGTTTTCATAGGCGAAACGGGGCGTGGCGTTGTCGGGGTGCTCGGCGAGCCGGGCGCCGATCAGCCGACCCTCGGCCATGGGCGCAAAGCCGGGCAGGCGCGCGCCCGTCAGCAAGTTATGGATCAGGGCGGTGATAAAGATGGTCTTGCCCGCGCGCGACAGGCCGGTGACCCCCAGCCGCAAGGTGGGGGTGACGGTTCCGGTTGCCGCATCGGCGAGATTGCCGAGCGCTATGCCCAGTTCGTCGGCGATGGTGGTGGGCAGGCTGGGCAAGAACTCGAACTCCGGTTACGCCCGATCAAGGTAGGGGGAGAACACGAGAATGCAAGAGAGGTCTTGGCGCGATATCGCTTGCCCTTGGCGCCGGTCTGGATTATCGATGCGCCGTCTTCGATCTTCGCCGATTGAAGGCTTTGGCCCGGTCGGAGATTCCACCTCCTGGCCGGGTCATTCATTTTTGCACAGCATGGTGACCCTGATGGCCTATACCCCGCGCCGACCCACCAGCGGCAAGGAGCGCGCCGAAGCGCTGTTCAAGGCCGCAACAACCAAGCCGGCAGAGCCCAAAGCGAAAGCCAACACCATCCCGACCGGCAAGGAGCTGGTTTCGCTCCGCATCGATCGCGACGTGCTTGCCCATTTCCAGGACGATGGGCCGGGATGGCAGGAGCGGATCAACGCGGCGCTGAGGGCTGCTGCCGGCCTGGAGTGAGGAGCGGGCACGGCATCGTGCCCAAACTACCTGTCTGTCAAGCCGCTGGCATTTTCTCAAACGCTCGCAATCCCGGATCGATGGTATCCCATGCGTGGCCGCGGATGCTGTAGGTGAGCGCTTGCGGGGTGAACTGGCCGGGGTCGTCGAGGCTGGCGGCGTGGATCGCAATCAACTCAGGCATGGCGGTGAAGGTCAGGTAAACAGGCGTTCCGCAGGTCGGGCAGAAGGCGTGAATCTTGTCTTGCCCGCTGTCCGCCGTCACACGCCACTCTGACACCTCACCGGTGATTTCCACCTCGGCGCGGTGCGGAAAGCTCAGATAGGAGCCGTGTCCGGTGCCGCTTCGCTTCTGGCAGTCGATACATTGGCAGTGGTTCTCGAAGATGGGATTACTGCCCGTTTCATAGCGGACCGCGCCACACGCGCATCCGCCCTTGTAGGATCTGGCCATTTGTAGGTCCTCGAAAATTCGTTCTGCGCGAGGTCAAGCCGCCTTGGGCTTGGTAAAGATGTCGAGCCCGCGACCGGTTTCAAGGAAGGATTTGAGGCTGGAAAGCACGGCCGGCCAGCCCTTGCTGATCCCCGCTTCCATGCCGCTGCCGGCAATCAATTCGTCATGGCTGACGGTGAGGCGGACCATGTCCTCGTATTCCTCGATTGAAAATGTCACGCGGCTGCGCGCCTCGGGGTCGTCGGCCTGTGAAGCGTTTGCCCAGGTGATGACGAGATGGGAAGGCGGGGCGATCTCGACGACCTCGCCGACCAGTTCGACAGTCCGCTCCTCATTGGCGCGGACGTGCTGCCACTTGGCGCCGGGCGTCCAGTCCGACACGTTTTCATGGCCCCAATAGCGCCGGGCGATGTCAGGACGGGTGATGGCTTCGAACACTTTTTGCGGGGTCGAGGCGATATAGGTGACATAAACAAAGCTGGTGCGTTCGGCGGTCATTCTTTCTCTCCTTCGAGTTCGTTCTTGAGCTGGTAAAGCAGGCTCAGGCGCTGGTGCTCGAACTTGCGGACCCAGCGCTCGTAAACGTCGTGGAGCGGCACGGGATTGATGAAGTGCAGTTTTTCCCGGCCGCGTTTGACGGTGGAGATGAGATTGGCCGCTTCGAGGATATCCAGATGCTGGGTGGCGGACTGACGGGTCATGTCCAGCCCTTCGATGAGCTGGCTGAGCGTCCGTCCATTGTTTTCATAGAGCAGGTCGAGAAGCTTCCTGCGGGTCGGGTCGCCCAGCGCCCTGAATACCTTGTCGTCGTCCATTGGCCTCATTTCCGTCTGGAGAGATAATATGCAGGTATTTACCTGCATATCAAGATGCAAAATGGATGCGCGCGGTTGTTGAGGCCGCGCGACCATTTTCCGCTCGATTTCAGTCGATCAGTTCACCACTCGCCCGTTCCGACCTTGTCGAGGTCGTACGGGGTTGTCTGGTAGATCTCGTTGATCCAGTTCTGGAACAGCAGGTGGGCGTGGCTGCGCCAGCGGTTTTCGGGCATTTTGGTCGGATCGTTGTCGGGAAACAGATTGACCGGCATTGGGGTGTCGAGCCCGGCCTCGATGTCGCGATGGTATTCGTCGGCCAGCGAAGTGTTGTCGTATTCGAGGTGGTTGAGCATGTAGGCGGCGCGATATTTGCGATCGTCGAGCATGCAGATGCCCACCTCGTCGCTGTCGATGAGGATATCGAGATCGGGCGAAAGGCTTTGCCGGTCGATATCGTTGTAGCGCGACACGGGCACCGCCAGATCGTCGGAAAAACCGCGCAGGAAGGGGTGGCGGGTGTCGAGCACCTTGTGGCGATAGACCCCGAACGCCTTGTGCTCCATGCGATAGCGCTTGACGCCGTGCAGGTGATGCAATGCGGCCTGGGCACCCCAGCAGATGAACATAGTGTGGTGGACGTTGGTCTGCGTCCAATCCATGATCTCGAGCATTTCGGGCCAGTAGCGCACGTCCTCGAACGGCATGTTGGCAATTGGGGCGCCGGTTACAACGAAACCGTCGAACTTTCTGGTATGGACCTCTTCCCAGGTCGAATAGAAGTTCTGGAGGTAATCCTCGGGCGTGCTTTTCGACAAGGGATCGGCGACCCGGACCAGTGTGAGATCGATCTGGAGCGGGGTGGAGGCGATGAGGCGCGCGAACTGGGTTTCGGTGCGCTGCTTGTTGGGCATTAGGTTGAGCAGGCCGAATTGCAGCGGGCGGATGTCCTGCCGGGCGGAGCGGGACTGATCCATGACCACGACGCCCTCGGTTTCGAGGGTCTTTCGCGCAGGAAGCTGGTCGGGGATGCGAATGGGCATCGTGAAACGTCCTTCAGTGGAATCTTATATAAGTGCAGTCCTGTTTTCTGCGGCCATCACCGGACGATTGGCGATGGCCCTGCACATGAGCTCCATGAAGTCTTTTTCGTCACGCACGCCTGAAAGTTCGGACGCGTCGACCTGGTATCCGAAATTGTCGGCCAGTGCCTGATAGCGCGGCAGCCGGTCGCGCAGCAGCGCCTCGAAACCCCACACACCGAAGGCGTCGGGATCGACGTCGTCGTCATGGGCAACGCCGTTCTCGCGCTTGAACTCGTCCCATTTGGCGATCAGGAAGTCCGGCGGATAATACATCGGCTTGGGATTGGCCTTGTACCGGTCGATCAGGCGCTGGGCATCGTCCTCGGTGCCGCGCAGATAGAGCAGGGCCGTGGTGTCGGTCAAAGCCTTGACCACGGGGTCCTCAGGGTTGTGCGGGTCGAGCACCTCGATCAGCGAACCGCCGGTGTCGCAGAGAAAATTGTCATAGCCATAGAGCGCCTTGGCACGCTCGATGAAATAGGGAACGTCGAGCAGGGCGTAGATTTCGGCGACGCGGTGCTGTTCCTGGCGGCGCTGGTACTCGGAAAAGGTCAGCCCACCCTTGGCCGGATTGCCCGGTGTGCCGAGATAGGTCGAGAGCGGATCGAGATTGTCGAAGCTGATATTGGACTGGATCGAGATCGAATCCGAGCGCAGCAGTTCGGCAAGGAAGGGGACCTTCATTGCCTCGCGCTTGAAATTGTCCACGATGTATTCGCCCATGTGCCGCGTGCCGATGCGGAAATCGACCGAGAAATGAAACCAGTCCGCGCGGCGCAATATGTTGCCCAGCCGCGTCTTGCCCACGCCGGCCATGCCGAAGACCGTGACGGCCTTGCGGGGGAGGGAGCGGAACTCATCGGCGGAGGCAAACAGCATGGGGTGGGTCCAGGCAACTGTATGAAAATCAGACATGCTGCTTAGATTTTTATGGCGCAGCCGTCCAGTCATTCGCTGGCGTGCCCCAGACCTCAGCCTGTCACCCCGGCAGTGGGGAGGCAGTGAGAGCGAACAGGCAAAGAGGGAAAAATTTGCCGGGTGGGCGGCGGAAATTTCCCGGAAATCTGGTCCTTGCCACCCGTCTTTCTGAACAAAGGTCAATAAAATCAATGCCCTTGGAGTCTGGCACTCCCCTTGCATCATCTCTTTGCGAATGCGCGTGCTTGGCGTGCAGATGTTTGGGGCTGTCGCGATCCCGATTGGGGTCGCTCGTACGACGGAGAGTAAAATGGGTATCTATGGGGCATTGTCGACGGCCGTGACCGGCATGGCGGCGCAGTCGTTCGCGCTCGAGAACATTTCGGGCAACATCGCCAATTCGCAGACCACGGGCTACAAGCGCATGGAGACCGGGTTCATCGATCTGATCCCCGATGCGGCGGTCGGTCGGCAGAAGCCCGGCGCGGTTCTGTCCTACTCGCGCTCCACAAACGATGTGCGTGGCGACATCATCACCTCATCGACCGGTACCCACGTCGCGCTGAACGGGTCGGGTTTTTTCGTTGTCGCGGAAAAGACCGGCACGTCCGATGGCAATTCCGTGTTCGGCGATGCGAGCTATTATACCCGCCGCGGCGATTTCGAGATGGATCGCGAAGGGTTTCTGCGCAACGGCGCGGGCTATTATCTCAAGGGCGTGCCGATCGATACCTCGACCGGCAACGTTGCCGGCTCGGTGCCCGAGATGGTGCAGGTGTCCAACGGGCTGATCCCGGCCAAGGCAACCCAGCGCATTGTCTATGAAGTCAACCTGCCCGACACCCCCGCTGTGGGGCTGGCGGCCGATTTTGCGACGACCCTTTCCTCCGATGGCGATATGGACGGCAGCGAGACGCTTCAGGGTGCCGCTCCGGGCCTGGGATGGGCGGCCAGCGACCAGTTCACGATTTCGGTTGGGGGCGGGGCAGTCCAGACTTTCGAGGAAGGTGTGGACGGTACCACGCTCCAGGATCTGATCGACTGGGTCAATTCATCGGTTCCCGGCGCCACAGCGTCGCTGGACTCCGAGGGTCGCCTGCAGATTTCGGCCGAGAACACCAACCACGACATCGCCATCGGCGGTACGGCCACCATTACGGGCATCGCCTCGCAGCCGGTTCCGGATGCGCCGGAAACCAATTCCGACTTTGTCTCGCGCTCGGTCGAAGGCGGGGCGATCACGGTTTATGCGCCCAATGGCGCGTCGGTGAACGTGCAGATGCGGTGGGGCAAGGTTTCCAACGAACCCGACACCTGGCGGCTCTACTACATGAGCGACAGCGAACCCCAGACCTGGTCCGAGGTTCCCGATGGTGAGTTCACCTTCGAGGATGGCGTGCTCCAGACGCAGGGCGGCGCTTCGGTTTCCTTGTCCGAGCCTTTGCGGCTGAACCTGCCAAATCTCACCATTAACGGCACGGAAGTCGGCGACGTTGAAATCGACCTCGGGGCCGGCGGGCTGACCCAGTTCGACAACGCCAATGGTCGCGCCGCTGTCTCCACGCTGAACCAGAACGGCTATCCCGCCGGTTCGTTCATGTCGGTGGCCATCAACGACAATGGTCGGGTGGTCGCCACCTATTCGAATGGCGAGCAGATCGAAATCTTCCAGCTGGTGACGGCCAATTTCAATGCCGAGAACCAGCTCAAGCGGCTCGATGGCGGCATTTACTCGGCAACGGCGGCCTCGGGCGAGGCGATCCTTTCCACCGATGGCGGCATCACCGGGGGCGCTCTGGAATCGTCAAACACCGACATCTCCGAAGAGTTCACCAAGCTGATCGTCACCCAGCAGGCCTATTCGGCGGGCACGCGCATCGTCTCGACGGCAGACGAGATGCTGCAAGAAGCCTTGAACATGATCCGATGATCGATTGGCCGCCGGTAAAACGGCGGCCGGTTAACTGACCCTGTGAGCTGGAGTTGATGCGATGGGATTGAGTTCGACGCTATCGAATGCACTGGGTGGCATGAATGCCAGCCAGCGGGGCATCGATGTCGTTTCGCGCAACATCGCCAATCAGGGAACGCCGGGCTATCACCGGCAGTCCATCGTCATCGAGGAAACCGCCTATGGGACGAGTGCGCAGGTTCGCGCCTCGACCCTCACACGGGCGTTCAACGAGGCGCTGGAAAAGCAGCATCTGGCGGCGGTTTCCTCGGCCAGCTATCACGATGTGCGCACCGATTTTCTCGATCGCATGCAGATGCATCTGGGCAAGCCGGGCGATGCCAATTCCCTCGATACGCTCTATGCGGGGTTCGAGAACGCGCTGCAGGCTCTGGTCACCAACCCCAATGATGTGACGACGCGGGCGGGCGTGCTCAACGCGGCCCAGCAGCTAGTCGGTCAGCTCAACACGTTGACCGGCGCCGTGCAGGAAATGCGCGTAGAAGCCGAGCAGCAGATTTCCAATGGGGTATCCGAGCTCAACCGGCAGCTTACCGCGCTGGCCGATATCAATGTGCGCATCCTCGACATTTCGCAGGATCAGCAGGCGCGGCTTTCGCTCATGGACGAGCGCGACCGGCTGGTGGCCTCGATTTCCGAACTGGTCGACGTGCGTGCCACCTACCGCTCCGACGGCACCGTGGCGCTCATGACCGAGAGCGGGGTGGGCATTCTCGACGTCGAGGCCTCCCAGTTCGGGTTCCGCTCGGGCGGCGGGCTCAATTCGACATCGCTGTTTGATCCCGATCCGGCCAAGAGCGGGGTGGGCGAACTGACCCTGCGCACCCCATCGGGGCTGGAGGTCGACTTGGCCGGGGGCGAATTGCTGTCCTCGGGTCGCCTTGCCGGCCTTCTGGAACTGCGCGACACGACGCTGGTCAACATGCAGGATCAGCTCGACGAGATCGCCGCCGGTCTGGCCCAGGCGATGAACACCGTCACCACGGTCGCGGCGCCCGACGATTTGACGCCCGACCTCTACGAGCTCGACATTTCCGGCATGCAGCCGGGCAATTCGATTGCCCTGACCTATAATGACGGAACGACCGACCGCTCCATTCGCGTGGTGGCGATGGGCGATGCGGCCAACCTGCCGCTCGCCACGCCCAATGCAAAGGGCGAACGGGTTATCGGGGTCGACATTTCCGGCGGCGATCCGGCAGCGGCGATTGCCGCGGCGCTGGCTGGCGAGTTGCCGGGGGGCGCGGTCATCACCGACGCTGCCGGCGTTCTGTCGATCGACAGCGCCGACATGCGCGCCATGTCCTCCCAGATCAGCGTGACCGGCACGCAGGACGGCACGGGCGCGCTCAACCTGTTTGTCGATACACGTGACGCGGCCTTTACCAATTCACTCGATGGCAGCGGTCAGAAGCGCGGCTTTGCCGGGCGAATTTCGATCAACACCGCGTTGATCTCGGATCCGGCGCAGCTTGTGCAATATGCCAGTGGCGTGTCGCTGGGCGATGCGACGCGGCCGGAGTTCCTGCTCGATAATCTCAAATCGATGGAGTTTGTCTCCGACAAGATGACCGCGCTTTCCGATGGCGGTGTGCGGCTCACGGGCAAGGTTACCGATCTCATCGGCCAGATGATCAATCACCAGGGCAATGTGGTCTCCAAGGCCCAGTCGGAAAGCTCAGCCGTCAGTTATACGCTACAATCGATCACCACGCGCATGGGGGCCGAATACGGCGTGACGGTGGACGAGGAAATGGCGCGTCTGATGCAACTCCAGAACGCCTATTCAGCAAGCGCGCGCGTGGTTTCGACAGTGCAGGAACTGATCGATGCTCTGCTGGCTATGTGAGGTCTCATGACGATCATCAACAAATCGCTCTATCCGGTATCTTCGACCCTGACGTCCATCTCCAAGATGAGCAAGCAGTTCGAGAACCTCCAGCTGCAACTGGCGACGGGCAACCGCTACAACACGCTGGCGGAGATGGGCAGCGATCGCGTCCACGACATCAATCTGCGCAGCCGACTGTCGCGGATCGAGGGCTATCAGTCCAATATCCTGACCGTCGAAAACCGGCTCAGCTTTTACACAAACGGGTTGGAGCGGCTCGACGAGATCGAAGGTTCAGCCCGGGCGCTGGCCGTGCCCAATGCCTATGGCACCGATGGCATCAACCTCACCAACGCCCGTAATCAGGCCACCAATCTGCTCAAGGAAGTCATCGACGTCCTCAATACCGATATCACCGGGCAGTTCATTTTCGGGGGCAACAAGTCGGACACCAAGCCGGTTGCGAGCTTTGAAGAGATCATGGACGGGCCGACCGGGTTCGTCAGTTACACCGAGAACCGCAACGAAGAGGACATGGGCACGATAGCGGGCAATTCTGGCCGCATCGACCAGGCGCTGGCCGCCGATACGATCACGCTGACCGAGGATGGCGACCACGAATTTGGCTTCAAGATCGCCTCGGTGACCACGACGGGAACCGCCATCACCGGGACGGCGGAGCCGGTCGACCCATTGTTCCCCGACGCCGAGCAGGTTGCAACGATCACGGCGGGCGGCGTGCCGGCCGATGGCGATACGGTCACGATCGGCATCACCTTCCCCCATGACCGCGATACCGTGCAGTATCTCACATTCACGGCCACCAGTACCGATCCGGTGCCCGAGGGGGGCTTTGCCATCGGGGCGGACGCCGACGAAACAGCGGCCAATCTCGATGCGGTCATCGCGGCCAAGCTCGAAACGCTGGCCAGGACCGATCTGCGCTCGTCCTCGACCTATGCGGCGGCCGATGACTTTTTCAATGGCATGGGCGAGGCGCAGGATCCGGCTGCGACGGCCTGGTATCGCGGGCAGGACAGCGACAATCCGCGCCAGACGGTTTCGGCCAATATCGATGAGAACACCAAGACCCAGTATGGCGTTCAGGCCAATGAGCAGGGCTTTGTCGAACTCATCAAGGGGCTGGCGGTGTTTTCGGTTTCCGAGCTTTCGCCGCTCGATGAAGACAATGCCGCCCGCTACGATGCTCTGGTTGACGTTCAGCGCTCGCGGCTATCGGAAGACAAGAACGCCCAAACCGGGGCGATTGAAGTCATCACCATGGAACTGGGCATCGCCGCCTCCACGGTCAACACCGTCAAGGAGCGTCATTCCCAATATGGCGCACAGCTCGAAACGATGCTGGCCGAGATTTCCGAAGCCCCGCGCGAGGAAGTGGCCATGCTGCTTATGACGCTGCAGACCCAGCTCCAGGCCAGCTATCAGGCTACGGCCATGGCCAGCCAGCTCTCGCTGGTGAATTACCTCTAAGCGTTCCGTTCAGAGCCTCAAAAAACTAAGCCCCGGCATCGACCGGGGCTTTTTCACATCGGCGCTGGGCCAGGGGCTTAGCCCTTGCTGCGCAGGCCCGCGGAAATCTGGCGGTTGATGTTGATGAGCGCGTCGAGCTTGGCGGGGTCGGCGCCGGCGAGCAGCTCATAGGTCTGGCCCATGACAAAGATGCCGAGATTGGCGATGTTCTGGCGGATCGGTGCGGGCAGGGGGCTGTCGTCTTTGGTCACGGCCTGAACGAAGATCGACCAAACCTTGCGGTTCTTGTTGAGCGCTTCTGTCAGCTCGGGCCGGCTTTCAGGCCAGGTGTCGCGAATGTTTTGCAGACGAGAGGCAAGACGGGCCAGAAGATTGGCCTCAAGATCTCTGGGACTCGCTGTCTGTTGCGCGGTCCTCTGGTATGCGAGTGCCCCCTGATGTTGCATGCCCCAGCAACTCCCCTTCGTATTCGATCAGCTTTTTTGCAGCCCTGAGAGCTTTGTAGAGATCGCCGGTTAATATCTCATTATTGATAGCGTCGACATAGGGCAAAGTGGACGGTGCGGCGCGGACCATTTCGTTGATGAGTTCGAAATAGCTCTTTGTGAGCTTATCAATATTGCCCTCCACATACATGATCTGGATGGCGAGATAGATGGCCTTGGCGGGCGTGTCGGCTGTCGCTGCGGACAGGATGTCCTTTTCACGCAGGATGGGTGCTTTGCCCTCGATGAACAGACGTGTGCGCTGGTCGGAATTGGTGATTACGCAGCTGCCCACGATGAGCTTTTCGCCGGGCTTCAACTCGACCTTCAGCGCCATGATTCGTACCTCTTCAAATTTGCACCGATTATGAAGAGGGGCGGGACAAAAGAAAAGGGCGGGCCTTCTGGCCCGCCCTTTTCCGAAAGATGTACTCCCGTTCTGGGAGGATCAGATTTCTTAGAACAGACGCAGGACGGCCTGATCAGCCTGCGAAGCCATCGACAGAGCGGTCGAGGACAGCTGCTGGCGGGTCTGCAGGGCCAGAAGGTTGGCGGCTTCCTCATTGGCATCGGCCAGGGTGAGGTTGGACGCGCCGGTTTCCAGCGTGTTGATCATGTTCTTGGTGAAGTCCTGACGGTTTTCGACGATCGAGAGGTTCGAACCGAAGGTCGAGGACTGCGACCGGACTTCGTTGATCGCGGACTTTACGTCTGCGAGCACGGAGTCGATGTTGGCGTCGCTGTCGAGGTCAGAGGCTTCAAGCGTGGTCGGAACGCCCAGATTGCCCGAGTTGATGGTCTCGCCACCTTCGGTCTGGATGTTGATTTCCGACGTGCCGGTCTCGTTGAACGTGATCTGCAGGTTGTCGCCGCGCAGCAGGTTGATACCGTTGAACGAGGCGTCGTCTGCGATCTTGTCGAGCTGGTCGCGCAGTTCGTTGAACTGGTCGGCCAGACCCGCACGAACGGAGTTGCCTTCGATCGAGTTCGCACCGGTGGACGTGCCATCAATGGCACCGGCGGACGAAACACCATCAACATCGAGTTCCTGGGTCGACTGGTTCTCGATGCGCAGCTTGCCGTTGTCGTTCGAAGCGCGGATCGCGCCCGAGAGAGACGAGTTGTTGTTGATTTCGGAAACGAGCGTATCAACGGATTTGGCAACGCCTGCGGTGGCGCTGTCGACAGCGGCGCCAAGGCCGGAGTCACTTGCACCCGCAAGAGTTTCGGCAACGGCACTGACCGTAATGGCTGCGTCTGCCGTGTCAGCACCGGTTTCACTGGTCAGTACCAGTTCGCCGCCACTGGTGGATGCATCGATCGCAATACCTTCGGCATCGAAGCCGGCGTTGAGAACGCTGGCAAACTCATCGGCGGTAACGGCTTCGACGTCGGCCACGTCAACTTCGACCGCGGTACCGCCATCGATCGAAATCGAGAGCGTGTCAGCGTCGGTCGCGGAGATGGCAACGCTGTTGGTCGTGCCGCTGCCGTTGAGTTCGACATCAAAAGCGACGGTGCCAGCATAGCTGTCGTCGGCGGCGCTGTCGAAGTCGAGGGCAGAGAAGCCCGAACCGGTCGAAATACCAAAGGACTCTGTCAGCGCGACATCGACTGCAGTATCGCCAACGGCACCGCCGGAGAACGAAATGTCGCCCGAGGTCAGGCTGTCGTCGACCGTGTAGGAGGCGGTCTCGAAAGACTTGTCCTGACGGGCCTGACGCAGCGTCGACTGCATGGATTCCAGCGTCTTGGTGATCGAGGACAGGCCGTTATCGGCAGCCTCGAGCGTCTGGATACCATTGGCCATGGAGTCCAGCAGCGAGTTCATGTCGCCGGCGCGCGAGTTCAGAGAAGAGGCAGTGAAGAAGTTGGTCGGGTTGTCCAGGGCCGAATTGACCTTCTTGCCGGTGGCAAGCTTGGTCTGGGTTGCCGACATCATGTCAGCAGTGTTCTGGAGGGAGAGCAGGTTCGAGCGAACCGCCTTCGAGAGCGTGACGTCAGACATATAGAAATCCCCTTCTAGGATTTATGCAATTTATAGCGCCTCTTCCTGAGACGGCTGGCCCGACACTGTGCGATATCTTCTAAAGATTGGTTAAGGCGTTCCCCCTCATCGGAAATATCGCGCAATAAAAAAGGCGGGCCGGAGCCCGCCTGGTTTCATCTTCTTTGACGTACCATTTAGCCGAACAGGCGCAGGACGGCCTGATCGGCCTGGCTGGCGAGGCTGAGCGCGGTCTGGGAGAGCTGCTGGCGGGTCTGCAACGCCAGAAGGTTGGCGCCTTCCTCGTTGGTGTCGGCGAGAGTGAGATTGGCCGCCCCGGTTTCCAGCGTATTGATCATACGCTTGGTGAAATCCTCGCGGTTCTGGACCACCGAAAGGGTCGAACCGAGATCGGATGCCTGCGCGCGCACCTCATTGAGCGCGTTCTGCAGGTTTGCGAGCTGGGCGTCGATGTCGGCGTTGAGGTCGAGATCTTCGGCGGAGAGTTCGTCCAGGCCGAGATTGGCCACGTTGATCGCCCGTGCCTCGCCTTTGGCGTTTTTGGCCTGGATTTCGATGCTCGATGTGCCCGATTCGTTGAACACGATCTTGAGCTGGTCGCCGCGCAGCAGGTTGACGCCGTTAAAGGACGCGTCCTCGGACAGCCGGTCGAGTTCGGTGCGGGTTTCGTTGAACTGGCGGGCGAGGCTGGCGCGAACGTCGTTGCCCTCGATTTCGGACTGGCCGATGCCGCCTGTCATTTCGCCGTCGGTCAGACCTGTCAGGGTCAGTGCGCCGGTCGACTGGTTCTCGATGCGCAGCTTGCCGTTGTCGTTGGACGCGCGGACGGCACCCGTCAGGTTGGCGTCGGCGTTGATGGCGGTGACGAGTGCGTCGACGGTCCGGGCGGTGATGTTGATGTCCGTGCCCGTTGCGTCGGCAATGCCTGAACCGGCCGCGCCATTTGTGACGGTAAAGTTGGAAATCTCGATATCGGCTTCGCTCGTGCCCGCAGAGGCGTCGGTGGTAAAGACCAGGTCGCCACCATTGACGGTTGCGGTCGCGGCAACTCCGGCATTGTCGAGCTTGGCGTTGAGAATGGCGGCCATTTCATCTGCGGTGACCGCGGCGGGATCGGCCACGCCCGCGGTTACCGCATCGGCATGGGTGATTGTGATCGTCTCGGCTGTGCCGCCGTGAACGCCGATGTCGAAACTGATCTCGCCGTCATTGGCGCCACCGTTGGTGAAATCGATGTCGGTATAGGTGCCGGCCTGGATTTCGGACTGCGCGGCGGTGAGGTCAACGTCGAAATCGGTACCGTCGGCCAGTGCTCCGCCCGCGAAGTTGAGCACTTCGGTGCCAACCGGCGCGTCGGCGACATTGACAGTATAGCTTTCGGTCTTGAACGAATTGTCCTGCCGGGCCTGACGCAGCGTGGACTGCATCGACTCGATCGCCTTGGTGATGGCGGTGAGGCCATTGTCCGCTGCCTCGATGGTGCGGATGCCGTTGCTCATGGCGTCGAGCAGGGTGCCAATGTCGGCGGCCCGCCCGTTCAGCGATGCGGCAGTAAAGAAGTTGGTGGGATTGTCGAGGGCCGAATTGACCTTCTTGCCCGTGGCCAGGCGCTCCTGGGTCGAATCCATGAGCTTGGCGGTATTCTGAAGGTGCAGAAGGTTGGAGCGTACCGCTTTCGATAGCGTCACATCAGACATGGCCAAAACCCCCGTGTCGATTGGTATGAACAGAATCACTCCCTGTTAGGAGCGCGTTAACCATAGAGTGCTTCGCCAAGTGCTACCGAATAGTTAACAAAGTCTGATCATCAAGGGGTAAATTTACCTTTTGCCCTACACGGAGCGGTCGCGCAGCGTCAGGCTCGATCGCGGCGGTTCCCAGGGAGCAGAGCGCACGATCAGGGCAGCGCCCGAAGTCGTCTCGGTGTTGACGAGGGTGGATGCGATCAGGCTGGTATCGAGCAGTGTCGCTGCGGAGACGTTGCCATCAAGTACTTGATCTTCATCGGAATTCTGGCGCCGCTGGCGGTTGGGGGCGGGGCGTTTGGGAAGGGGCTGGCCGAGGCTCGCTCCGGCGGAATCGCGGACGCGATGGGGCGGGGGTGCCGCCGGTCGTTCGACCGGTCGCGCCATGGCTGCAGCGATCCCGAGCGGGCCCTGCTGCGGTGGAATGAACCCCGTCACCTGTTAACCATTTCCCTGGCCGATGCGGCAAAATCTGCCGGGCATAATGTGCCGCAAAGGCTGTCGGGCGGGTTAGGCGGGGTGGTTGTGTTTTAAGAAAATTGTCTCAATCGGGAAAATCACAGCGCCCGGTTGATCGAAATGCCCTTCATGGATTCTGTCGAAGGCTTGGGCGATTGGCCGGCTGCGCCATAAGTCTTGGGCTTAGCCGCGTTGCCGGCGGCGCGGGCGACGTCCGAGAGAAGGTTTTCGGTTACAGTGCGGGCCGTGGCCAGAACACGCAGATTTTCAGCCATCTGGGTGGCGAGCGCCTCATGGCCGCGGCGCAGGGCGTCTATGCGGGTGGGGGCTTCGGCCTTCAGGCGCGGCGCGGCGCGCTGGATAGCGCGGGCCAGCGTCACGTAATCCTGGGCCAGCTGGGTTTTTTCACCCGTCAGCGCCGTGGCTTCGCGCATGTGACCGGCCCGCAGATAGGTGGTTTCGCGGTTCATCACCTCGACCAGCGCGCCGAGCGCGGTTTCGGCGCGAGCGCAAAGGGTTTCCGCATCCAGGGATTCAAGCGCTATGAGGCGTTCTGCGGCGGTCATTATCGGTAAGCTCCCATGGATGACAGTTGAGGCGCGGTGCTTTGTGCTGCCTGCATTTCGATAAGGGCGGCGACCATCTGGTCGGCAATGCCGATGCCACCCGCCTGGGCCATTTCGGCCGCGTATTGTTCGCTCATCATGCCGCGCCAGGTTTCCTCGGCGTAACCGCCGCCGAACATGGAGTCGGTTTCCAGTCCCTTGAACATTTCCGAGACCAGGGTGTTGAGAAACACGCCTTCGAGCTCGCTGGCCTTTTCGCGCAGATTGGCGTAGCCGGGCAGGGACTGGTAGGCAGAGTTGAGGGCGATGGCCATCAGATCACCTCGATTTCAGCTTGCAGGGCGCCAGAAGCCTTTATCGCCTGCAGGATGGCGATCAGATCGCGCGGCGAGATGCCCAGTGTATTGAGTCCGTCGACAAGCTGCTGCAGCGAGATCGATTCCGGGACCACCGCAAGCTGGGTCCCGTCTTCATTGACATTGATCTGAGTGCGCGGCTCGACGGCGGTTTCTCCGTCCGTAAACGGATTGGGCTGCACCACATTTGGGTTTTCGGCGATTGAAATGGTCAGATTGGCATGGGCGATGGCGACCGAGGAAACCCGAACGTCACGACCGATGACGATGATGCCGGAGTTTTCGTTGATGACGATGCGGGCGGCCTGATCGGTCTGGATCACCAATTGCTCGATATCGGTCAGAAGATCGACGATGTTGCCGTTGAAATTGTTGGGCAGGGACAGCCGGACATTGGCCGGGTCGGTCGGGATGGCGACCGGCAGGCCGATCAGATCGTTGATGGCCAGCGCGATGCGGCGCGAGGTGGTGAGGTCGGGATTGCGCAGCGAGAGGCGAACCGAGTGCTGGGCGCCGAGCGCGAAGTTGATCTCGCGCTCGATCAGCCCGCCCGATGAGACCATGCCGGTGGTTGGGACGCCCGAGATCACCGTCGCGGCCTCGCCCTCGGCGGAAAAGCCGTTGATGAGAACCGGGCCCTGGGCGATGGCATATGCCTCGCCATCGGCGCCAAGCAGGGGGGTGACCAGAAGGGTGCCGCCCTGCAGGGACGAGGCGTCGCCCATGGCGGCCACCGAAACGTCGATGCGAGAGCCTTGCGTGGAAAAGGGCGGCAGATTGGCGGTGACCATGACGGCGGCAACATTTGCCGTGCGCAGGGTTTCGCCACGGGTGTTCACCCCCATGCGCTCGAGCATGGCGATCAGCGACTGGCGCGTAAAGGGCGAGTTGTTGAGGCTGTCGCCGGTGCCGTTGAGGCCGACCACGAGCCCGTAGCCGATCAGCTGGTTGTCGCGGACACCTTCGATTTCGACGATATCCTTGATGCGGGCCGGCGCGGAGCTGGCCGGAATCGTCCCCGTCAGCGCCAGCGCTGCGCTAAGGGCGATTGCCAATGTCGTGCGAAGCAGTCCTGTTTTCATTTTGTATCCGATTCCCCGTTTCCGGGCGGCGTGCCGTCGTCCCCACGATGACGCGCCGCAATTCACAGACGATATAGCGAAAAGCGTGCCAAACCGGGGCGAGTCCGCTTAATCCATTGTTTTTGCGTAGTTTTAATAAAACCTACGCAGTGCGGACGATGCGTGGATGGGCAGGCTTTGCCGGGTCGTTAAGGGTAAATTAACTCCTCTGGGCAAAATCTGCCGGCTAGCAATCGATTAACCACGAGCCAATCGGGCCAGATATGCGGATCGACGGAACAGGGCGGATCATCACCACGAACCGGCCGGGCACTGCCGCGACATCGTCGGGGCCGGCGTTTCAGATTGAATCGGGACAGGGATCGGCCCGCAGCGCCCAGACCTCGGCGCCCATCGCGGCGGGTGGCATTGACGCGTTGCTGGCGCTTCAGGCGGCGGACGATGCGACTACCGGACGCCGCAAGGCGGTCAAGCGTGCCAATTCCCTGCTCGATATGCTCGAGGATATCCAGGCCGACCTTTTGATCGGGCAGGTGGGCGAAGGGCGGCTCAACCGCGCCGTCGCGCTGTTGCAGCAGGCCAAATCACAGATTGAGCCGGCTCTGGAAGACATCGTGGCCGATATCGAATTGCGGGTGCGGGTCGAACTGGCCAAGCTGGGACGATACCCGGCGCTGTGACCCGTTTGCGGCACCTCACGGTGTTGTTAACACCCCGGCAACTTTCCATTTGCTCGAAAAGTTTGACCCCACTATATAAGCGGCGACCTGTTGCCAAGGGGAGTGAGTCTTACGATGTCGGTCGAGGCCCTTGCAGACGATTACCGTCCCTCCGAGGACGAAGAGTTTATGAACGCGCGCCAGCGCGAATACTTTCGGAAAAAGCTCAACGCCTGGAAGGACGAGATCCTTCGCGAGAGCCGCGAAACGCTCGAAAACCTGCAGGAAGAAAGCACCAATCACCCTGATATGGCCGACCGGGCGTCTTCGGAAAGCGACAGGGCGCTTGAGTTGCGCACCCGGGACCGCCAGCGCAAGCTGATCGCCAAGATCGATGCCGCGCTCAAGCGGATCGAAGAGGGATCCTACGGCTTTTGCGAAGAAACCGGTGAGCCCATCGGGCTGGCCCGTCTCGATGCCAGACCGATTGCGACCCTGAGCCTTGAAGCGCAGGAAATGCACGAGCGGCGCGAGAAGGTCTATCGCGACGACTGATTGTCGAACCTTTAGAATCGTTTGCGGCGGCCCGTTGAAGGAATACTTCAGCGGGCTGTTTGCCGTTTACGCCAGTGAGATCTCCCGCGTGATGCCGATGGCGTCAAGGAACGGACGGTCGTGGCTGACCGCCAGCAAGGCGCCGTCATAGCCACGAAGTCCTGCCTCCACTGCCTCGATGGAATCGAGGTCGAGGTGATTGGTGGGTTCGTCCAGGATCAGCAGTTGCGGCGGGGTGTCGGTGCCCAGAACGCAGGCCAGCCCGGCTCGCAGGGTTTCGCCCCCGGAGAGCGAGCCGGTCATTTTCAGCGCGGCATCGGCGCGAAACTTGAACCGGGCCAGAGCCGAGCGGCAGGCGTTTTCGTCAGAAGCCGGATTGAGAGCCAGGAAATTCTCGCGCACGGTCTTTTGCGGGTCGAGGATGGAGACCTGCTGGTCGAGCAGGGCGTATGGCACATGCATACTGACAGTGCCCGCGAATGGTTCGAGACCGCCGGCCACGAGGCGGAGCAGGGTGGTTTTGCCCGAGCCGTTCGGACCGGTCAGGGCAATTCTTTCAGGACCGGTTATGGCAAGGGAGAAATCCTTGAGGATAGGGGCATCCCGATCGTATCCCGCCGTGAGGGCATCAAGTGTCAGCACCGTCCTGCCGGCGGGCAGGCCGGTCGGGGGCAATGCGATGGTAACGTGCTGGAGCACTTCGATTTTGTCGCGGGCCGCTTGAGCATCCGATTCCGCCTGTTGCCGTAAGCGGCTGGCAAGCCGGGCGTTTTCGCCCGCCGAGTTTTCGGCGGCGTTCTTCCTGCCATTGAGCAGGATTTTCGGCAGATCGCCCTTTGCGCGCCTGCGCTTGCCCGACGCGTCTGATTTCTGCTGGCGTTCGCGGGTCTGCTGGGCCTTCTTCTCGACGTGTGCCGCGCGCCTTTCGGCACTGGCCAGATCATGCTCTGCGGCCGCCAGTTCGATGGATTTGCGCTCACGATAGAGGCTGTAATTGCCGCCATAGGTCGTGGCACCAAGGCTGGTCAGTTCCACAATGGCGTCCATGGTTTCGAGCAGTTCGCGGTCATGGCTGACCACCACCGCTCCGCCGCGCCAATTGGCCAGAAGGTCGATCACCGCGTTGCGCCCATCTCTGTCGAGATTGTTGGTGGGTTCGTCGAGCAGCAGGAAATCGGGATCGGCGAACACCAGCGCGGCCAGCATGGCGCGGGTGCGCTGGCCGCCCGAGAGAGTTTCAAGCGGCGTTTCGGCGGTTGCGGGCAGGGAAAAGCGGGCGAGCGCTTCTTCGAGCCGGGCTTCGATCGTCCAGTCGGCATCGGCCAATTCGTCCGCGCTTGCCGTCCCGGCTGCGGCGCGGGCGAGAATGTCGATCTGGCCGGTGGCGCCGAACAGATCGGCAATGGTTTCGCCCGGGCCGGCCTTAAGCGACTGGCGCAGAAACCCGATGGTGCCATCGATGGTGACGCTGCCCGATTGCGGGACCAGCGCGCCGGTGATCAGCCGCAGGATCGTCGATTTGCCCACACCGTTGCGGCCCACAAGGCCGGAGCGCTGGCGGGAGAAGGCGAGATCGAGATCGGAGAAAAGCTGCGTGCCGTCAGGCGTTGAAAAGCTTAAGCGCGATAGCGTGATGTGTGCGGGCATAGATGGATTCCGTTCCGAGGCAATTGCGGTTTGCTGTCGGAAGAAAATCCATTTGGGCACACGTCCTGTAGGTGTTGCAGTTCGGCGCCAAATTAATCGCTAAACACCACAAGTCAAGCCGCGCAGGTTGACAGGAAAGCCATGCTGACGCTTTCTGCTGACATGGGCCCGAAAGCATTTCTCACGACCACCACGATTGCGCTTGCGGCGGCTCTTGCCACCGGGGCATCCGCCATGGACATTTCGGTCGGCTCGAACGTGCGGCTGAGCGCCGGGTATCTCTCGCTCAATCACGACGCCTCCCATCTCACTCCGCCGGGCGGACCGGGAATGGCAAGCTATGGCGATCCCACCTCGATCCTGAGCTATGAACCGCTCTATCAGGCCGATATCGAGTTCGTCGTTTCGGGACGCGGCGGAGAGGGCTGGTTCGATCTGATCGCCGGGTTTCCCATCGCGGCGGGCGGCACGTTCGGGGATCGCGACTATGAAGTCGGGCAGGCGCTTTATTCGGAAACCTTCAGCGATCTGGCGCTCGGCAATGGCGGCGATGTCAGCTTGCGCTACGGATTGCCCACCGACGGAACGCTGATCTGGAATGACATGGTCGTGCGCCCCTATGTGACCGGTGGTTTCGGGCTGCAGCGCTATGACGTGAACGGGTTGCGCTGCGGGGCCGCCTGTCCCAGCGGCCCGATCGCGTCCAGCGTCACGGTGATCGGGCACGACATGTTTTCGGCTTCAGCCGGGCTGGGCGTGTGGCTTGAAAACGAGATCTCGGAGGCCGAGACCATCGACCTGCGGTTCGAGATCAATGGCGGCTATCTCGGTGTCACCGACAGCCATTATCTGCGTGTCTGGAAACCGGCTCCTGCATCGGGCTACGACTTGGGGCCAGTGCCGAATGTTTTTTACAACCTGGCCACCGTGGGCGGGCTGGCCGAGGCAGCTTATCGCTATGAAACCGAGCAGGGCGCTTCGCTTTCGGCCAGCGTCTTCGCCGGCGGGCAGCTCGGGCTTGGCGGGGTGACTTTCGGCAGCGCCGGCGGCCCGCAAACCGGACCGCTCTGGGCGTGGTCGGTGGCGGGGCATGCCGGCGTCAGCCTCGGCGCGAGCGTTCCGTTTTAGGCACAGATCGCCGGACTGAGAGTAGGGCGTACAGCGCCTGGACGCTGCTACCCATACCGCTTTTTCAGATGCGCGATGAAGATGTCGGGGTCGAGCGTCGAGCCGGTGGCGCGCTTGATGAGGTCGGGGGTCGAATAGCGCGAGCCCTGCGACCAGATATTGTCGCTTCGCCATTGATTGACGCCGGAAAAGTCGCCCTTTGCGATTTCATCGAGCACGTTGGGGCGGGCCTTTTCGATGGCCTGCCACTGTTGCGCGGCCAGCATGGCGCCCAGCGTATAGCTGGGGAAGTAACCGAAGGCACCGGCGGGCCAATGAACGTCCTGCATGGGGCCGTCCTTTGGGTTATCGATGGTGGACAGTCCCAGATACTGGGTCATCTTCGCGTCCCAGGCCTCAGGTAGATCAACCACTTCGAGATCGCCACCGATCAGCGCCTGTTCCAGCTCGAAGCGCGCGATGATGTGGAGCGGATAGGTCACCTCGTCCGCATCGACGCGGATATAGCCGCGCTCGACCTTGTTGACCTCGGCCACAACGTCCTCGATCTCCCAGCCCTTGAGCGCATTTTCACCGAGATGCTGGGACACGATGGGCATGGCCCACTGCCAGAATTGCGGAGCATGGGCCAGTTGCTGTTCGACGAACAGCGACTGGCTTTCATGCATGGCCATGCCGCGCGCCTGGCCGACCGCCATGTGCGAAAGATCCTTGGGCAGACCCTGCTCGTACAGCGCGTGGCCGGTTTCGTGCAGAACGCCCATCAGGGCGGTGAGAAATTCTTCGGTCTTGTAGCGCGTGGTCATGCGCACATCGGTGGGCACGCCGCCGCAGAACGGGTGATGGGACACATCGAGCCGGCCATGGGTGAAATCGAACCCGAGAGCCTGCATCATGGACAGACCCAGCTCACGCTGCTTTTCAATCGGGAAGGGGCCTTCGACCGATTTTGCCGGACGCCTGGCGTAACGCTGTTCCTGGGCGTCGAGCGCTTCGGGCACGAAATCGACAAGGAAGGATTTGAGCTTTTCGAGCACTGGAGCCACGTCGGCCACGCGGTTGCCGGGGTCGAACTGTTCCATCAGCGCGTCATAGGGCTTTAGGCCCAGCACCTCGGCGCGCATCTGCGCCTCCTCACGGGCCAGCGCCACCACGCCCTCGAGCGCCGGGGCGAAGTTTGCCCAGTCATTCTTGGCCCGCAGGTCCCGCCAGAGCTGTTCGGAGCGAATTTCGGCCTGCGACTTGCGCACCACGAAATCGGCGGGCAGGCAGGTGGCGTTGGTATAGACGCGCTTGAACTCGCGCACCGCGAGCTTCTGGTCATCCGACAGGTCTTCGGATTCGGCCTTGGCGATCCAGTCGCCAATCTCGGGCGCCGTGGCGGTCTCGTGGCGCAACCCATAGAGGAAAGACACCGACTCCGCGCGCTTCTCGCCTCCGCCAACCGGCATGTTGGTCGCCTCGTCAGCGGAGAGGATGGCGATGGCGTGCTCGATGGATTCGAGTTTTTTGCCAAGGGTTTCGAGATCGGCGTAGGACATGGGAGGCTCCGGAGGAAAGATATTTGCCGGCGGCTTTGTAGCTGCGCTCGGTGGCGAAGAAAAGGAAAAGGGGCGCGCCGGGGAGGGCGCACCCCTTTTGAATCCGGCCCGACGGGGAAGACGGGCCGGTTAACCGGCTGCCGCAAAGTTGGGGAACGGCGGCCGGTTGGGGACTGGAGGCCGGTTGGGGACTGGAGGCCGTCTAGAACGGCAGGATAGCGTCGAGAATCTGCTGGCCGTAGCGGGGCTGCTGGACGTCGGTGATCTGGCCGCGGCCACCGTAAGCGATGCGCGCCTCGGCGATCTTGGTGGACGAGATCGTGTTATCCGATCCGATGTCTTCGGGGCGCACGATGCCGGCGACGATCAGGTCGCGAACCTCGAAATTGACCCGGACTTCCTGACGGCCTTCGATGACCAGATTGCCGTTGGGCAGCACCTGCGTCACCACGGCAGCGACCTGGGTGGTCACGCGTTCCGAGCGGTTGACCGAGCCGTTGCCGGCGTTGGAAATGCCCGAGGTCGTGCCCAGCGCCGCATCGGCGGAAACGTCCGCCGGGGCCACCGAATTAAAGATCGATCCCAATGCGCCGTTCAGCCCGGTGGTGTTGGACGAGGAGCGCGTGGCGGAGGTCGTGTTGCCGATCTGGGCGCGGTCATCGATGGTGACGATGACGGTGAGGATGTCGCCGATCTTTGCGGCGCGCTGGTCCTTGAAAAAGCCGCGCGCATCGGAGGAAAACAGCGAATTGGGCTGGTAGCTGGCCGGTTCGGCGGCGGGCATGGGCATGGTCACCGGACGATAGCCGGCGGTCACCGTGGGATCGACGATGGGCGTTAAGGCCGGAGCCTGACCGACATTGGCCAATCGGTCTGTGGTGGCGCAGGCGCCGAGCGTGGAAACGAGCAGCAGGCCCGTTGCGAGTTTGAGAAGTGCATTCATTTCAATTTCCCCGTTGCGTGAACGTCGCCCTTCCCCAAGGGCGACGGGTCGAAAGATCAGAGCCCGGCGAGTTGCTGGGGGCCTGAATAGACTGTGACAGTTCCGTTCTGCGTGGCGATGCCCTGCAGAACCTTGTTGGTCATGGTGTTGAGCACGGAAACCGGCTGGCTCAGGCTGGCGGAGTTGAGCGCCTTGCCCGTTGTGGTGAGGGTGAGGGCGCCTTGCTGGAAGACGACGGTCACCGAGTCGTTGCGCGAGATGATTTCGGGCGCGGCGATGTCGGAGGGCTTGAGCATGACGCCTTCGCGTGTCTGGCGCTGCAGCGCCATGCCCATGATCTCCTCCATTGCCACCAGGCCGGTGGATTCGGCGTAGGCCAGGGGGATCATGCGCATTTCGATGTCGTTGGGACCCAGAATGGTGCCCTGCGGCAGGGTGCGGGTGAGATGGGGTGCGGCGATCATGAGCTGAATCTGGCCGGAAACGTCGAGCGGGCGGTCGATACCAGAAACCTGGAAGCGGGCCGAAAAGCTCGATGAGCCGGGCATATAGCGCAGGATGGTCAGCGATGCGGGCGTGTCGGTATCGGCGGCGATCATGGCCGGCAGCGGCGCATCGAGCGCGATGTCCATTTCCATATCGGCGGTCAGGATGCCCCGTGCGCGCAGATCGTCCGCAATCAAATCGGAAAGCAGGTCCTGGCCGACATCGATGCCGACGCGGGCAACACGGATGCGATCGTAGCCGCCTGGCTCGAAACTTTCGATGCCGGCTGCCTTGACCGCGGCGGCAATGTCCTCGAGCGAGAGAACGCCCGAGGTGCCGGGAGCGGGCGCGCGGAACACTGCCGTTTCGGCAATGAGGCCCGCGTCCTCGAACAGGTCACCCACCGTTACGATGGCGGCGTTGACGGTCACGTCGCCGCGCAGCATGGGCTCGGCCTGCGCCGCGCCGGCAAGCGCGCAAACGGCGATTGCAAATCCTGTGCGTTTGAGAAGCGAAACGATCATCGTCGGTACCCCCTTTTTTTAGAAGTGCTAGCGAAGCTGGGCCGTGGCCTGGAGCATCTGGTCGGCGCCGGAAATCACGCGGGCGTTCATTTCGTAGGCGCGCTGGGCCGAGATCAGATCGGCCATCTCGGTCACCGCGTTCACGTTGGCGCTTTCGAGATACCCCTGAAGCAGGCTGCCCATGCCGTCGGCATCGGGCACGCCGATCTGGGCTTCGCCCGATGCGGCGGTTTCGAGAAACAAATTGTCGCCCATCGATTCCAGGCCCGCCTTGTTGACAAAGCGTGCCATCTGGAACTGGCCGAGCTGGACGGGTTCGGTGCCGCCGTTGAAGAACCCTTCGACAATCCCGTCGCGGCTGATCGAGACCGATGTGGCATCGGCCGGAATGATGATGCCGGGCTCGACCTCATAGCCGTCCACGGTCACCAGCATGCCCGCGGAATCGCGCTCGAAGGTGCCGTCGCGGGTATAGGCGGTGCGCCCGTCGGGCAGGTTGACGATGAAATAGCCCTCGCCACGGATGGCGACGTCGTTTTCCTTTTCGGTCGGCGCCACATTGCCCTGGCTCATGATGCGGGCGGTGGCCGAAACGCGGACGCCCGAGCCGATTTCGATGCCGACCGGAACCTGCGTTCCAGCTTCCGAAGTCGATGCGCCGGCCCGGCGATAGGACTGGTAGAGCAGATCCTGGAATTCGGCGCGCTGGCGCTTGAAGCCGGTGGTGCGCATGTTGGCGATGTTGTTGGAGATGACTTCGACATTGCGCTCCTGGGCGGCCATGCCGGTCGATGCGATGTAGAGGGCTTTCATCCGTCTTGCTCCTTTTAGTGGTCGCGCTTCCGAACCGAAAAAGTGGTGTCCACTTTTTCTGGAAGCCCTCGTTAGGCCTGAGTGTCGCCAAGGCGCTGGATGGCGCTGCGGCGCAATTCGTCTTGCTTGTTCATGAGGTCGGCGAGCGAGGAATAGGCCCGCGTCACCCGGATCATTTCGGTCATTTCGCCCACGCCCGAGACGTTGGAGCGCTCGAGAGCGCCCTGAACCACACGGGTCGTCGAAACGGGCAGCGGCGTGCCGCCGGCAAACATCGTGTCGCCGGTACGGGTCAGCGCCTGCGGGTTCTCGAATTCGACGATTGCGAGCTTGCCCTTGTTGCCGGCGCTCGAGGTGATCTCGCCCTCGGCGGTAATGGCGATATCTGTTTCGTCGGCGCCAAAGACGATGGGGTTGCCGCCATCGGAAAGCACCGGAAAGCCGTTCTGGGTGACCAGCGTGCCGTCGGACGCAATCTCGAGGGCGCCGTTGCGGCTGTAGCGCGTGCCCTCGGGGGCCGCGACGCTCAAGAAGCCCTCGCCGGACAACGCGACGTCGAGCGGGTTGCCGGTCTGGGTCATGCTGCCTGCGGCCAGATCGTGCATGGTCGCCCAGTCCTGGACGTAGGAAAGCTGCTGGCTGCCGCTCGGGAAGCTGCGGTCGGAGGCGACCGGCATCACGTATTCCTCGAACAGGATCGCCTCGGCCTTGAAGCCGGTCGAGTTGATGTTGGCCAGATTGTTGGCCACCACATCCATCTGCCGCTGGAGCGCCATCTGGCGCGACAGTCCGATCAGTTGCGCGTTCTCGATCATGCGCGTTTCCCCGTTAACACCTTTTGAGAACCCTGCCTCCCCAGGCCGAGCGTCTCGCAGATGACAATGCAGGGAGCGTGCCAACTCCATAAATTGTTATAAAACAATGTATTAGCTTGGCGGGGTGTTATCGGCTTCCCGGTTAGGGTTTGCCGATGGGGAAAAATCTACCCGGCAATACTTGCCGCCCTTAGGTAAATCGTAACCTTTCGTTAACCCTGTCTGGATTAGCTGTGGGCAAGGAAAAAGCGCTGAAAACCGGGGGATTCGGAAGCTGGCATGAGTGATGTGACCGAAACAGACGTTAACGCCACATCGGGCCCTGCCAAGAAGGGGATGCCCAAGCTGGTGCTGATCGGTGGTGGCGCTGCCGTGCTGCTGCTGGTTGCAGCGGCCGGCGCATGGTTTCTGACCCAGTCGGGCGGCGGTGCCGACCATGGCGCTGAAGTCGAGGTTGCTGCGGAAACGGCGTTTTACGATCTGCCCGACATTGCGGTCAATCTCAACAATTCCGGCGGCGGAGCCGAATTCCTGCGGCTGCGCATCGCGCTCGAAGTGCGCGACGAGACGATGATCGAAGTGATCGAGCCGCGCATGCCGCGGGTGCTCGACACCTTCCAGGTCTATCTGCGCGAGTTGCGTCCATCCGATCTCGAAGGTTCGGCGGGGCTCTACCGTCTCAAGGAAGAGCTGCTGCGGCGCGTCAACCTCGCTGTCTATCCGGCGAGCGTGGACAATATTCTGTTCAAGGAAATCCTGGTTCAATAGCGGGCGATCATGGCCAACGAGACGGGAAAATCGGATGGGGCGCTCGGGGACGACTGGGCAGCCATGCTCGAAGCGGAAGCGGGGGCCACCGATACTGAGGGGCGCGTTCTCAATCAGGACGAGATCGATTCGCTTCTGGGATTCGATTCCAGCGCCGCATCCAGCGTCGAGCTGACAGGTGTCCGGGCGCTCATCAACTCGGCGCTGGTTTCCTACGAACGCCTGCCGATGCTGGAAATCGCGTTTGACCGGCTGGTGCGGCTGACGACGACAACCCTGCGCAATTTCACCTCCGACAATGTCGAGGTTACCCTTGAATCGATCAGTTCGGTGCGGTTCGGGGATTATCTCAATTCGATCCCGCTGCCGGCCATCCTCTCGGTCATCAAGGCCGAGGAGTGGGACAATTTCGGGCTTCTGACCGTCGATAGCGCGCTGATCTATTCGATGATCGACGTGCTGTTGGGCGGACGGCGCGGATCGAGTGTCATTCGCGTCGAGGGGCGGCCTTATACGACAATCGAACTGGCGCTGGCCCGCCGGATGATCGAGCACATTCTCGACGACATGCACAAGGCATTCGAGCCGCTGGCGCCGGTCAATTTCAAGCTCGACCGCATGGAGACCAATCCGCGCTTTGCCGCCATCTCGCGGCCGGGCAACGCGGCGATCCTTGTCGAGTTGCGCATCGATATGGACGATCGCGGCGGCAAGATCGAAATCATGCTGCCCTATGCCACGATCGAGCCGATCCGCGAGCAATTGCTCCAGATGTATATGGGCGAAAAATTCGGGCGCGATCCGATCTGGGAGGGCCATCTGGCCACCGAGATTTACGCCGCCGATACCGAAATTTCCGCCGTGCTGCATGAATTGCAGCTGCCCTTGTCCAAGGCTCTCAATCTGGCCGAGGGGGATACGATCATGTTCGACATGACCCCGTCGGACCCCATTACGCTGCGGTGCGGCGATGTGGACCTGACGCGGGCGGTGATGGGCCATATCGGCAAAAATGTTTCGGTCCGGGTCACCCGACCGCTCAACCCGCCAAAGGTAACGATGGCGGCCTTCGAAGCGATGGAAGAAAAGGCGGAGGGCAAATGATGCCTCTTGGATTGATGATTGAGCTTGCCGTTGCCGTTCTTCTCGCAACGACAATCGGTTACTGCATTGTCCTCAACAGCCGAATCCGCAATCTGCAGGCCGACCGCGCCGCGCTCCAGCAGATGATTGCCGATCTTGTGCAGGCCACGACCATGGCGAACGGTGCCATCAAGGGGCTGCGGGAAACCGCCGTCGAGGCCGACGAAAAGCTCAACACCCGGCTCAACGAGGCCGAGCGCTTCGCCATCGAACTGGCCAACCACGTCAATGCCGGCCAGGCCGTCATGGATCGTATCGCCAAGATCACCCAGGCAGCGCGTACGCCGGGCGATGGTGGGGAGGGTAGCCGGGCCGGCAGCGCGCTCAGGACACTCAAGGACCACCAGAAGCGCCGGGAGCACGCTGCGTGAACCAGGTTCGTCTTCTGCCCGTCGTCGTTGTCGCGGCATCGGCCTTGCTGATGCTCAAGACGTTCGGCATCGTTTCCGGACAGGGCTATTTGCTCGGCGGGGTCAGTGCTGCGCAGGCGGCTGGCGGTGGCCAGGTCACCGAGGAAACCGTGGCTGAACCCGAAGCCGCGCCGGAAGCCGATCAGGAGCCGGAAGTCGAAATGTCGGCGGCCGATGCAGCCGCGGCGGCGCTTTTTGACAATTTCCCCACCGAGGACGCCGAACTTGCCGCGGCCGGGGACGCCGAGCCCGGTTCGACCGAGGCCCTCATCCTGCAGCGGCTTGCCGAACGCCGCGTCGAGCTCGAGAGCTTTGCCACTGAGCTTCAGACCCGGCTGGCGGTGGTCGAGGCCGCCGAGTTGCGGATCGAGGAGCGCATGAGCGAGCTCAGCGCCATGGAAGCCCAGATCAACGCGCTGGTCGACGCCCAGCAAAATGCGGAGGCCGAACAGTTCGCGGCCATCGTCGCCATGTATGAAAACATGCGGGCGGGTGATGCCGCCACGATCTTTAATGATCTCGACGAAGGCGTGCTGGTGAAAGTGGGGCAGGCCATGAACCCGCGCAAGCTGGGGCCGATCATGGCCAAGATGATCCCCGCCAAGGCGCAGCAACTCACCGTTCTTCTTGCCCAGACCGGGCCGACCGGCCCCGCCGAACCTCCGGCGCAGGAGTTCGCCAATTTGCCCCAGATCGTTGGCCAATAGCCGATCGCGCGGCTTTTGCCGTGCGTGGTAATCCCATCTTAAGCGCTGCTGCCTAGTGTGCCCTTGAATAAGGGCGGCAGGCAGAATGCTTTCGACCACAAGAAAACGTGGACGCCAGGTTTATGGGTATGGGGACGCTGCAAGAGCCATCTTGCTGGCGTTTTTTGCGTTGCTGGCGGGTATTGCGCCCGCACTGGCCCAGGAAAACATTATTTTCGAAGCTCAGCGGCATGAAAATTACGGCCGGCTGATCCTGACCTTTCCCGACCGCATGAAGCTGCCCGAACATACGGTAACCAGCGACAACGGCGTACTGGTCATCGCGGTTCCCGGCACGCCCATGGATGGGTTTCTGCCCGATATCGGCACCATTCTTGGCGAGTATCTTGCCGTCGCCCGGTTCGATCCCGATCGCACCGGCATCCGCATGGGGATGCGCGAGCAGTTCCAGATCAACACCATTGCCGCCGGCGAGCAGCTCTATATCGACCTTCTGCCCACCGACTGGGTCGGATTGCCCCCGGCGCTGCCGCCCGAAATCATCACGAAGCTGGCCGAGCGCGCCGAAGAGGCTGCCCGGATCGCCGAGGAGCGCCGCCGGGCCGAACTGGTGCTCGAATACAATCCCCAGCCCACGATCAGGGTGGGGCGGCATCCGACCTTCTCGCGCATCGAATTTAACTGGAACGTGGGCACCAAGGCCGAGTTCACCCGCGAAGGAGAGAGCGCCTCGATCCGGTTCGACTGGCCGGTGCGCGTCGATCTTTATCAGGTGCTGTCCGATCGCCCCGCACAGCTTGGCGAGGTGACCAACATCGTCCATGGGGCCGATACCGAAATCGTCATGGCCATTCCCGAGGATGTTTCGGTCCGGTTCTACGAGCAGTCGAGCACCGAGTTCATTCTCGATATCGACGTTCCCGGAGCCAGTGCCGAGGGGTTCGATCTGGGCGAAATTGCCGCGACCCTGGGCGGACCCGAAGCTGTCGCAGAGGGGGATGAACACGCCCAAACGGCCGAACAGCCGACCCATGACGGGCCGGACATCGTGCAGCCCTTTGTCAGCACGGTGGGACAGACGGTTCGCATCGTTTTCCCGTTCGTCGAGGAAACGCCCGCGGCCGTGTTCCGTCGCGGCGACGTGGTCTGGATGCTGTTCGATACCTCGGCCCGGCTGGTCAGCCCCGATGAACAGTCGGGTGAAATTCTCGATGGTCTGGCTCGCGATCTCACTGTCGAGAGCACGGGCGCGGCCTATGTGGTGCGCATGGTGCTCAACCAGAACCGGCTGGCAACGCTGGCTTCGGAGGGACAAAGCTGGGTTCTCTCGCTGGGTGATATTCTGCTGTCGGCCACCCATCCGGTAACGTTTGAGCGCCGCCGCTCGCCTTCGGGACTTTATGAAATGCTGGCCGATCTCGAGCGGCCCGCCAATGTGCATCAGCTTCGCGATCCCGATGTGGGCGATATTCTCGATGTGGTGACCACGTTTCCGCCGGCCCGCGGCGTGGTGCGCGATCTGGGCTTTGTGGATTTCGAAGCGCCGCGGTCGGTCCACGGGCTGGTCGTCAAGCCGCTCCATGAAGGGGTCAGCGTTTCCATCGAGGACAGGTTTGCTGTGATTTCCGCCGATGCCGGGCTTACGGTTTCGACCGATGACGGCCAGCGTCTTTACGCTCCGGCGTCAACCAGCGTCAGCGCCCTTGATCTCAATGAAATGATGACGCCCAACCCCGATGATTTCGTCTTGCGGCGCGACGAATATCAGGCGCGCGCCGCATTGGCCGAGGGCAGGGCGCTCGACCGGGCCCGGCTCGATCTGGCCCAGTTCTATCTGAGCAACGATTTCGCCTTCGAGGCGATCGGTGTGCTCAACGTCCTTTCGCGGGATCTGCGCCAGACCAGTCTGGAACACGAGCTCAATGCGACGCTTGCCGCCGCCAATGCCCTGGCCGGACGCCATGTCGACGCGCTTGCGCTGCTCAACGCGGAGATCATGCTCAACGATCCCGACGCGATGATCTGGCGGACCATCGCCAAGGTCGATGCCGGCGATTTCGCAGGCGCGCGGCTCGATGCGTTCGGGGGCGATCATGTCGTTGACAATTATCCCAACTGGATCAGGGCGCGCTTCCACATGGCGGCGATACGCGCCGCAGTGGAGCAGAGCGACGCCACAATGGCCGCCGACATGATCCGGGCTGTCGATCTGGCCGCTCTGACGCCCGATCAGGTTGCGCAGTATCAGCTGCTTTCGGCGCGGCTCGACCATATCAACGGGCTCGAGGATGACGCGCTGGAAGGCTATGGCCGGGTCATTGCCGCCGACCGGCGCGGCTCGACGGCGGAAGCTGTGCTGCACACCATCGAAATCCTGGACGATATGGATCAGCTCGATGTGGAAAAGGCCATCCACACCCTGGCTGTGCAATCGACCTTGTGGCGTGGCGACCAGCTCGAAATCGACATCGTCACCAAGCTGACCGACCTGCAATATCGCCATGGCGATTATCGCGACGCGTTCGTTCTGACACGGGAAATGGCCATGGGTTTTGAGGATAGCCGGGCGCTCGATCCGCTCCTGGCGCGGGCCCGTACCGAATTTTCCGGGCTGTTCCTCGATGGCCGGGCCGACGCGCTCGACGCGGTTTCGGCGCTCTCGATCTATTACGATTATCGGCACCTCACCCCACCGGGGGCCGAGGGCGACATGATGATCCGCAATCTCGCCCAGCGGCTGATCGAAGTGGATCTGCTCGCCCAGGCGTCGGAACTGCTGCTCTATCAGGTCGAAAACCGGCTCGATGGCGCTGCCCGCGCCCAGGTGGCGGCCGATCTGGCCATCATCTATATCGCCAACCGTGACCCCAATTCGGCGTTGCGGGTGCTCTATGAGACCCGGCTGGCCGGATTGCCGCCGGGGCTCGAACGCCAGCGTCGCGTGCTCGAAGCCAGCGCGCTCATTCACGCTCATCGCCACGATCTGGCGCTGGACCTGCTCTCGAGCCTTACGGGGCGTGACACCGAATTGCTGCGCATCGATGCTCTGTGGCAGGCCAGCCGCTATTCGGCGGCCGCTGAAATGATCGAGGCGCTTTATTCGCCCGATCTCGGCACCGGCACGCTCAGCCCCATGGCGCGCACCAATGTCGTCAAGGCGGCGGTGGGCTATGTTCTCTCGAACGACCAGATCGGGCTGGCCCGTCTGCGCAGTCGGTTCTCCGAGGCCATGTCGACAACCCCCGAATGGCCGGTCTTTTCCTTCGTTGTCGAAAATGTCGATCCCAACGGCGTCAATTTCCGCGAGATTGCCCGGCAGGTCGCCGATACCCAGGCCATCAACGCGTTCCTGAACGCCTATCGCGAGATTTACGCCGGCCAGAACGCTGTGACGCCGCTGCGCGCGGCGCCCGAGACGGGTGCCGTGGCGAGTTTGTAGGTGTTGGGCAGAATTGCCATTTGCCCCAGCGCTTCCCCGTGAAAACCGGGGTCTATGGGCGCAGCCTCCAGCATCGACGTTGACGGTGTGCTGATGGCCCCCGGCGTTCGCCGGGGATGCGGTGGATGGGGCACGCTTGCGACAACATTTGAACCGTTCAAGACGACCAAACTCTCCCTTGTCATTCCGGGATTTATTCCCGGAATCCAGCTAGAGGTGGGAGCGGCACGGCTCAAAGGCCGTGGAGTTGGCAATCGCTGATAGTGGGCCGGTGTATGCTGCGGTGCTGATCCGGCCGTCGCTTATGCTCCGGCGTTCGTGCCTCAAATCGCTCCACTGGAGCGATTTGACCTTGCCTTTGGCAAGGTCGGCACTCACCCCGTGAAACTTCTTATCAGCGATCCGGCAACAAGGTGCCAGCCGTCGACCAGCACGAAAAAGATCAGCTTGAACGGCAGGGAAATGATGACCGGGGGCAGCATCATCATGCCCATGCTCATCAGCACCGAGGCCACGACCATGTCGATGACCACGAAGGGCAGGAACAACAGAAAGCCGATCTCGAACGCCCTTCGGAGTTCGGAGATCATGAAGGCGGGAATCAGGATGCGCAGTTCGAGGTCTTCGGGGTTTTCCGGCGCCGGAGTTTCGGTCAGATCCATGAACAGCATCACGTCCTGGGGGCGGACATGGGTGCGCATGAATTCGTGCAGCGGGCCCGAGCTCAACTCGATCGCTTCGGTGATTTCGACCTCGCCGGCCACCAGCGGCTCTATTCCCAGCTCATAGCTTTGCTGCAGGGTGGGCGCCATGATGAAGGCGGTGAGAAACAGCGCCAGCGAAATCATCACCGAATTGGGCGGCGCGGTCTGCAGCCCGATGGCGGTGCGCAGCAGCGAAAGTACCACGACGATACGGGTAAAGCTGGTCACCATCACGAGAATGGAGGGCGCCAGCGCCAGAATGGTAATGAGCGCGATCATCTGGATCGCGCGCTCGGTCAGCGTGGTCTCGTCGCCGAAATCGATGGAGATGTCCTGGGCGATTCCCGTGGCGGGCAGCAGCAGGATGGCGGCGAGGCCAAGAGCAACGACAAGTGCCGCGCGGGGCGTTCGAGCCCGGCGCGGTGCGGTATCAGGACCTTGTTGCCGTGTCCTCGTAATCGTTTTCCCTCGCTTCAAGCAGCGGTTCGGGCTCCACGGTCGTGGTGGCCGACATGGCAACGCTTGTAGCTGAGTCGGCGGAGGCGCGGCCCTTATTGTCAGGCTTTCCCCCATCGAGTTTGGGTTCATTGTCCTCGACCGGGCGCAAAAGGCCCGTATGGCGCAGCGATTTGCCCATTGGCCGGGCAGGGGCCGCGGGCTCGGGCGCAGCAACGGCCGGAGTGGGTTCGGCGGCCCTGCGGCGCGGGCGCTGGACCTGCTGGACGGGTGGGGCTTCAAAGCCGCTTTCGACCACCAGGTCGTTGGGGCCGCCAATGACGATCAGATGCTCGGTCTGGTCGCGGCGGACGATGACGGCCTGGCGCTTGTTGTCGATGGCAATGGAATCGATGACCATGAGGCGCCGGTTGCGGCCACGGCCAACGCTGGCCGAGGCATCGCCTACCAGTTTGATGAGCCACACGGCGAGCACGATCAAAACGATCACGATGGCCAGAGCCACGATCATTGTCAGATAGCCGTTTTCACCGCCAAAAAGGCTGTTCAGAAATCCCACTGGCACGCTCCTGGAAATGGGCAACTCGTCCCGCGACACATAGCCGGACGCTTGGAGATGGGCAATAGCTGCCTACTATAGCTTAGCTTTGTTCAAAATTGGGAGATTTCCGGCCCTTGATGTCGGGTCGGTTAACGCGTCGTTAACCATAGGGTAGGCAATGTTTGCCCAGTTAACAGACTGTAACCGGATTCGGCGGACCGACATGGCCATTGGCGACCTGCCCATTTTTGCCGCGCTCAAGAACAGGATGCAGTGGCACCAGACCCGCCAGACGCTTCTGGCCGAGAACGTCGCCAATGCCGAAACGCCGGGCTATCGCGGACGGGACCTCGCACCGTTCTCCATCGAAAGCACGGCGCGCCGCTCGGGCACCAATGTCACGACGACGGCGACAAACCGCAACCATTTCTCGGTCGGGGGCGATCCAAGCCGCGCCATGGGCGCGCGGACGATGAACAGTTTCGAGATCATGCCCGAGGGCAACGGGGTGACGCTCGAAGAAGAGATGATGAAGGTCACGACCAACCAGATGGACTATCAGGCCGCGACCACGCTCTACACACGCTCCATTCGGCTGATGAAGATCGCGCTGGGCAAGAACGTATAGGACGCTAAGGCATGAACGACTTCATGACATCGATCAAGATCGCCGGGTCGGGGCTCAACGCCCAGACGGCGCGCATGCGGGTGATCGCCGAGAACATGGCCAATGCCGATTCCGCCGGGCATACGCCCGACGAAGACCCCTATCGCCGCAAGGTGCCGACCTTCCATGCGGTGCTCAATCGCGAGCTCGGCGCCACGGAAGTGGCTGTCGGGGCGCTCGCCACCGACATGAGCGACTTTTCCTCGCGCTATGAGCCGGGTCACCCGGCGGCCGACGAGAACGGGTATGTCAAATACCCCAACGTCAACACGCTGATCGAGACCATGGACATGCGTGAGGCCCAGCGCACCTACGAGGCCAACCTCAACGTCGTCACCGTCTCGCGCCAGATGCTGGGGCGGACGCTCGATATTCTGCGCGGTTAAGGGAGGGCTTCGAGCAATAGTGGTTTCCACTTTTGCGGTTCGGAAGCGCGACAACCAAAGGAACTAAGTTCATGAGCACGCCATTCAATGCAGCCGCAGCAGCGTACGGCAACGTCTCGCGCCTGGTTTCCGATCAGGCTGGCGGCAAGCTGACCGCGCCCGCCGCCTCACCCTCCGGCGCCGATTTCGGGCAAATGCTGGCCGAGCAGCTCAGCGGCATCGTCGAGACCGGGCAGCGCTCCGATCAGGTCGCTGTCGACATGATCAACGGCAAGGCCAACGTCGTCGACGTCGTGACCGCGCTGGCCGAAACCGAGTCGGCGATGGAGACCATGGTCACGGTGCGCGATCGGGTGATCTCGGCCTATGAAGAAATCATGCGCATGCCGATCTAGCCCGTCTTTTGGGCGTGGCCCCTGAGTACACCGAGGGTCCATTGGGCGTCAGAGCGTGTACAATAGGCTCGATTCGGCAGGAGCCATTCCCATGAGCGGGGCAGAAACTCTCGACATCGCCACCTCCGGCATCTGGACCCTTATCATCGTTGCAGGGCCGATGATGATTGTGGGACTGGTGGTCGGCGTCATCATCGCCTTGTTTCAGGCTTTGACGCAAATCCAGGAAATGACACTGGTTTTCGTGCCCAAGATCATCGCGATCTTTGTCACGCTGCTGGTGACGCTGCCGTTCATGGGCGCCACGATGAGCGCTTACATGACCCAGATCGTCGACATGATCATTACGGGCGGATAGCGGGGAATGAGCGTCAGCTGGGGCCCCGATGTCGCCTATTATTTTTTCCTCATTTTCGCGCGCCTCGGCACGATCCTCATGCTGTTGCCGGCGCTGGGGGAATCGACGATTCCCACGCGGCTGCGCCTGACCTTTGCGCTGGCGTTTTCGCTGATCCTCTACCCGCTGATCCTGCCCAATCTGGGGGCGGTTCCGGTGACGCTGGGCGGGCTCATGACAGCGCTGGGGCATGAACTTGCCGTCGGATTTATCCTCGGGGGGCTGACCCGGCTTATTATCACCGCCGCGCAGGTCGCAGGTGCGGTGATTGCGTTCCAGATGGGGCTCTCGATGGCCCAGACCTCCGATCCCACCCAACCGGGGGTGCAGGGGGCGATCGTTGGCAATTTTCTGGCCATGCTGGGCGTAACGCTGATTTTCGCCACCGATCTGCATCATGTGCTGCTGGCCGGTATTTATGCCAGCTACAGCTATTTTCCGCCCGACGCGCCGCTCATGCTGGGCGACGCGGCGCAGATGGCGACCGAGATCGTGGCACAGGCGTTCCTGATCGGCACGCAGATGTCGGCGCCGTTTCTGGTTTTCGGCCTGGTGTTTTACCTGGGGCTGGGCATTCTGGGCCGGCTGATGCCCCAGATTCAGGTGTTTTTCATGGCCATGCCGGCCAACATCATCATCGGGCTCGTCCTGTTCGCGCTGCTGCTCAGCGTCACGATGGGGCTCTATATGAGCTATCTCGAAGATCATTTTTCGCAGTTTCTGGGTTAGGTCATGAGCGACGACAAACCCGAACAGAGCGAAAAGACAGAAGACCCCTCCCATAAGCGGCTCGAGGACGCTCACAAGAAGGGCGATGTGGTCAAGAGCCAGGAGGTGACGACCTGGTTCATGATCCTGGGGTCGGCACTGATCTTTGCGTTCGTGGCGCCGATGACCAGCGCGCAGATCATGACGAGCCTTGGAGATTATCTCGGCCGTGCAGACCTTTACGAGGTGGGCGGGCCGGGGTTCAACCAGTTCGTTTACGGCGCGACGATCAGCCTTTTGAGCGCGCTTTTGATTCCCATGATCCTTCTGGCGCTGTGCGGGATAGCCGGGAACATGGTGCAGCACCGCATGGTGTTTTCCGCTGAAAACCTCAAACCCAAATTCTCCAAGGTCTCCCCGCTGGCCGGGGCCAAGCGGCTGTTTTCAACCGAGGCGCTGGTCAATTTCGCCAAGGGGCTTTTCAAGCTCGTCGTGTTTTCCACCATCATGGTGCTGGTGGTCTGGCCCGACAGGGACCGGCTCTCGACCATCATGACCGCCGACCCCATCGTGACGCTGGAACTGTTCCAGGAAATCGGCATCAAGATCTTCATTGCGACGCTGATCGCCATCACCATCGTGGCGCTGCTCGATTACATCTACATGCGCCACAAATGGTGGCAGCGCCAGATGATGACGGTCAAGGAAGTGCGCGATGAATACAAGCAGATGGAAGGCGATCCGCACGTCAAGGGCCGTATCCGCCAGATCCGCATGGAGCGCAGTCGCAAGCGCATGATGGCGGCGGTGCCCGATGCGACGGTGGTGGTGACCAACCCGACCCACTTCGCCGTGGCGCTCAAATACGATAAGGATATGGCGGCGCCCCAGGTTCTGGCCAAGGGCGTCGATGCGATTGCGCTGAGGATTCGCGGTCTGGCCAAGGATCACGACATCCCGATCGTCGAAAATCCGCCGCTGGCCCGGGCGCTCTACGCGGGTGCCGAGGTGGGGGAAACCATTCCGGCTGAGCATTTCAAGGCAGTTGCGCAGATCATCGGCTATGTGATGCGGCTGAAAAACCGCTCAAGCTGGAAGAGCGGAAATTAGGGTCGACCCTAACCGAGACTGTTAATGAGCGGTTAATCCGCACTACCCAAGGCGAAGCGGGTTTTGCTACCAATAGGAAGCCCGATTCGGATCGGGGTTGAGATATTGTACCAAGGAAAGAAACCGATGGCGGTGGCCCCGATGGACGAGGACAGCTATCCCGAACCGATGGTGGCGCGTCCGTCCTCCAATGCCGCGCTGTGGCGGGTGGTCATCCTCTCGCTGGCCTTTGTCGCGGTTGCGGTGGCCTTTTCGCTGATGGGCGAAGCCATTTCGCCCGAAATGATCGTGCTGTTTCTGGGCGTTCTGTCGGTTGTCGGCGTTTTTTCGCTGTTTGCGCTGGCGGCGGGCCTGTTCCGGTTCGTCGGCGGCACCGAAAAGCGCACGCTGGCGCGCGCCATCGTCGACAGCCTGCCATACGGCGCGGTGGTTACGGACCGCGACGGCAAGATTTTTTATGCCAATGCGCAGTATTCGGAACTTTCCAAATCGGTTTCCAAGGGCGTTCCGGTTGGTGTGCCGCGATTGTTTGCCAGCCAGCCCGAGGCCAGTGAGGCCGTTTACCGGTTGTCGCGCGCGGCGCGGGACGGGCGCGCCATTGTCGAGGACGTGCGGATTTCGCGTGGCCGGAGCGCGGCGCAATGGTTCCGGATCGGGGCGCGCAGCCTGCCCGATTACGACGGCGCGCCGGGCAAATCGGTGATCTGGACGGTCGAGGACATCACCCGCGACCGCGATGCCCAGGAAAATTTCTACGTCGAGCTGCAAAAGGCAATCGACTATCTCGATCACGCACCGGCCGGGTTCTTTTCGGCCAATGCGCGCGGGCGGATCCAATACATCAACTCAACTCTGGCCGATTGGCTCGGCTACGACCTCGCGGCCTTTGAGGCGGGCGATCTCGACCTGGGCGAGATCGTGCAGGGCGATGGAGCGGGGCTGCTGATGGGCGGCGGGCAGGACGGCGCGGTGCGTACCGAAGTGATCGATCTCGATCTGGTACGCCACGACGGCACCAGTCTGCCGGTGCGGCTGCTGCATCGCGCGGCGCGGCTGGCGGAGGGCGAGCTGGGTGAAACCCGTACGCTGGTGCTCGATCGATCACGCGGCATCGAGGGCGAGGAGGCGTTGCGGGCCGCCGAAGTGAGATTCTCACGGTTTTTCAATCATACACCCATCGCCATCGCGGCGCTCGATAGCGCGGGCAAGGTGGTGCGCACCAATGCGCCCTTTACCCGTATTTTCGGGCTTACATCGGGCGATCGCGGGATCGAGGGGCTCAATGTCGCCTCGCTTATCGACCCCGAAAGCCGGGAAAAGCTGGCGATGGCGCTTGTCGATGCCAAGGGACACAGAGCGGAAATCGCGCCGGTCGATGCGACGATCCCCGGCGAAAAGCCGCGCAGCGTGCGCATGTTCATTTCCGGCGTCGAGCAGGGCGGAGAAAGCAACGAGGCGGCAATCCTTTATGCGCTCGACATGACCGAGCAGCGCCAGCTGGAAGAACAATTCGCCCAGGGCATGAAGATGCAGGCGGTGGGGCAGTTGGCTGGCGGCGTGGCGCACGATTTCAACAACGTTTTGACTGCCATTATCGGGTTTTCGGACCTGCTGCTGCTCAAGCACAAGCCGTCCGATCCCTCGTTTGGCGACATCATGTCGATCAAGCAGAGCGCCAATCGCGCGGCGGGATTGGTGCGCCAGCTTCTGGCCTTCTCGCGTCGGCAGACCCTGCGCCCGCAAGTGCTCGAAGTGCCCCAGCATATCGACGATCTGACGGTGCTGCTCAAACGTCTGATCGGCGAGCATGTGACGCTCGATGTCGAGCACGGGCGCGATGTATGGCCGATCCGCGCCGATCTGGTGCAGCTCGAACAGGTCATCATCAATCTTGCGGTCAACGCGCGCGACGCCATGCCGGATGGCGGGCAGATCACGCTGCGCACGCGCAATGTCGAGAAAGCCGAGGCGGAAACCTTCACCTATCCGGGACTGGTGCCTGCCGATTTTGTTTCGATCGAGGTGAGCGATACCGGCACCGGCATGACCCAGGAGGTCATGGAAAAGATCTTCGAGCCGTTCTTTTCGACCAAGGAACTGGGCAAGGGCACCGGGCTGGGCTTGTCGATGGTCTATGGCATCATCAAGCAGACCGGGGGCTACATCTATCCTGAATCCGAAGTGGGCAAGGGCACGACCTTCCGGCTGCTGCTGCCACGGCACATCCAGCAAGAAAAGGAAGAGGTGGTCAAGGCGGTTGCCGCGCCGGTCCGGGATCTGACCGGGAACGAACGTATCCTTCTGGTCGAGGACGAGGAAAGCGTGCGCATGTTCTCAGCACGAGCCCTTTCGACGACGGGCTATGAAGTGTTCGAAGCCGGGTCGGGCGAAGAGGCGCTTGAGGTGCTTGAGGAGATCGAGGGCAAGATCGACCTGATCATTTCCGACGTCGTGATGCCCGAAATGGACGGGCCGACGCTTCTGACCCATGTGCGCAAACTTTATCCGGGCCTGAAAGTGATTTTCGTCTCCGGTTACGCCGAGGAGAGCGTGCGCCAGGGGCTCGAGGACGACAGGAGCGTGGAATTCCTGCCTAAGCCCTATACGCTCGACCAGATCAATTCCAAGGTCAAGGAAGTGCTGTCGGGGAGTCCGGCGGCAAGCGAGGACTAGTCTTTCTTCGAGGAGTTCGAACTGGCAAGAAATGCTGCGCCGAGGCCCGCGCCGATGGCGACGCCAATGCCAATTCCCACGGCGATGTTGTCGATCGCAACCCCGATACCGGCGCCGATCGCGATTCCCATGGCGATTCCCGTGCCCATGTTCATAGCGGCCTCCCTGATGATGAGCCTTTGCAATGATCGCGGGCCCGACTGGTTCCATTGTTCCTGAATGTTCTTATTTTGTCTCTTGACATATCGAAAACAAAATGAGAACAAATATGCAACCTAGAAATAGGCGTTGAGGGCCGACTGATCGCGTTGCGCGCGCAGGGCATTTGGTGAAATAAGGAGAGCTAACAATGGCAGTTTCACAGCTTCGCGTGGTTGACGGGGGTTCGATGGACAAGAACAAGGCACTCGAGGCCGCTCTGGGCCAGATCGAGCGCAATTTCGGCAAGGGTTCGGTCATGAAGCTGGGGGAAAACACCTCAGTCAATGTCGAATCGATTTCCACGGGCTCGCTCGGTCTCGATATCGCGCTGGGCATCGGTGGGCTGCCGCGCGGGCGTATCATTGAAATTTTCGGACCGGAAAGCTCGGGCAAGACCACGCTGGCCCTGCATGTGCTGGCCGAAGCTCAGAAAGGCGGCGGCATCTGCGCGTTCATCGACGCAGAACACGCGCTCGATCCCACTTATGCGCGCAAGCTTGGCGTCAATATCGACGAGCTGTTGATCTCCCAGCCCGATGCGGGTGAACAGGCGCTTGAAATCGCCGATACGCTGGTGCGGTCGGGCGCGATCGACGTTCTGGTCGTCGATTCGGTGGCGGCCTTGACGCCACGGGCCGAACTCGAAGGCGAGATGGGCGACTCCCTGCCGGGTCTTCAGGCGCGTCTGATGAGCCAGGCCATGCGCAAGCTCACGGGTTCGATTTCCAAATCGAAGGCCATGGTGATCTTCATCAACCAGATTCGTATGAAGATCGGCGTGATGTTCGGTTCGCCCGAAACCACGACCGGCGGCAACGCGCTCAAATTCTATTCTTCGGTTCGCCTCGACATCCGCCGTATCGGTGCAATCAAGGATCGTGAAGAGGTCGTCGGCAACCAGACGCGGGTCAAGGTGGTCAAGAACAAGATGGCCCCCCCGTTCCGCCAGGTCGAATTCGACATCATGTATGGCGAAGGCGTTTCCAAGACCGGTGAGCTGCTCGATCTGGGCGTCAAGGCCGGGATCGTCGAGAAATCGGGCGCCTGGTTCTCTTATGACAGCCAGAGGCTGGGGCAGGGGCGTGAAAACTCGCGCCAGTTCCTCAAGGACAATCCCGAGATCGCCAACCAGATCGAGAACGGGGTGCGCGAGAGCGCCGGCCTTATTGCCGCTGAACTGATTACGGCGGGTGAAGACAGCGCCGAGGATAGTGAAGACTAGCTTTGCCGTTGCCGGTCCAAGCCGGCTGGAAGCAAGATTTGTCTATGACCTCCTGGCGCCGGGCAACCGGCGCCTTTCCTTTTGCTGGCCTGCAGCTAGTCGCTCGCGACTTATTGGCCCGGTGCCACAGCCTTCGCATTGCACTCGCCCGATGCACACGCTAGAAGGCTTGCTCAGGTTTTCAGCCGGTGAAAACGGGGCGCAATCGGCCACGTATCCGGCGCATCCGGAACGATAAAATATGGTGCGGCGCATTGGCCGCAGACAGGGTTTTTGGCGCGATCATGACAAGCGTAAACGACATCCGTTCGACCTTCCTCGACTTCTTTGCCAAGAACGGTCATGAGAAAGTCTCTTCCAGCCCGCTGGTGCCGCGCAACGATCCGACGCTGATGTTTACCAATGCGGGCATGGTGCAGTTCAAGAACGTCTTTACCGGTCTTGAAAAACGTCCCTATTCACGGGCCACGACATCGCAGAAATGCGTTCGGGCCGGGGGCAAGCACAACGATCTCGACAATGTAGGCTTTACCGCGCGGCACCTGACCTTTTTCGAGATGCTGGGCAATTTTTCCTTCGGCGACTATTTCAAGGAAGAGGCCATCGATATGGCCTGGGCGCTGGTCACCAAGGAGTTCGGGCTCGACAAGGATAAGCTGCTGGTCACCGTCTACCACACCGATGACGAAGCGGCCGACCTTTGGAAAAAGATTGCCGGGCTTTCCGATGACAAGATCATCCGTATCCCAACTTCGGACAATTTCTGGACGATGGGCGATACGGGCCCGTGCGGGCCGTGCTCGGAAATCTTCATCGACCGCGGCGAGCATATCTGGGGCGGCCCTCCGGGGACGCCGGAAGAGGATGGCGACCGGTTCCTTGAATTCTGGAATCTGGTGTTCATGCAGTACGAGCAGTTCGCCGATGGCACGCAGGAGGCTTTGCCCAACCCGTCGATCGATACGGGCATGGGGCTCGAGCGCATGGCCTCGATCCTGCAGGGCGTAGAGAGCGTTTTTGAAACTGACATGTTCCGCCACGTGATCGACGCGACGGCGTCGGCTGTGGGTCATGCGCCGACACCGGAAAACGTAGCCTCGTATCGCGTCATCGCCGATCATTTGCGCTCGATGTCGTTCCTGATTGCCGACGGTGTTCTGCCGGCCAATGAAGGTCGCGGTTATGTGCTGCGCCGCATCATGCGCCGCGCCATGCGCCATGCAACGCTTCTGGGCACCAACGCGCCCACGATTTTCAAGCTCGTCCCCTCGCTGGTCCGCGAGATGGGGCAGGCCTATCCTGATCTCGTTGCCGGCGAAGCGATGATTTCGGAGACGATCAGGCTTGAAGAGGAGCGCTTCCTCAAGACGCTCAGCCGCGGGCTGCAGATCCTTGAAGATGAGAGCACCGGTCTGGGCAAAGGCGATACCTTGGCTGGTGAAACAGCCTTCAAGCTCTATGACACATATGGCTTTCCGCTCGATCTGACACAGGATGCGCTGCGTCTGCGGGGGGTGTCGGTCGATCAGACCGGGTTCGATGCGGCCATGGCACGCCAGAAGGCTGAAGCGCGCAAGAACTGGTCGGGTTCCGGCGATGCGGCAACCAGCGCGGTATGGTTCGCGATTGCCGACGCTGCAGGTCCAACCGAGTTTCTGGGCTATGAAACCGAGGACAGCGACGGCGCGGTCAAGGCGCTGGTCAAGGAAGGGGCAAGCGTCGATGCGCTCAATGCGGGGGACGAGGGCTTCATCGTTCTGAACCAGACGCCGTTTTATGGCGAAAGCGGCGGACAGGTGGGCGACACCGGCACAATGGAGAGCGAGGACGGCGCGAAAGTGGTTGTGCTCGATACCACGAAGCAGGCCGGTGGTGTCTTTGCTCATCGCGTCAGGGTTGAGGCTGGAACGGTCAAGATCGGTGAGGCGCTGACCCTCAAGGTCGATCATTCCCGCCGCACCGCGATCCGCGCCAACCACTCGGCGACCCATCTGCTGCATGAGGCGCTGCGCGAGGTTCTGGGCAGTCATGTGGCGCAGAAGGGCTCGCTGGTATCGCCCGACCGGTTGCGGTTCGACTATTCGCACACCAAGCCGATGAGCGAAGCGGAAATCGCCGAGGTCGAACGTCTGGCCAATGCCATCGTGTTGCAGAACGCGCCCGTGGAAACGCGGCTGATGGCTGTCGATGATGCGATCAAAGCCGGTGCCATGGCGCTGTTCGGCGAGAAATATGGCGACGAGGTGCGCGTTGTCTCGATGGGTAGGGCGCTGGAAGGCGAAAAGGCAGGCAAGACCTATTCGATGGAATTGTGCGGCGGCACGCATGTGCGGCGTACAGGTGACATCGGGCTGGTCAAGATCGTGCAGGAAAGCTCGGTCGCAGCCGGTGTGCGGCGGGTCGAGGCGCTGACCGCCGACGGCGCGCGCGCCTATCTCAACGCGCAGGAAGACCAGCTCAAGACCGTCGCGGCCACTTTGAAGGTTTCGCCGCGTGACGCGGTCTCGCGTGTCGAAGCGCTTGTGGAAGAGCGCCGCGCCCTCGAACGCCAGGTCGCCGATCTGCGCCAGAAACTGGCGATGGGTGGCGGCACCGGCAATGGCGGCGGGGCCAGCGAAACGATCAATGGCGTAACCTTCATGGGACGCGTGGTGGAAGGGCTCCAGCCCAAGGATCTGCGTGGTCTGGTCGATCAGGGCAAAAAACAGATCGGATCGGGGATCGTGGTGATCGTCGGCACGACCGAAGACGGCAAGGCCGGCATTTCGGTTGGCGTGAGCGAAGATCTGGTGTCGCGCTACAGCGCCGTCGATCTGGTGCGGATCGGCTCGACTACGCTGGGCGGGCAGGGCGGAGGCGGGCGCCCCGACATGGCGCAGGCCGGCGGCCCCGATGCCTCTCAGGCCCAGGCCGCGGTCGAGGCGATCAAGGCGCATCTGGGCGCTTGAACCATCTCCAACTGGACGCATAAAGAATGGCCCCGTCAGGGGCCATTTTTGTGTTCGGAGTATCGTGGAGTAGCGTTCAGAACGACGCCTTGAGGCTGGCGCTGATCGCAAGGACCGAGCCGCGGTCCCAGGTTTCGTCTTGCAGATTGCTGCCAACGTCAACGCCGAACAGCAGGCAAAGGAAAAGCCGCCCCGAGGGGCGGCTTTGGCACTTGTGCTCTAGAATAAAGGTTACGCCATGGCCTTCTGGAGGTTGGCGTCGATAGCATCGAGGAAACCCATGGTGGTGAGCCAGGGCTGATCGGGGCCGACGAGCAGCGCCAGATCCTTGGTCATCTTTCCTTCCTCGATGGTGGCGACGGTGACCTTTTCGAGGGTTGCGGCAAAGTTTGCCAACTCATCATTGCCATCGAGTTTGGCGCGGTGGGCAAGGCCACGGGTCCAGGCAAAGATAGATGCCGTCGAGTTGGTCGAGGTTTCCTTGCCCTGCTGGTGCTGGCGATAGTGACGAGTCACGGTGCCGTGGGCAGCTTCGGCTTCCACGGTCTGCCCATCGGGGGTCATGAGAACCGAGGTCATCAGGCCGAGCGAACCAAAGCCCTGAGCAACGATGTCGGACTGCACGTCGCCATCGTAGTTCTTGCAGGCCCAGACGTAACCGCCGGACCATTTGAGAGCTGCTGCGACCATGTCGTCGATCAGGCGGTGTTCGTACCAGATCTTTTTGGCTTCGTATTTTTCCTTGAATTCGGCCTGGAACACTTCCTCGAAGATATCCTTGAAGCGTCCATCATAGACCTTGAGAATGGTGTTTTTGGTCGAGAGGTAGCAGGGGACGCCGCGCTGGAGCGCGTAGTTGAGTGAGGCGCGAGCGAAATCACGGATCGACTCATCGAGGTTGTACATGCCCATGGCAACGCCGGCGGCTGGCGCGTCGAACACTTCGTGCTCGATCTCGGTGCCGTCGTCACCCACGAACTTCATCGTCAGCTTGCCCTTGCCGGGGAATTTGAAATCGGTGGCGCGGTACTGATCGCCGAAGGCGTGACGGCCGACAATGATCGGCTGGGTCCAGCCGGGAACCAGGCGCGGAACATTCTTGCAGATGATGGGCTCACGGAAGATCACGCCACCGAGGATGTTGCGGATGGTGCCGTTGGGCGAACGCCACATCTTCTTTAGACCAAATTCCTCAACGCGGGCTTCGTCGGGGGTGATGGTGGCGCATTTGACGCCGACGCCGTATTTCTTGATGGCGTTAGCAGCGTCGATGGTGATCTGGTCGTCTGTTTCGTCGCGCTTCTGAACAGAAAGATCGTAATATTCAAGATCGATGTCGAGATAGGGGTGGATCAGCTTGTCCTTGATGGCCTGCCAGATGATCCGGGTCATTTCGTCGCCGTCGAGCTCGACGACAGGGTTTGCGACTTTGATCTTGGTCATTAAAATGTGCTCCTCGCGCGCAAAAAACCGGTTCGGCCAGCATGGGCCAGCCAAAGTTCGCGGTCCCTATAGCAGAGCATTGGTAAGGCGCAAAGTGTCTCGCCGCGAAGGGGGGCGTGCCGAGCGGCATCGGGGACTTGTGGGATGGTATAGTGTATTTACACATGTGTAATTACACTATAGTTTGCCGCCATGACCTTTGCCTTTTTTGATTGCCTCGTGCTCAACACCGTGATGGCCGCGCGGGCTCTGACGCGCCGCTATGACAAAGTGCTTCGCCCGTTTGAAATCTCGGTCGTTCAATTTACGGTTCTGATGACCGTTCAGAACTCACCGCGCATGTCCGTCAATTCGATGGCGGCACGGATTTCCATGGATCGCACGACGCTCCTGCGCAATCTCGAGCCGTTGAGCAAGCGCGGGCTGGTGATCGCCGGGCGCCCCGAAAAGGGCAACGTTCGACACTTTGAACTGACCGAAAAAGGCGCTGCGCTGCTTGAAGAGATCCTGCCCCTCTGGCGGGATTCGCAGGACGAATTGCGAGCGCTGGTGATCGATCCGGGCCCTGAGGATTTCCTCGGCGGGTTGCGCGCGCTTACCGCCGGTGAGGCTCGCCAACAAGCGGACGCGTGAAGCCAAATCAATACAAAACCAGTGATGGAGACTTTCGATGCAAAGCGATGATCCGGTTGTTGTAACCGGCATGGGAGCGGTGTCCCCGCTTGGGGTGGGCGTCGCGACCAATTGGGAGCGGCTTCTTGCGGGCAAAAGTGGGGTCGTGCGGAACAATCGCTTCGATACGACGGGATTTGCCTCCCACATCGCCGGATTGGTGCCCGACAAGGCCCATGATCCCGATGGGTTCGATCCGACCGAATGGATTGAGCCCAAGGAGATCAAGAAGATGGATCTTTTTATTCAGTATGGGCTTGCCGCCGCGGCGCAGGCTCTCGATCAGGCGGGCTGGCACCCCCAGGATGATGCAGGGCAGCAAGCAACAGCCACGATTATCGCGTCCGGTGTCGGCGGAGAGCCGGTGATGGCGCAGGCGGCGCGGACCATTGCAGAAAAAGGGCCGCGGCGGCTATCGCCGTTCACCGTGCCCTCGTTCCTCGCCAATATGGCAGCGGGCTGGATTTCCATCGTGCATCGGTTTCGTGGCCCGATTGGAACGCCGGTAACCGCGTGCGCGGCGTCGGCCCAGGCGATTGGCGACGGCATGCGGCTGATTATGACCGGAGAGGCTGAGGTTGCCGTTGTTGGCGGGGCCGAAGGATCGGTTGATCCCATATCGATTGGCGGGTTCGGCGCGTCGCGCGCCCTGACCTCGTCCTATAATGATGAGCCGCATAAGGCGTCGCGGCCGTTCGACACCGGTCACTCCGGGTTCGTTCTGGCCGAGGGAGCAGCGGTGCTGGTTATCGAAAAGCTCAGCCATGCCAAGGCACGCGGGGCGGTGCCGCTTGCAGTGGTAGCGGGCTATGGCACATCCGCCGATGCCTATCACCTGACGGCGGGTTCGCCGGACGGCGCGGGCGCGCAGGTGGCGATGCGCAAGGCGTTGGCTATGGCGGGAATTTCTCCCGACGTGGTCGGCTACATCAACGCGCATGCTACCTCGACGCCGGTTGGCGATGCGGCGGAACTGGCCGGCATCGGTGCCGTGTTCGGTGACCGGGGGAAGACGCTGGCGGTTTCATCGACCAAATCGTCAACGGGGCACCTTCTTGGTGCGGCTGGCGCAATCGAGGCCATGTTCTCGGTGATGGCAATCCGCGAAAACATGTTGCCCGCCACGATCAATCTCGACGATCCGGTGCCTGAGGGCCGGGGGTTCGAGCTGGTGCCCAATAAGCCGATCGCGAAGCATGTGGACTATGTGATGTCCAATTCGTTCGGCTTCGGCGGGATCAACGCGACGCTGGTGTTCGGGCGCGCCTGAACTATTTCGGCGGCAGAGTGGCGGCGAAGGCCAGGCAACGATCGACCCATTGGGCCAATCCCTCTTCGGTGTCGAGCACATCGCCATCGACGACGACAAAGCCCGACATGGTCTTGGCGCCCATGGTCATGGGCTGGCAGCCGGGAAGAGCGAGGGCGGCGTCGTAGCCGTCCTTGCCGACGCGGGCGAGCAAACCGCCATCCTTCATGATGCCGCAGATCATATTGCCATCGAGCATGAACGCACGTCCACCGAACATCTTTTGTTCGGCGACTCCCGGAATAGGGGCGAGGCGTTCACGAATGCGGTCGGAAAGATCGTCGGCGGCCTGGCTCATCTACATTCTTTCGTGGGCCTGTACGCCGGGCACTTCGGGGTCCCAGTGAGGGCGCTGATGCGTGTAAAAGACCATGCCGGGGCTGAACCAGTCGGAATTGTCGAAGGCGCCGACGGCAATGCCGATGATGCCGGGCGCGGTGTTGCGTTCGGAAAACAGGGTCGAGCCACAGGATGGGCAAAAGGAGCGGCGGCGTTCGCTGCCACTATCGGCAACGTTCTCGAAAACTGCCGGTTGTCCGCTGATGGTCACATCGTCGGTCTTGAAGAAGGCCTGAACGATGTGCCCGGTGCCGGTCAGCCGCCGGCAATCCTCGCAATGGCACTGGGCCATGCGGATTGGCGGTTCGGCGACCGAAAAGCTGATGGCTCCGCAGAGGCAGCGGCCGGTTGCAAACATCAAAATCCTCCATTGTCGCGGTAGGTATCGTATCGGGGAAGCGCCTCGTCGAGGGTGTCCCAATCGAGATGGGTGCGCGAGAAGATGGCCTGTCGGGGCGAAAACCAATCGGGTTGATCGAATAGTCCGACCGGAAGCAGGGTCAAAAGCGGCGCGCGGGCGGTTTTGGCGAACAGGGGCGTCCCGCATTTCGGGCAGAAGTTGCGGGTTATCTCGGCCCCTGAAGCGGCCGTGCGGGTATGTCCCTTCATCTTGCCCGAGGCAGCAACAGAATCGGTGGACATCAGGACCACGGCAGAATGGCCGGTGCCGGTCGATTTTCGGCAGTCGAGGCAGGAACAGACCAGCATCGAGAGAACCGGCCCCTTGATCCGGAGGCTCACGGCACCACAGGCGCAACTGGCGGTTTCATCGAGACTGAGCATTGGCATGGGTGAAAGCTGGCACGAGGCTGCGCACATTGCCAGCGTAAATCCTGGCCAGCGCAATTGTTGCCATCGCCGTCGGCAGGCATTACTGACCGCAGGGCAAACGAGCGTCGACCTTATGACTTTTTTTCCCATTGAAACCGAACGGCTGATACTGCGCAAATTCGCGCCTTCCGATGCCGAGGCGGCGGCCGCCTATCAGGGGCTGCCCGAAGTCGCGCGCTATTGCATGTGGGAGCCGCGTTCGCTCGAGCGTGTCCGTGAGCTAATGCCGCGCTGGATCGCCATGGATGGTCTGGGAGAGAACAGCGAAGGCATTCAATATGCAGCTGTACTCAAGGCAAGTGGGGCATTGATCGGGGATGTGGTGCTGATGTTTGAGGACCGCGCGGCGCGGCAGGGGCAGATCGGTTATGTGATGAGCCCGGCATTTCAAGGGCAGGGCTACACGACAGAAGCGATGGAATCGGTACTGGCGGTGGGCTTTGAGCAGGTGGGCCTGCACAGGATTTCGGCGCGGTGCGATGCGCGCAACACAGGCTCGTGGCGAGTAATGGAAAAACTGGGCATGCGGCGCGAGGCGCATTTTCGCGAGCATGCGATATTCAAGGGCGAATGGGACGAAGAGTTCGTTTACGCCATTCTCGAAGATGAGTGGCGCGCAGCGCGGAAGGCAAACTGATGGCGGGGACCGACAGCAGCAAGGAATTTGCGTTCCGGCCCACGCCGGCGATCATTCTGGTCGAGCCGCAGCTTGGCGAAAATATCGGTGCAGCGGCGCGCGCCATGGCCAATTTCGGGCTCTGGGATCTGCGGCTGGTCAATCCACGCGATGGATGGCCAAACGAAAAGGCTACGGCTTCTGCGGCCAAGGCGCTGCCGGTGATCGAGCGGGTTCAGGTGTTTGAAACGCTGACCGAGGCGATGGGCGATCTCAATCTTGTTCTCGCCACGACGGCGCGAAACCGGGAAATGTTCAAGCCGGTGATCGGTCCCGACGAAGCGGCGGACCGGCTTTCGGCCCACATCGGGGGCGGGCAGAGGGCGGGCATCCTGTTCGGGCGCGAGCGCTGGGGGCTCAACAATGACGAGGTTGCGCTGGCCGATGCCATCGTGACGCTGCCGGTCGAGCCGGCCTTTGCCTCGCTCAATATCGCGCAGGCGGTGTTGGTTCTGGCGTATGAGTGGCGGCGCGCGGCGCTCAAGGATCAGCCACTGCCCTTTTCGGCCGATGAAGGTGAACCGGCGCCACGCGGGCAACTGGCGGCGATGACTGAGCAATTGGGCGAAGCTTTGGACCGGGCGGGATTTTTCAAGACACCGGCCAAGCGGCCCGGCATGATGAACAATATTCGGGCCATGTTTGCGCGGGGCGGTTTCAACGCGCAGGAAGTGCGGACGCTGCGTGGCATCGTTGCAGCACTCGACCGGCGGCACGAGCGGCCCAACCCTTCGCGGCAGAAGGGCGAGGACGAAACCGAACAGGGCTGAGGTTGCGGTGGGCTGTGCCCGAGACTAGGGTGTCGCCTTATTGACTCCCACCTTTGCTGGCCGATTTCTCCTCATGGCTGTTATCAAATCGCAGGCGCGAGACGCACTCGCCAACTCGACAAGCGGGATGCCGTTCATGATCGCGGCAGTGCTGCTGGTGCCGATCAGCGATGCCATGTCCAAGAGCCTGACGGGCATAATGGAACCCTTCGAAATCGCGTTCTGGCGCTTTCTGTTCCAGATGCTGATGCTGGGATTGGCCATTGTCGTGCTGCGACGTCGGCTGGCCCGGGGGCCGTGGCCGCTTTTGCTCATGGGCGGGGCCACGATTGCTGTGGTGCTGTCGTCACTGATCGCGGCATTCGTCACAATGCCGATCGCGACCGCGATTGCCATATTCTTTGTCGAGCCTTTGATCCTCACGCTGCTCTCTGCCTGGCTGCTCGGAGAAAAAACCGGGTGGCGTCGTTACGCCGCCGTGGCTGTGGGCCTTGTTGGCGCCCTGATCGTCATTCGGCCCAGTTGGGACGTATTCGGTTGGGCTTCGCTGTTGCCGCTGGTGGCGGCGACAGGCTTTGCCTTGAACGCCATCGTCATCCGCAAGCTGTCAGGCGAGATGGACGGGTTGTCCGTGCAGTTCTGGTTTTCGCTGGTCGCCATGGCAATTTTGGGCGGCGGGTTGCTGGCTTTTGGTGGCTTCGATCTTGTGAGTCTTGAGGGAATCGATCCCGACGGACCCTGGGGGCAGCTTGTTTTCATGGGGATGTTCTCGGGGGTCACCTTCTTTTTGTTTTCCGAGGCATTCCGCAGGACGTCGGCCAGCACGCTCGCGCCGTTCCAGTATCTGGAGATCATCGGCGCAACGATTATCGGTTACCTCGTTTTCGGGGATTTTCCCGATTTCTGGACCTGGGTTGGTGCCGCAATCATTCTCGCCTCGGGTCTTTATGTTTTTCAGAGGGAGCGCAGGCAGGGGCGGCAAGCGCTGCAATAGTCGCGCGGCGCTTGACTTTACAGGCTTTGCCCCATAGAAACCGGCCATCCTGATCGGCTTTGCCCATCGGGAAGCACCCGGGACCGTCGGTTTGTGCTTCTGGTTCGGCTTTGAAGCCGGGCCTGCAACCACGTTTTTCGCACGGTCTGTCGGTTCTGCCTTCGGGCAGGACAGAGGAGGGCGCTGTCTTTTATCTTTGGTTTTAAAAAGGACAAGCGATGTCAAAACGTCATTCGCAGAAGCACAAGATCGACCGCCGCCTCGGCGAAAATATCTGGGGTCGCCCGAAGTCCCCGCTCAATGCCCGCGCCTATGGCCCCGGCCAGCACGGCCAGCGCCGCAAGAGCAAGCTTTCCGACTTTGGTATCCAGCTGCGCGCCAAGCAGAAGCTGAAGGGCTATTACGGCTCGATCACCGAAAAGGCCTTCAAGCGCGTTTACGCTGAAGCTGCCCGTCGTCGCGGTGACACCGGCGAAAACCTGATCGGCATTCTCGAAAGCCGTCTGGATGCCATCGTTTACCGCGCCAAGTTCGTGCCGACCGTGTTTGCTGCGCGTCAGTTCGTCAACCACGGCCACGTTCAGGTCAATGGCAAGCGCGTCAACATCCCGAGCTACAATGTGCAGCCGGGCGACGTGATCTCGATCCGTGAGCGCTCCAAGCAGCTCACCATCGTTCTTGAAGCCGTTCAGCTCGCCGAGCGTGACGTGCCCGATTACGTCGATGTCGATCACTCCAAGATGACCGCGACCTTTGTCCGCGTTCCGGCCTTGGGCGATGTGCCCTATCCGGTGCAGATGGAACCGAACCTGGTTGTGGAATTCTATTCGCGCTAAGCGAATTACAGAGTTTCAATTCAAAGGGCCGCCCGATCGGGCGGCCCTTTTTTTGTCTAGCTTGCGTACTCGCTGACTGATTCCTTGATCGGTTCCTGGTCTCGCGGGATGTGGCTTTCGAAGTGCATCAGGCGCTTGTGGACCGAGAGCAGTTCAATGACCGTGGACCAGGCGCGGGCCAGGAACTGGAACGAGGAGGCCACCTGGCCGAAGGCCTGCTGCACCTGCTGATAGAGACCGAGCGTCAGCGCGCCGGCCAGAATTGATGGCGAAAGGGCGAGCAGGGGGATGTATCCCGCCAGGTTGAGATAGCCGTAACGGGCGAGATTGAAGTAGGTGTAGTGCCAGTAGAGGCGGAAATAGTTCTTCTGCACATTGGCAAACAGTTCGCGCCATGTCGCCGGCTGGGCGTATTCCTCGTGGTCTTCGCCATAGACCAGTTCCTTACGATAGGCCGCCTCGACCTTCTGGTTCTCGAAATTGAGACCGGGCAGCTTGATACCGACAATGGCCAGAAGCACGGTGCCGAAAGCTGCCGACAGCAACGCCACCCAGACCAGGCTGCCCGGCACGTCGCCGATAAAGGGCAGGGAGGTGACGTTTTGTGAGAGCGTCCACAGCAGGGGAATGAACACCACAAGCGTAATCAGGGAATCGAGGAAGGCGACGCCGAGATCCTCGGTGATCGAGGCAAAGCGCATAGTATCTTCCTGCACGCGCTGTGCGGCGCCTTCGGTGGTGCGGATCGAGGGCCACCAGGCCATGTAGTAGGAGTTCATCGCCTTGCGCCAGCGGAAGACGTAATGGGCGGTGTAGAAGGCGACAATGACCGCCACGACGATGCGGGGCATCAGGACGACGAAGGCTTCGGCGATCTGGCCGTAAAACACTTCCGGCGTGACCGACCCAGGTTCGGTCAGCGCCTGTTGCATTGTGTTGAAAAATCGGCCCTGCCAATTGTTGATGAAGGCGTCGACCTGGACGTTGAAATAGGTCAGCAGCATGATGGCCACGGTGCTGACGACCGACCACCAGTACCATTCGTTGCGCTTGTAACGGTACCAGAAGACGCAGAACGCGACGGCCAGAATGAGCAGGTACTGGTAGAACCAGACCCGCTCGGCGGTGAGGAACGACCCTTCCGGCAGGCAACGCGCTTCGGTGGCTGAGGGCGCATCGGGCTGGGTTATCGAGGAATCCGGCAGATCGGGTTCAGTGAGTTCGGCTCCGGGCACGGCCTGGGCGGTATCGCCCACGCCCGGCGGCGCGACCGCCTCGGTCGGCGCGCATGGGGGCGGCAGTATAAATCGGTCCAGACTGAGATAGGGTTGAAGCGTCGGCCCCAACGTCGACCAGCCGATGATCGCCAGAATCATCAAGCCAAGAAGGGAGGAGAAAAACAGCTTGGGAACCGGGAAGAAAGATCGAAACATTGCGCGCTCCACATGGGACGGCGACTCGCCATTCCGCTGCGGGCCGCGAAACTTGATCTAAGGCCGCGAATCCGGCGCTTGCAAGAGCGCGCGAGGGTCAGATCCTGGCTGATCGAAGGCAATTGACGGGTTTTTGAGGAGAATGCGTATAGACGCGTTGAGAAGAGGGCAATGCCTGCCTGATATGGAGGTGCAAGCCGGACCGCAGATGGTTCCTGACGGCTTCGGTTCGAACGGGTTCAAAGCAGCCTTGTTCTGCGTCACTGGGCCGGGTGAGCCGCAATAGCGGCTTTCGCCCGGCCTGCTGCGCTGAAATCGGCACCGGCCCCTTTTCCCCCGCGTCGGTCGCATGTATCAAACGCATGCGCCTCGTTTCACACTCCCTTTGGCGCGAGAAGGGTCAAGATGAGTATTGCCGAACCGATCGCGGATTTTGACGAATCCTGCCCTGCGCTGTTTCGGGACGCGCCCGCGGGCGTTGAGTTCAACAAGCTGCGCAAGCGCCTGATCCGGCAGGTCCGGGAGACGCTGGACGTCTATGGTATGGTGCGGCCGGGCACGAAATGGCTGGTGGCTCTTTCAGGCGGCAAGGACAGCTATGGACTTTTGGCGGTGCTGCTCGATCTGAAATGGCGCGGGCTTTTGCCGGTGGAACTGCTGGCGTGCAATCTCGACCAGGGGCAACCCAATTTTCCCAAGCACATTCTGCCCGAATTCCTGGAGCGCAACCGCATCGCGCACCGGATCGAATATCAGGACACCTATTCGATCGTTACCGACAAGCTGCCGGAAGGCGCGACCTATTGTTCGCTCTGCTCGCGGCTGCGGCGTGGGCATCTCTATCGCATCGCGCGCGAAGAGCAGTGTTCGGCGCTGGTACTGGGGCATCATCGCGAAGACATCCTCGAAACATTCTTCATGAATCTGTTCCATGGGGGCAAGCTGGCCGCCATGCCGCCCAAGCTGCTCAATGATGAGGGCGATGTGGAAGTGCTGCGGCCACTGGCCCTGTGCGCGGAAGCTGATCTGGCACGATTTGCCGAGGCATTGGAATTTCCCATTATTCCCTGCGATCTGTGCGGATCTCAGGACGGGCTGCAACGCAACGCCATGAAGGCGATGCTCGATGATTTCGAGCGCAAGATGCCTGGCCGCAAGGACGTGATGATCCGCGCGTTGGGCAATATCAATCCCAGCCACATGCTGGACCCGAGGCTTTTCGATTTCGCCGCGCTGGCGGCCAAGGTGACCCAATGAATATCGATCGCCTGACCGCTATCCTGCGAGAGGCAGCGGCCAAGGAAATCATGCCCCGGTTCCGGCGGCTCGATGAAGGCGCGATCCGCACCAAATCGCACGTGCATGATCTGGTGACCGAAGCTGACGAGGCCTCCGAGCGGTTCATTACCGATGCGATCAAAGCGGCTTCGCCACAGACCGTCGTGATTGGCGAAGAGGCGGTGGCAGCCAACCCCAGACTGCTCGACACCCATTTCGAGAACGAAACCGTAATCTATGTCGATCCAGTGGATGGGACGTGGAATTTCGCTGCGGGACTGCCACTGTTTGCCGTCATGGCGGCAGTTGTGCAGAAGGGTGAAGTGGTTGCCGGGGTGATCTACGATCCGGTCGGTGATGACTGGGTAATGACCGAGCGCGGCTGCGGCTGCTTTCAGGTGTTTCCCGATGGGCGGATGCTGGCGCAGAAATTTGCCGATCCGGTTCCGCTCGACCAGATGGCGGGGACCGCTTCGGCGTCTTATGTCGCAAAAGACAAGCGGGCAGAAATTCTGGCCAATCTCGCCAAGGTTCACACGCTGGCGGCCTATCGGTGCGCGGGGCACGAATACCGGTTGGGTGCGGGTGGCAGCCTTAATTTCATGATGTACAACAAGCTTACGCCATGGGACCACGCGGCGGGATCGCTGATGATGGCCGAGGCGGGCGCGCATGTCGCCCATTTCGATGGGTCGGCCTACAAGCCCGCCCATATGGAGGGCGGGCTTCTGGTGGCGGGCAGCAAGGACAGCTGGGACGAACTGCGCCGCGAGGTGTTTACCGTTTGAGGTGTGTGGGGATTCAGTTGATGGCTGGCTGCAAATTGCACTTTTCTGCGCTTCCGGTACTCACGTACTTTAAGTACGCTCCGTTCCGGTTCTCGAAAAGTGCCATTTTCGCTCAGCCTTGACCTGAATCCCCACACACCTTAGTGCACATCGGCCGGTACGGCATCTTCGCGGTATTCCTCGCCGACACCGAACAGCTTGCCGTTCTCGGCAATCAGGATGAATGCCAGCGCCATGCAACCGAGCACGAAATATCCGGCAGCGATAGGCGTTACGGTGCCGTTGTAGAACTGTCCGATCACCGTGCCGATCAAAGCGCCGCCCACCGTTTGGACCAGCCCGAACACTGCCGAGGCGGTGCCTGCAACCTTGCCGAGCGGCTCCATGGCCAATGAGTTGATGTTGGCCATCGACCAGCCGAACATGAACATGACGACGGCTAGGAACGCGAGGAACAGCCAGAGCGGCATGAAACCGGTGAGCGAGACCATTAGCCAGACGCCACTCATGATGGTGAACACCAGCATGGCGCCATGGCTCAGCCGACGCATGCCGATTTTCCGGACCATGAGCGAGTTGGTGTAGGAGGAAACCGACATCATGCCTGCAATGGCCGCGAAGGCGACCGGGAAATATGCCCCCAGGTCGTAGATGTCGACATAGATCTGCTGGGCCGTGCTGATGAAGCCGAAAAGAGCGCCGAACACGAACATGGCCGAAAGCCCGTAGCTGAAGGCCATCTTGTTGGTGAAAACCAGCCGGAAGCCTTCAATGATGACCGTCAGGCGCAGCTCGCGACGGTTTTCGGGCAGCAATGTTTCGGGAAGGCGCACGAACACCCAAACGGCAATCGCCAGACCCAGCCCGCCCATGAAAAAGAAGATATACTCCCAGGGACCGGTCAAGAGGAGAACCTGGCCGATTGCCGGCGCTATCACCGGGATGATCATGAACACCATAAAGACCAGCGACATGACTTCGGCCATCGCCCGGCCGCCGAACTTGTCGCGGACTAGCGAGGTGGCGATCACGCGCGTGGAGGCGGCGCCCATGCCTTGAACGAAGCGGAGAACAAGAAGGGTCGCGAAAGTCGGCGAGAACGCAGCGGAGAATGCTGCGGCGACGTAGATCACCAGACCGACCATGAGCGGGGCGCGGCGTCCGAAACGGTCGGAAAGCGGGCCAAATGCGATCTGTGCTGCCCCGAAACCGAGCATGTAGGCTGTGAGCACATAGTGGCGGTCGTTTTCGTTCATCACGCCCAGTGCCTCGCCCATATAGGGCAGGGCGGGCAGCATCACGTCGATGGCCAGCGCGTTGAGCGCCATGAGCCCTGCAATCAGAGCAATGAATTCCGGCCGGGAAACGTCCCGGGTCGCTGTCGTGGTGGTCATGGGGATACCTTGAAATGGCAAGGCCGGGACTCATCGGCCCGGCCTTGTTGGTAAAGCTTGAACCCCTCTATCGGGTTTGGCAACCCTAAATTGCCGGTTGGGGGGCAATGAAGGCGGGCGCTCTGGCTTCCTTTATGGGGATGTTTACGGCGGCTGAAAACAGGCCGATGAGGATGCCCAAATACCAGACCGCGTAATAGTTTCCGGTCATGTCGTAGGAGAGACCACCGAGCCAGACGCCAAAGAACGAGCCGATCTGGTGGGAGAGAAAGGCCACGCCATAAAGCATGCCCATGTAGCGCGGCCCGAAGAACAGGCTGACGAGCCCGGCGGTCAAGGGCACAGTCGCGAGCCAGAGCATGCCTAGGGTCGCTGCATAGATATACGCACTGATCTCGGTTATGGGGAGCAACAGGAAGGCGGCGGTGCCGACCGCGCGCAGGAAGTAGATCACCGAAAGCAGAATCTGCTTGGGCAGCCGATCGCCCAGCCAGCCGGCCAACAGCGAGCCGGCAACGTTGAACAGGCCGATCAGGCCCAGAGCCCAGGAGCTGGCTTCCGGGGTCAGTCCGCACTGGACCAGGAAGGCGGGGAAGTGGACGGTGATGAAGGCCAGATGGAAGCCGCACACAAAAAAGCCGATGACCAGCAGGCGATAGGAGCCATGGCCGAGGGCCTTGGATAGCGCCTGCATGAAGGGCATATCAGCATCGCCGGGTGCGCTGTTGGTCCGACCGCGCAACATCGTCGAGAGCGGGATGACCATCAGGATGATCAATCCGAGATAGACCAGCGCCGTCTGCCAGCCGAAATTTGAGATGAACGCCTGCCCCAGCGGGGCAAAGACGAACTGGCCCATGGAGGAGGCGGCGGTGGCAATACCGAAAACGAAGGACCGCTTTTCAGGCGGGACGGCGCGGCCGAAGGCCGCCATGACCACGCCGAACGATGCGGTGCCGATGCCGACGCCCATCAGGACCCCACCGGTGAGCATGAACATGCCTTCAGTGGGCGTGATGGACCACAGGATGAGGCCCAAGGCGTAGACCAGCGCTCCCGCAGCCAGGACGCGTCCGGTGCCGAACTTGTCGGCCATACCGCCCGCGAACGGTTGGGTGATGCCCCAGACGAGGTTCTGGATGGCCAACGCCATGGCGAAGCCCTCACGCGACCAGCCGAGGTCCTCGGTCATGGGCAGAAGGAAGATGCCGGAGGTGGAGCGAGCGCCAAAGGTGACCATGGCGATGAAACAGCCGGCAACGATGATAACCGGCAGGGGAACCGGCATGGCGCGGCGGGAGGTTATGGCGGACATTGTCGTAGTTCCACTTTTATCGTCTGGCGACGATAAAGACTTCCGCGAGCGTCACAAACGAAAAAGCGCGATGGATGTCATCAATATGATTGATTTGAACCTGAGCGAATCCAAAAGGGCCCCAAGCATGGCTTGAGGCCCCTTGAAAATTATAGTTCTGAAAATGATCAGGCGGTCTGTTTGACCGGTATGCCGGCGGTCTCGAAGTGGGTCTGGAGTTCGCCAGCCTGGAACATCTCGCGGATGATGTCGCAACCGCCGACGAATTCGCCCTTCACGTAGAGCTGGGGGATGGTGGGCCAGTTGGAATAATCCTTGATGCCCTGACGCAGTTCGTCGGTTTCGAGAACATTTGCGGACTTATAGTCGACGCCGAGATAGTTCAGAATCTGGACGACCTGACCCGAAAACCCGCACTGGGGAAAATCGGGCGTGCCCTTCATGAACAGGAAAACGTCATTGGACTTAACCTGCTCGTCGATAAATGCATTGATGTCACTCATCAAAATGTCCTTTCGGCCCAGTGGGAGGTTCGGGGCGTTGATCGGCGTTTCCCGATAGATAGGTGATGATGGTGGCTATGTCGAGGTCACCACGTTCAAATCACCGGTGAACGGCGCCGAGCCCATTAAGCACTTCGCGCGGAATGGCAAAGGCAGCGACTACGTCCTGATGGCGCTTGAAGCCGCACAGTTCGCGCTGAACAAAATAGGCCCAGACAGCATGTTGTGCGGCGATGAGCTGTTCCGTGCGTTCGCCCGGCGCCGCCGCGTTGTACGCCGCCACGGTTTTTGCGACCCGCTGCTCGGCAGCGCCAAGCGAGGCGGCGCGCTCACCCATGATCTCGTTCTCGAGAACGGCATGGCCGTCTTCGGGATTGACGGCCTTGATGAGATCGAGGCTGTCGCGCAGGCTCATTTCAAGCTCAATCGGGTGCGTTGGTCGTCAGCGCCAGCGCGTGCAGTTCGCCGCCCATATTGCCCTTGAGGGCCTGATAGACGAGCTGGTGCTGCTGCACGCGGGACTTGCCGCGAAACGCCTCGGAGGTGACGGTTGCGGCGTAATGGTCGCCATCGCCCGCCAGGTCGCGGATATCAACCTGTGCATCGGGAAGCGCCTGTTTGATAAGGGTCTCGATTTCGGCGGCATCCATTGGCATGTGAGGCACTCTCTTTGTTGTCGCGCTATGCGAAACGCGGCGGAAACTAGATCAAGTCCGCTTTTCTTCGAATCGCGGACTTGATCTAACTTGTTGATTCATCGCGCGTCCGAACCGCAAAACCGTTTCCACTTTTGCTGGACGCGCTCTAGTTGATTGTAGCGCCCATGAAGGCGGGAAACCACCCTTCGTAAGCTGCGCTCAGGTCTCCAACCGATATGGACCGGGTGGCGCCCAGCTTCAAGGTGTCGCCACCGGTCGTGCCGATAATGGCAGCGGAAACGGGAGAAGCGGCGACGATTTCCTCGGCCTGGTCGGCGGAGGTTGTGATGATGTAGCGACCCTGATCTTCGCCGAACCATGTTGCGAGCGTGTCATGTTCCGGTGCAGCGATTTCAGCGCCGATGCCTGACTTTATCGCTGCTTCGGCCAGCCCCAGCGCAAGGCCACCATCGGACAGATCGTGGACCGAACGGACTTTGCCTTCGCGAATGAGGGAGAGCACGAAAAGCCCGGCCCTTTTCTCGTGGTCGAGGTCAACATAGGGAGCGGTGCCCTCGCGGCGGCCTAGAACGTCGCGCAGATAGGCCGATTGGCCGAGATGACTGCCCCAGCTTTCCGGTGCGCCGACCAGGACGATCACATCGCCTCCGCGGGCGAAGCCGGAGCGCGCCATCTTGGCATGGTCTTCGATCAGGCCGACACCGGCAATGGTCGGGGTGGGCAGGATGCCGCGGCCGTTGGTTTCGTTATAGAGCGAGACATTGCCCGAAACGATGGGGAAATCGAGCGCGGTACAGGCTTCGCCGATGCCTTTGATGGCATGAACGATCTGACCCATGATTTCGGGGCGTTCGGGATTGCCAAAATTGAGATTGTCGGTCGCAGCCAGCGGTTCGGCGCCCGTGGCGATCAGGTTGCGCCAGCATTCGGCCACGGCCTGTTTGCCGCCCTCGAAAGGGTCGGCTTCGCAATAGCGTGGGTTGACGTCCGAGGAGAAGGCCAATGCCTTTGTGGGGTGACCTTCGACGCGAACCACGCCGCCATCGCCGCCAGGTGTCTGGAGCGAGTTGGCCTGGATGAGCGTATCGTACTGCTCATAGACCCAGCGACGGGAGGAGTGATTGGCCGAGTCGAGCAGCTTTAGCAGCGCATCGGCGATATCGGTGTCGGGGACCGATGCGGGGTCGAGCGGCGCCGGGAGGGTAGGAGCCACCCAGGGGCGGTCGTATTCGGGGGCCTCGTCGCCCAGTTCCTTGATCGGCAGGTTGGCGACTTCGTCGCCCTGCCAGAGCACGCGGAAGCGCAGATCGTCGGTGGTTTTGCCGACAGTGGCAAAGTCGAGCTCCCATTTCTCGAAGACTGCACGGGCCTCGGCCTCCTTTTCAGGATGCAGGACCATGAGCATGCGCTCCTGGGATTCGGACAGCATCATTTCATAGGGCGTCATGCGCTCTTCGCGAACGGGAACGGCATCGAGATTGAGCTCGATGCCCAAATCCCCCTTGGCGCCCATTTCAACGGCTGAGCAGGTTAGCCCCGCGGCGCCCATGTCCTGTATGGCGATGACCGCGCCGGTTTTCATAAGTTCCAGACATGCTTCGAGCAGACGTTTTTCGGTGAAGGGGTCACCGACCTGAACAGTGGGGCGTTTTTCCTCGATATCGTCGCCGAATTCGGCCGAGGCCATTGTGGCCCCGCCGACGCCATCGCGGCCTGTCTTGGCGCCGAGATAAACCACGGGCAGACCGACGCCCTTGGCTTCGGAGAGGAAAATCTTGTCGGCATCGGCCAGCCCGGCGGCAAAGGCGTTGACAAGAATGTTGCCATTGTAGCGGGCATCGAACTGAACCTCACCGCCAACAGTGGGCACGCCGAAGGAATTGCCATAGCCGCCGACACCGGCGACCACGCCGGAAACAAGGTGCTTGGTCTTTTCGTGATCGGGCTCACCAAAGCGCAAGGCATTCATCGCCGCGATGGGGCGGGCGCCCATGGTGAATACGTCACGCAGGATACCCCCAACTCCGGTGGCCGCACCCTGATAGGGTTCAATGAACGAGGGGTGGTTGTGCGATTCCATCTTGAAGACGACCGCCTGACCGTCCCCGATATCGACCACACCAGCGTTCTCGCCCGGCCCCTGCAGCACGCGCGGCCCCTTGGTGGGCAGGGTCTTGAGCCATTTTTTCGAGCTTTTGTAGGAACAATGCTCGTTCCACATGGCCGAGAAAATACCGAGCTCGGTAAAGGTGGGTTCGCGCCCGATCAGGTCGAGAATCTTCTGATATTCGTCAGGCTTGAGACCATGATTGGCGACGAGTTCGGGAGTGATTTCGATGTCGTTGCGAAGAGTCATTTTAGCCAGTCGTCAATGAGGAATCGGGGGCCGAGCATGCCCTCTCGATCTGGGAAGCGCCCTAGTTGAGAAGTCCGGCAAAAATGCCCTTGCCGTCTTCGCCGCCATGAGCCGGTTCGATGAGGTTTTCGGGGTGGGGCATCATGCCCAGCACATTTCCGCGCTTGTTGGTGATGCCGGCGATATTATTGATCGAGCCGTTGGGGTTGGTTTCGGCGGTATAGCGGAACACCACCTGGCCGTTGTCTTCGAGTGCGGCGATCGTATCGTTGTCGGCGAAATAATTGCCGTCGTGGTGAGCGACCGGGCAGCGGAACACCTGGCCCTGCTCATAGCGGCGCGAGAAAGCGGTGTTGGCGTTGGCGACCTGGAGCTTGACTTCGCGGCAAACGAATTTGAGCGAGGCATTGCGCATCAGGGCGCCGGGAAGAAGCCCGGCTTCAGTCAGGATCTGGAAGCCGTTGCAAACGCCGAGGATGTGAACACCCTTTTCGGCGCGCTCGCGGATGATGTCCATCATGGGCGAACGGGCGGCGATGGCGCCGCAGCGCAGATAATCGCCGTAGGAAAAGCCGCCCGGAATGACGATCAAATCGACATCGGGCAATTCGGCATCCTTGTGCCAGACGACAGCAGGCGGCGTGCCGCCGATCTTTGTCAGCGCCGCGATCATGTCGCGTTCGCGGTTGAGGCCGGGAAAGACAACGACTGCGGACTTCATCGCGCTACGTCTCGCTTCTTAGATATTTGGGGGCTGAACCGGATGGCCGCCTTGTCGGGATTCTGGCCGCAAAAAGCAAGGGGATTCGTACGCTTTCACATACGAATCCCCTCGCTAACGCCGAAGTGAAGTCTATTCGGCCGGGGCGGGAGCCTGGCGCTGTGTCCAGCGGCTGCCGGGCGCACCCGGCAGATGAGCCCATGAGGGGCGTTCGAAAAGGAATTTGCCAAACCCGGTCTTGCCGATAATCCAATAAAGGATCAGTGGGCAGACAACTGCGACGATCAGGCAGGCGAGACTGGCGATGCCGGCATCGATTTCAGGCACAAAACGCAGCAGCACTGTGCGGAAGCTGCCCATCGGGATGACAAAGCTGAGATAGATGACGATCGAGTGTGCCCCCATCCAGCGAAGCCACTCCATGGCGGCGAGGCGGGCGAGCAGTACCGCGGCGGCGCAGACGGCGGCGGCACCGGCCATGGCCATGACGAAATGGGCTCCGGGGATGTGATCGACGCCGCTGGTGACTACGCCATAGGTGACCGAGTGGCCCGGCGAAAAGACCAGCGCGCCATTGGCGAGCGCCCAGGCGGCGAGGCCGGCGATAGCGAGAGCGGGCCGCGACTGGATCCATTCAGCCAGCTTGAAGATGGCTGGTGCCAGAGCATAGCCGGCATAGAAATAGACGAAATATTCGGCCACATAATTGACGATGGACACCGGCGTCGCGACCGGAGCGATGGACGCGGCGGCAGCGACAATAAGCACAGCGATATGGGGCACGCGCAGCTGATGGAGCAGCTTGGCGACCAGCCCGTAAACAGCAAGCGCGTAGATGAACCACAGAATTGAATAGGGCTCGTAGATGGCGCTGGCCATGAGGGCAAGCGTGCCGGCGGGATCGCGGTCGACGATCAAATGCTTGAAGGCGATCAGGATGACGGCCCACAGCAGGTAGAAATAGAGGTAGTGGACGACGCGCCGATCAGCAAAATTGCGCCAGGGACGGGTGATAACCGACGAAAGAAACAGACCCGAGACGAGGAAGAATTCGGGCATGCGGAACGGCGTCGCGAAACCGAGGATGTAGTGCATGAAGCCGACGCGCTCGGTCGCTTCGCCCACGCCGTAGGTGGAATGCATCATTACCACGAGGATGATGGATAGGCCCTTGGCCACATCCACCCAAGCGTGGCGTTGTTTGGCAGTGTCAGTCATGTCGCGTCCCCAAGCAAGAATTGGGACGAGCATAGTTCAAGGCACTAAACGACGCCTTTCACCAATGATGACAACTGAAAGCGTGGTTAAGAATGCGAAAAGGCCGGGATTTGGCCCCGGCCCTTTTCGATTTGTACACCGCCTGGGGGCGGGAAGACTATTTCGACCTCAGACCACCGGGACAGTGCCGTAAGCGGCAACCAGCACACCAAGGGCGAGAAAGAACAGGGCCGAAAGGGAAACGGTTTTCAGCATTTCAGGGCATACTCCATGGCGCGCGGACGCGACAAACTGCGCAAAAGTTAAGTTAAATGGGAGAGGTTAACCGATAATCTCTACGGCGTAATTTTCGATCACGGTGTTGGCGAGAAGCTTTTCGCACATCCTCTCGATTTCCGTCTTAGCACTAACGGGGTCGGTGGCGGAAAGTTCCAGATCGAACACCTTGCCCTGCCGTACCGACTGGACGCCGGAAAAACCCAGCCCCTCGAGTGAACCTTCGATGGCCTGTCCCTGAGGGTCCAGAACACCAGTTTTCAAAGTGACGATGACGCGGGCTTTCATGACGATCCGTTTGGCCTTTTTGGTTGGGCGGAAGAATTTTTGTTGTCACGTTCCCGAACTGGATAAGTGGTGCCCACTTATCCTGGGAACACTCCGGTTACTGAACCAGTCGGGGTCCGGTGGTCAGGGCGTTGTCTGCCTCGACAAGAATGCCGAGACGCTGGGCGACTTCGCGGTAGGCATCGACGAGTCCGCCGAGGTCTTCGCGGAATCGATCCTTGTCGAGCTTGTTGCGGGTCTTGATGTCCCACAGCCGGCAATTGTCGGGCGAGATTTCATCTGCCAGCACGATACGCATGAGATCCCCCTCGTAAAGGCGGCCGCATTCGATCTTGAAATCGACGAGCTGGATGCCGACGCCCATGAACAGGCCGGTCAGGAAGTCGTTGACGCGCACGGCAAGCGCCATGATGTCATCGAGCTCCTGGGGATTGGCCCAGCCGAAGGCGGTGATGTGCTCCTCGGAGACCATGGGGTCGTTTAGCGCATCGTCCTTATAATAGAATTCGATGATCGAGCGTGGAAGCTGGGTGCCCGATTCAAGGCCAAGGCGCTTGCACAGCGATCCCGCGGCGACGTTGCGCACGACCACTTCGATGGGGATGATCTCGACTTCGCGGATCAGCTGCTCGCGCATGTTGATGCGGCGTACGAAATGGGTGGGGATGCCAAGCGTATTGAGCTTGGTGAAAATATACTCGGAAATCCGGTTGTTGAGGACGCCCTTGCCGTCGATGATTTCGTGCTTGGCACCATTGCCGGCGGTGGCGTCGTCCTTGAAGTGCTGGATCAGCGTGCCGGGCTCGGGGCCCTCATAGAGCACTTTGGCCTTGCCTTCGTAGATCTTGCGACGACGGTTCATTTCGACGGTGTCCCGTAGATTGCGTGTTTAAGCGGGTCGGAATTGGGCGCACTCATGCGCCTTTTTGGGTGGCCAATGCAAGCCCTTTCATGGGCAGGGCCAAACCATTTGCGCTCTACATATCGCGATTCCGCCACCTGTTGCGCAAAAACTGCGGTAAGGTTTAACGCGGGTATCGTGCCGCAGCGCAGCAAGTTGATTTTATAGGCGATACGGCCTATCTCAAACCTTAAACCGCGCGTGGCGGGTGCACCGAAAAACCAAACAAGTCGAGGGACTGGAAATGTCTTCATTCGAGGAACGCGAGAGAGGCGAAGAGGCCAAATTCGCCCATGACGCATCGCTGCGGTTCAAGGCAGAGGCCCGCCGCAACAAGCATCTGGCACACTGGGCTTGTGCTGAAATGGATGTGACCGATGCGGACGCGATCGCCAATTACGTCGCCGAAGTGATCGCCGTCGACATGACAGAGGCCGGGCCCGCCGATGTGGTGCGCAAGGTCAAGGCTGATTTCGACGCCAAAAACGTCGAGATCGATGAAAAGGCCATCGAGGCCAAGATCGCCCAATTCGATATCCAGGCGCGCGCCGAGGTGCTGTCGGAAGCTTAACGTTCTTGCTTGAACGGGCAGGTGGTATGAAAGGCAGCAAGCACGAAAGCATTGCCAGCTATCACGCGGTTCAGGCCGACGAGGATCGCGCCATCTGCGAGCGGTTGCGCGGTGTCATCGATCGCGTGCTGCCAGAGGCCGAGAGCAAGATCTGGCACGCCCATCCGGTGTGGTTTCTGGACGGAAACCCCATCGTTGGATACAGCAAGCTCAAGCATTGTGTGCGGCTCTTATTCTGGAGCGGACAATCCTTTGATACGCCAGGGCTGGCGCCTGAAGGCACCTTCAAGGCGGCCGAAGCCCGCTTCACGCGGGCCGAGGATGTGAACGAGGACCTGCTGGCGAAATGGCTTGAAGAAGCCCGGACGATCCAGTGGGATTACAAGAATCTCATCAAGAAGCGAAAGCTGGAGCGGCTGAGCTAGAGTTTGATCCAATCGAATCTGAAGAACCCCGCGTGATCGGCGCGGGGTTTTTTGTTGCTCAATAGATAAGTGTATGCTTATTTGTTGGCATGGATGATGATTCTCTTTTCAAGGCGCTGGCCGATCCCACACGCCGGGCGATCTTCGAGCGCTTGGCCACCGGGCCAAGCAATGCGAGCGGTTTGCGCGAAGGCTTCGGCATCAGCCAGCCGGCGATGAGTCAGCACCTTGGCGTTCTGGTCGGCGCCGGATTGGTGCGGCAGGAGCGGGATGGCCGGTTCGTCAATTACGAAGTCGACCCGGCCGGAATCGGGAGGATTGGGAACTGGCTGGCGCGATATCGAGCCTATTGGCCCAGTCGGATGGCCGATCTTGATGAGGTTCTGAGGGAGATGGACCAATGAGCGAGACGATCGAGATGGAATTTACCTTCGACGCTCCGCCGGAAAAGGTCTGGCGGGCGGTGTCGGTTACCCAATACCGAGAGCGCTGGCTGCCGGGCGCCGATCTGGCGCAGGACGAGCCGGTTTCGGTCGAGGAGGGCAGCGCGGTCAGCTATCGCATGCGCGACAGTCAGCCGCCGCATGAGGAAAGCATCGTGACCTTCCAGATTGCCGCCGACGGCGCCGGAGGCACGCGGCTCGAAATCATACAGCGTCTTGTGGTCGAGGTGCCGGCTGCCGCCAATGCAAATGGCGAGATGATGATGCTGGCCGCCTGAGCCAACCTTTTTCGATTTTATTCCTAGCAAAGCATTGGAGGTCGCCCATGCGCGACATGATGCAGCTCGTCCCTATGGTGGTCGAGCAGTCCCAGCGCGGTGAGCGCTCGTTCGATATTTATTCGCGCCTGCTGCGCGAGCGGATCGTTTTCGTCAATGGCGAGATCAACGATGCAATGGCCTCGCTGGTCTGCGCGCAATTGTTGTTTCTCGAAGGTGAGAACACGAAGAAGCCGATCCAGATGTACATCAATTCCTATGGCGGCGTGGTGACCAGCGGGCTGGCCATGTACGACACCATGCAGTTCATCCGCTCGCCGGTGCATACGCTGTGCATGGGCACGGCGCGGTCGATGGGATCGTTTCTTCTGATGGGCGGGGAAGCCGGTTTCCGGGCCGCATTGCCCAATGCCAGCCTGCATGTCCACCAGCCTTTGGGCGGGTTTCAGGGGCAGGCCAGCGACATGCTGATCCATTCCGAAGAGATGCAGCGCACAAAGAAGCGGCTGATCGAACTTTACGCCAAACATTGCGAGCGCAGTTATGACGAGGTGGAAAAAACGCTCGACCGCGACCGGTTCATGACGCCGCAAGAGGGCAAGGAGTGGGGGTTGATCGATACGATCATGAGCGAACGCCCGCCAGTCCAGGACTAAATCAGATCCGGCTCATCAGCCGGGTGAACATCAATAATCCTTCGGGCCAGGGGCCGTGACCGGATTCGACATTGATGTGGCCCACATCGCCGGCGATGTGAAAATCGGAGCCCCAGCGGGCTGCAAATTCGGCGGCACGTTCGACGCTGCAATAGGGGTCGTTCGAGGACGCCACGAGCATCGAGGGGAACCTGAGCGGATCAGATGACAGGCCTCGGAATGGCGAGGTCGCGGCGGGAACGTCGGGGTGCTCATCGACATCGGGCGGCGCGACGAGGAAGGCACCTTTGACCTTGGTATCGGCCTGGGTCTGGCTAGCGGCGACGATGGCCTGAACGCCGAGCGAATGGCCCACCAGAATCACGGGCCGCGTGGCCATCATGATCTCGCGTTCGAGGGTTTCGAGCCAGCCGGCAAGGGTGGGCGTATCCCATTCGTCCTGCTCGACGAATTTTGCGTTGCGGATCTTTTCGACCCAGCGGTGTTGCCAGTGGCCGGGGCCGGAATGGCCTAGCCCGGGAACGATGAGGATGTCGGCGTCTGCGGTTTTCATAGCACGATTACTTGGTGGATTTCCGGCCGTTACGCAAGGGCCAGTTGAGCGGGATGGGCGGCCCCGCTCTGACGCTTTTGGACGCACTGCTGACACCGGCTGTCAGGATGTTTCTGTTATGTTCTTATTCCAACGGAGAGCGAAGACATGACGGAATGGAAAATGGCCCGGAGTGGCACAGCCAGGGGAAACTGGGTCGGGAGCATTCTGATCCTGCTCAGAATAACCCTTGTTTTCAAAGAGCGGCCGGGCGAGCACCGGGCACAAATTGTGCCCGATACCCTGCGGGTGGATGTGGGATTGGGCCGAAAGAGAAACCCCGGACGTGGCGGGATTTTCGCTAGATGCTATTCGCCGAACACCCGGCGAAAAATCGTATCCACATGCTTGAGGTGATAGGCGTCGTCAAAGCTCGCATCGATCTGTTCGTCGGAAAGCTTTGCCGAAACGTCCGGATCGGCCTTGAGGAAATCGGGGAACTTACCCTCGCCCCGCCAGACCTTCATGGCGTTGCGCTGGACGGCTGAATAGCTTTCCTCGCGGCTCATCCCGGCTTGCGTCAGGGCGAGCAGGAAGCGCTGGGAATTGTGGAGGCCACCAAGCTTGTCCATGTTGGCCTTCATGTTCTCGGGATAGACGACGAGATTTTCGATGACGCCGGTCAGGCGGGCCAGGGCGAAGTCCAGGGTCACCGTCGCGTCCGGACCGATCATACGCTCGACCGACGAGTGCGAAATGTCGCGCTCATGCCAGAGCGCCACGTTTTCAAGAGCCGGGGTGACCATGCCGCGCACGAGGCGGGCGAGGCCGGTGAGGTTTTCGGTCAGCACCGGATTGCGCTTGTGCGGCATGGCCGATGAACCCTTTTGTCCCTTGGAGAAGAACTCCTCGGCCTCAAGCACTTCGGTGCGCTGGAGGTGGCGGATTTCGGTGGCAAGGCGCTCGATCGACGAGGCAATGACGCCGAGCGTCGCGAAATACATCGCGTGACGGTCGCGCGGGATGACCTGGGTCGAAACCGGCTCGACGGCAAGGCCCATTTGTTCGGCGACATATTCTTCAACCGAGGGATCGATATTGGCGAATGAGCCCACAGCGCCCGAGATCGCGCAGGTGGCGATTTCCGCACGCGCGTTGATGAGGCGATCGCGGCATCGGGAGAATTCGGCGTAGGCCTGCGCCAGCTTCACTCCGAATGTGGTCGGCTCGGCATGAATACCGTGGCTGCGCCCGATGGTGATCGTGTTTTTGTGCTCGTAGGCGCGCTTCTTGAGGGCTGCGAGCAATGCGTCGAGATCGGCGAGCAGCAGGTCGGCGGCCCGGGCGAGTTGGACCGAAAGCGTGGTGTCGAGCACGTCCGAGGACGTCATGCCCTGATGGACGAACCGGGCTTCGGGGCCGACGATTTCGGCGAGGTGGGTCAGGAAGGCGATGACGTCGTGTTTGACTTCCCGCTCGATCTCGTCGATCCGGTCAACGTCGAATTTTGCGTCCTTGCCTTTGGCCCAGATTTCATCAGCAGACGCCTGCGGCACGACGCCGAGTTTGGCCTGCGCGGTTGTGGCATGCGCTTCGATTTCGAACCAGATCTTGAACTTGGTCTCGGGTGACCAGATGTCGACCATCTGCTGGCGGGAATAGCGCGGGATCATGGGCTTAGGGTCCGTCGTTCAAAGATTGATTCAGATTATCGGGCCATCGCGGCGTCGCGGATGGCTTTGATGCGGGGAGCGTAGGTGGCGGCGTCGTTGCCCTTGTAAACGGCCGAGCCGGCAACCAGCGCGGTTGCGCCGGCCTTTGCGAGCGCGCCGGCGTTGGAGGGGTCGACGCCGCCGTCGACCTCGATCTCAATTGTGCGCCCACCGATCAGGGCCCTGGCCTGTTCCACCTTGGCAATGGCTTCAGGTATGAATGCCTGTCCGCCAAAGCCGGGATTGACGCTCATGATCAATATAAGATCGAGCTTATCGATGACGTGTTGGATCGTGGAAACCGGCGTTGCCGGGTTGAGCGCCACTCCGGCCTTCTTGCCCAAAGCCTTTATCGCCTGAAGCGAGCGGTCGAGATGCGGGCCGGCTTCGGCGTGAATGGTGATGATATCGGCGCCTGCCTTGGCGAAGGCTTCGAGATAGGGATCGGCGGGCGCGATCATCAGATGCACGTCGAGCAGTTTGCCGGTAACGGGCCGGATGGCTTCGACGATCAGCGGACCGATGGAGATGTTGGGGACGAAATGACCATCCATTACATCCACATGCACCCAGTCGCAGCCGGCCTGATCGATGGCGCGCACTTCGTCGCCCAGGCGGGAGAAATCGGCGGAAAGGATCGAGGGGGCGATCTTTATGGGATGGCTGCTCACGGCGAACCCCGGATAATGGTGTGTTGGCAGGCTTGTTAGTATGGCGGACGCCGGAATCCTAGTCCCAAAAGGTCTGATCGGCCGGTTTGCTCACCGCTTGCGACGTTCGGCGGCCAAAAGCGCAAGGGCCACGCCTCCGAGAATGCCGATCGAGGCGAGCGTGAGCCGCAGCGTAATTGGCTCGCCAATAATGAATACGCCACCGGCGGCAGCAATTGCGGGAACCGTCAGTTGTACTGTCGAGGCCTGAACCCGCGACAGCGAGGGCAGGGCCAGATACCAAACGGCATAGCCAAGTCCCGAAGCGAACGCTCCCGAGGCAATAGCATAGGCCGCACCATGTTGGGTGACCGGGGCTGTTACGAGTCCCAAACCAACCAGAACGACGGCGATGGGCAGGCATCGCACGAAATTGCCTGTTGTATCAGCCAACGGTGACTTCGATCCTCGTCCAATCAGTGAATAGGCGGCCCATGACATTCCGGCCAATGCCATTAGCACAGTGCCGAGTGGATGGGGCGCTGCAAGGCCCGGCGAGACGAGATATGCGAGCGAGGCAACTGCCAGCCCTATCCCGATCCATTCGATTGCGCCCGGGCGGTCGCCTCTGAATACTGCCCACCCGAGCATGCTCATCTGCACGCTGGTGAACAGGATCAGCGCACCCAGTCCGGCTCCGAGCATCAGATAGGCAACCGAAAAGAAGATTGCGTAGCCAAAAAGCGCCGCAGCGCCTGGCCAGCTTCCGCCGATCCTGCGGGCAGCGCCTGTGTGCGGACCCCACATCAGCAGTCCATAAAGCAGCACGGCCCCGGCGATCAGCCGGATGCCCGTATAGCTTGCCGCATCGATTGCGCCGTCTGACAGCGCCAGGCGCGCGAGAACGGAGTTTGCCGCAAAGGCCAGCATGGCGATGATCGTCAGGACGATGATGCGCATGCCATTCTCCCCGGGGCCGTTCGGGCATGCTAGCCGCAAAAGCCCATGGTCGCCATGGATCATCAAAACGTTGCGATGAGACAAAACAAGCCATTGCGCCCCATACGCACACCGTTACAAGTCCCGCATCGGTTTTCGGGAGCGGAAATGTTCGGATTTGAGTTGCCGGTGGTGTTTGGTGCCGGGATTTTGAGTTTTCTCAGCCCCTGCGTGCTGCCGCTGGTGCCCGCCTACCTCACCTACATGTCTGGAGCGACCTTCGAGCGGTTGCGCGAGGAGGGCGTGGCGGGTGGCAGGCTTTATGGCCGGACGCTGGTGACGGCGCTGGCATTCGTGCTGGGCTTTTCGCTGATCTTCATAGCGTTCGGTGCTACGGCGACGTTTTTCGGGCAGGCTTTGCGCCGGGCGCTTCCGATCCTGATGCCGCTTGCGGGCATCGTCATCATCTTGATGGGCTTGCACTTTCTCGGCGTTTTCCGGATTTCGTGGCTCTACCGGCAGTTCAAGCTCGAAGGTCCGAAAATGGCCAGCGGGCCGCTGGGCGGATTTCTGCTCGGATTGGCATTCGCTATCGGGTGGACTCCGTGTATCGGGCCCATTCTTGCGGCCATCCTGACTGTCGCTGCAAACCAGCAGACAGCCTGGGAAGGCGCGGCGCTGCTTGCGGTCTATTCTGCGGGACTGGGGGTGCCGTTCATCCTTGCAGCTCTGGCGCTGGGGCCATTCCTGTCATTCTTCGACGGGTTCAAAAAACACCTCGGAACGGTCGAGAAGGTGATGGGGGGCCTGCTGGTCATTGTCGGAATTCTCTTTCTTTCCGGCAATTTTACCCGTCTGGCGTTCTGGATGCAGGCCAATTTTGAAGTGCTGAATCAGTTCGGCTAATTCGCGCTTAACCATAGCCATAGACAAATTTGGCTAGTGCCGATTTTCGCGCAACACGATGCGATCACGAAACCGCGAGTTTACCCCTTCGGTCCATGGTCCTGTGGATCAATTGGGGGATCAGCAGCAATGTCGGCACTTTCTGTCGCGGCGGGCGAGGCGCCGGAATCTGGCTCGGCGCGCGCATCTTTCACCGTGTACCAGCGCATTGAAGACGTGGCCGACAGTTGGAAGGGGCTGGAAAAGAACCATTGCCTTCTGGCGTCGCAGAAATATGGCCTGGTCAGCGCATGGATAGAGGCTGGCGCGATTGGGACTGCCGATTGTGCGTTCATCATCATCTCGCTGGCCGGAGAACCGGTGGTTTTGCTGCCGTTGATGCGAAAGCGGGTCTATGGGTTACGCGTGGCGACGTGGTTTACCGGCGACCATTTGGGATCATACGCGCCCCTTGTCGATCTGGATCGGTGGCAAACCGTTCCGGTGGCAGAACGGGTTCGGCTGTGGCGGCAGGCATTTTCGGCACTTGCCAATTGCGATCTTGTCCATTTGCCTGATGTGCCTGTGTCGCTCGCCCAATCGAGCGGATTGAGCGCGGCGCTCGGTAGCCGGATGCTTGCCGATTGCGTCCACGTTGCGCGCTATGGCGATTGGGCGTCCTGCGATGCCGAGCGCCGCGACAAGCGTCGCCGCAAGGTCGATCGCCAGCAGGGCAGCAAGCTGGCAGGGCAGGGAGAAGTTGGCTTTGAAGTCGTTAAAGCCGGTGCGGAGGCGGCGGCGATCATCGATACGATGTTCGCCCACAGGGCCGAGCGGTTCAAGGTGCAGGGCATCCGCGATCCGTTCCGTGACGCGCCGATCAAGGCATTCTACAAGCGCGCCATGCACAGCGCCGGCGGCCTGCTGCACGTGTTGCGGCTCGACGGTGAAGTGATCGCCGTTCGCTACAATATCGAAGCGGGTGGCGGGCTCTATTCGCTCATCACCTCAATGCACCCGAGTCCGGATTTGCAGTCTGGGTCGCCGGGCAAACAGAACCTTTTGCGCGCCATGCAGGCCAGTTTTGAGGGAGGCTATCGGTTCATCGACATGGGCAAGGGCGACAGCGACGAGAAACGCCTCTGGTGCAACGAAAAGCAAAGCCTAACGGCGTTTGCGCACGCACTGACTCCGGTTGGTCGCGTTGCGGCGGCAAGCCTGGCGGTTGGCGAAAGGGCCAAGGGCGCGGTCAAGAATCACCCGGGGCTTTTCGATATGTATCGCAAGCTGCGCAGCCGGCTGGGTCGTTTGGGCTGAACGGCTCCTGATCATTCTGGCCACGACATGCAGCCCACTGAACTCAACGGGACCGGTTCTTCTGCCTGGGGATAATGGTCATCATGCGTATTGGGCTGTACTAGCGGCCCTAGAACAACTTCATGCCACGCAGCGATGTGTGGGTCGATTTGCCAACGATGATGTGGTCGTGAACCGTGATGCCGAGTGGCTTGGCGATATCGGCGATCTGGCGGGTCATCTGAACGTCTGCCGATGACGGTGCAGGGTCGCCGGACGGGTGATTGTGGACGAGGATCAGCGCGGTTGCCGAAAGTTCCAGCGTGCGTTTGATGACTTCGCGGGGATAGACCGGCGTGTGGTCCACGGTTCCAACCTGCTGCACCTCGTCGGCGATCAGCTTGTTCTTTTTATCGAGAAATAGAATGCGGAACTGCTCGACGGTCTCGTAGGACATCGAGGCCTTGCAGTAATCGATAACCTCGGTCCACGAGCCCAGGATCGGGCGATCGTGAACGGCATCCTTGCCGATGCGTTGGGCGGCGGCAAGGATGACCTTGAGGTCAGTGATTGCCGTGGGGCCGAGCCCGTCGATCTCCTCGAGCAGATGCCGGGGAGCCCCGATAGCCTCGGAAAAGCTGCCGAAACGCTTGAGCATGGCCTTGGCAATGGGCTTGGTGTCGCGGCGTGGCAGGATGCGGAACAGCAGAAGTTCGAGCAGTTCATAATCCTGCAGCGCCGATGCGCCGCCCTTGGTAAAACGGTCGCGCAGCCTGTCGCGATGCCCGTGATAATCGGGTGCCGCTTCCGCCAATCCATTCGTGTCGCTTGCCCCCAGTTTCGACGTCATGGACTGTTGCGGGCCTCCAGAGGATTGAACAAACCGCGCGGCGAGAGCGTGAAAATCTCATTTCCGGTATCGGTGATGCCGATCGAGTGCTCGCACTGGGCCGAAAGGGTTCTGTCGCGGGTGACGGCCGTCCAGCCATCATTGAGGATTTTGACCTGTGGTCGCCCGAGATTGATCATCGGCTCGATCGTGAAAATCATCCCCGGCTTGATCTCAACGCCGGTGCCCGGATTGCCGAAATGCATGATGTTGGGCTCGTCGTGGAACAGGCGGCCGAGCCCGTGGCCGACAAAATCTCGCACAACGCTGGCGCGTTCGCCTTCGGCATAACGCTGGATAGCGGCACCGATGTCACCGGTGGTGTTACCGGGCCTTGCCGCCTCAATGCCCAGCCGCAGGCTTTCATAGGTGATTTCGATGAGCCGCTCGGCCTTGCGTGAAATCTCGCCCACCGGATACATGCGGCTCGAATCACCATGCCAGCCATCGACGATCAGGGTGACGTCGATATTGACGATATCGCCTTCGCGCAGCGGTTTTTCGCTCGGCATCCCGTGGCAGACCACATGGTTGATCGAGGTGCAGGTGGAATAGCGGTAGCCGCGATAATTGAGCGTTGCCGGGGTCGCGCCATTGTCGCGGGCAAATTCATAAACGAAGCGGTCGAGTTTAGCGGTGGGCACGCCGGGTTCGACCATGGGAACAAGCAGGTCGAGCACTTCGGCGGTCAGCGCGCCGGCCTTGCGCATGCCGGCGAAGCCTTCCTCGCCGTGCAGCGGGATGACACCGGGCATGCGTTTCTTCTTGGCCGCCGCTTCGACGTAGGTGGTCATTGTCGTCTCCTGTTGGAGGCAAAGGTAATCGGCTCACTCGCGTATGGGAAGAGGGTCCCCGAGGGTGATCGCTTCAGATGTTATGTCGGTTGCGTGGCACAGAGCCTCAACCCCGGCCGAGCGCGCATCGCGGAACGCCGCCGCATAGGCCCTGTCGATATCGGCGGCGAGGGTGAACTGGGTGCAGTCGCCGCGCTGGACGAGATAGAGCATCACTGCCCGGTGGCCCTCGTCAACCATGCGGGCCAGATCAGCCAGATGACGGGCGCCGCGCGTGGTCACCGAATCAGGAAATTCAGCCAGCCCGGCAGCGCGCACCAGATGCACGTTTTTAACCTCGAGATAGCAGTCGGGCAGCCCTTCGGCGGTCAGAAGGAAATCGACACGGCTTTTTTCGGCATATTTGACCTCGGGCCGGATGCCGTCATAAGCGCCCAGTTCAGGAATGGAGCGGGCGCGCAGCGCTTCGCCAACGATGCGGTTGGGATGGGCAGTATTGATGCCCACGATGCCGGTGGGCAGTTCGACCAGTTCGAGGGAATAGGCGAGCTTGCGTTTGGGATCGTCCGATTTCGAAAGCCAGACGGGCAGGCCCGGCATGGCCAGCCCCGTCATTGCGCCGGGATTTGCACAATGTGCAGTGAGAATTTCTCCAGTTTCCAGAGTCACATCTGCCAGAAAGCGCTTGTAACGCCTTATGAGCATGCCGCGAACGAGGGGAGAGGGAAAATGCATGGACAAACTGTGTCAGGGATGCGGATGGGGAAAGCCGTGGCGCTCGGACAAGGCGCCCAGGATCTGGTCCTTGTCGTTTATGAAAGTCAGGCCATCGAATGTTTCGCCATCGGCCAGCACGAGAAGTGGCAGGGACTGGCGCGCCTCGCCGACCACTGCAATCACCGGGTGGCGCGGTCTGGCCCATTCGACGCGCTCGACATCGAGCTTGTTTGCCAGTGCGGGAAACGATGCGAGCACGCCTTCGAGCAGGGCGCAATGCCAACAATAGAACCGCTTGCCAGGATAGGCAGGGTCCTCAAAGTCCGGACGGAGGAGAAAAAGCTTGTCTCGGGTCATTGAGGGCTCCGCGCATTCCTGCCGATATGACCTCGATTGCCCGAAAATCGATCCAACCGCAAGCGAGGGCGTGAGAGGGTTGGGGATGGAGAGCGCTGGATTGGGCGTCGCGCTTGATTTTTTTGGGCGGTAAGGGCATCCATGGCGCTTGTTTTTTCAGGCGGTCCAATGTCCTCATCTGTCGTTACAGCCGGTCTTGTCGTCATCGGAGATGAAATCCTCTCGGGACGGACAAAGGACGTCAACATCGCCACGACAGCGCAGTTCTGTACCGATCTGGCGATTGAGTTGCGCGAAGTGCGGATCGTTTCCGACGATACCGATGCGATCATCGAAGCGGTGAACGCATTGCGCGCCCGCTGCACATATGTGTTTACGACAGGCGGGATCGGGCCGACCCATGACGATATAACAGCCGATGCCATAGCAAAGGCCTTCGGTGTGGATCTGCCGATCAACGAGGAAGCGCGGGCCATGCTCGAGGCGCGATGGGCCGAGACCGGCACGCCGGCGACGCCGGCCCGGTTGCGCATGGCGCGCATTCCGGTTGGAGCCGATCTGATCGTCAACGCCGTTTCGGCAGCGCCGGGATTTCGCATCGGGAATGTCCACGTCATGGCGGGGGTGCCCAAGATCATGCAGGCCATGCTTGAATCCATCGCGCCGACGCTGGAGGGCGGGCGCAAGGTGGAAAGCCGGACAGTGCCAGCCGCCGTGGGAGAGGGCGCCGTTGGCGATCCCCTGGGCGAAATCCAGTCGCGCTATGACGACGTCAAGATCGGATCCTACCCGCAGATGGGGAATACCCACGTGATGACCTATCTCGTATTGCGCAGTCACGATATTGAACGGCTCGAACAGGCGACAGCGGAAGTGCAGGTGCTGGTCGACCGTCTGCACGCTGAAAAGAACATCGTTTTGCCCAAGGAACCTTACGTATGAACCCGCAGAACAAGTCTTTCCCGGTTTCCTGGGATCAGTTTCACCGCGATTCCCGCGCGCTTGCCTGGCGTCTGACCAGTGAGGGCCCATTCCATTCGATCGTTGCGATCACGCGTGGCGGGCTGGTACCCGCTGCAATCATTGCGCGCGAACTCAATATCCGGGTGATCGAGAGCGTCTCGGTCAAATCCTACGATCACCAGAGCCAGGGCAAGATCACGGTGCTCAAGGCGATCAATTCCGATCTGATCGCCGCCGATGCGTCGGGCCAGAAGCTGCTGATCATCGACGATCTTGTCGATACGGGCGCCACGGCTCGCGCGGTGCGCGATATGCTGCCCAACGCTCATTTCGCGACGGTCTACGCCAAGCCTCAGGGCCGCGAAATGGTCGATACCTTCATTACCGAGGTCAGTCAGGACACCTGGATATTCTTTCCATGGGATCTGGACTTCACCTATGCCGCGCCTATCGCGGGTGGCACCGACTGATGCTGATCAAGCTCGAAGTGCTCGAGAAGATAAAGGCGGGAGAAATCACACTCCAGTTCCGCCGCTGGCGGCGGCGGACGGTCAAGCCCGGTGGCACGCTCAAGACTAAGGTTGGCGTCTTGCAGATCGGTACTATCACCCCGATCAGGGCCGAAGATGTTACCGATGCGGATGCCCGTCGTGCCGGCTTTCGGGACGTTGCCGAATTCCTGAAATGGCTCGACACCATGAAGCCGGGGGAATTGGATCGGATCGAGGTCGGGTATAAGGGAGAATAGCCGATCTCGCCTTGCGGGCGTGGTGGAATGGTAGACACACAGGACTTAAAATCCTGAGGAGGCATCTCCGTGCGGGTTCGAGTCCCGCCGCCCGCACCATTTATGTCCGGCTCGTAAGGGGGCTATTTAGCGTTCTTTTTGTCGGAAGCGCTGTTGCCGCTTTTCTGGGCCTTGATTTTTTCCAGCAGGGCCCGCTTGGCGTCGGCCGACGCTTTGCGGCGGTCGGCATGGTCTGGAAGTTTGAAGTTCATTTCGTGCGCTCTTTTTGCGGTGTCGCCGAAATAAATGACCCGGCCAGGAGGTGGAATCTCCGACCGGGCCAAGCCTTCAATCGGCGAAGATCGAAGGGAGGCGAACAGTTAGAGCAGGGCGCCACTCAACGCAAGATTTATCGCGGCCCGAACCAGCGCAAAGATGCGCCTTGCCGCTAAAGCGCGAGTTCTCGCCGTATCAGCGCCGTTGCGATTTCCAGCGCCTTGATTCGGCGTATGAGCAAGGTGTGGGAGGCCGTTCCGGTCTTGAGCTTGGGTAAAGCCTTTTTGCACTTGGCGATTGTCGAATCCAGTGCCCTGAGTGCTTCGATCAGTTCACTTTGGCTTGGGTTGTCCATAAGGTTACTCACAGCGTGAGAACAGCGTTGCCTCGGTTCCCCGCTCCGGCCAGAGAATGGCGATCTGTTCGCCTGCCTGAGCAAAACTGATCGGTTCCACAATCGTTTCGCCTTCGGACCGGCACGTCAGTCGTGCGGTGGCGCCACCTTCTGGGGTTGTCTCGATTTCGGTCATCTCGCAGATGTTTTCCCGTCCTTCAAAAGCGGTTGGTGTGATGGTGATCGGGAATCCGTCTGTCTGGTCGGTACACCACACCGGATCGGCAGCCCATTGACCGACATAAAAGGGAGCCGGCTCCGGGGATGGCTCTGCTGTTGCTTCAGGGTTAATGGCGCCGGCATCGGCCTGGGGCGTCTCGCCGTCCGAGCACGCGCCCAATGTTGCGGTTAATATCAGAGCGCAAAATGGGATGAGGTAGAGTCGCATAATTGTCCTTTGGCACTTGATGGTCCTAACGCTGACACAAAATCGGCCGCCCCGCGAGTGCGGAACGGCCGACCGGGAGGAGGTCTGCACCAAAGTCTGAGGCCGGGAGAATGCCTCAGAAACTATGTTTGTCTATTGGGCGGCAGGCGCTTCCATGGTGTTGGCGGGGGCTTCGGTCGCCGGCATAAGGGCAGCGAATTCTTCGGCCGACAGCGAGCCGTCGGTGTCGGTGTCGAGCATGGCAAAGCTCTCTGGCGTAAGGTCGGGGATCGCCACCTGCAACTCTTCCATGCTGACGACACCATCCGTGTTGGCATCGAGCGCGTTGAAATCAAGGGCCTGGGCGAAAGCGCCACCGGTAGCGGAGAGGCCAATAAGCGCGGCGAGGGAAAGAACGGTCTTGCTCATGGGGTTGTGCTCCATGTTGGTCGGTACGTGCCGTACCATTTATTCAAGATCGATCGGCAGGATGCCGAACGCCGACTCCGCTGATCGCGAAACCGTGAACACATCGTGAGGAGGGGCAGTGGCGGGGTTGGGACCGCGATGCGGCCATGTAGCGGAGTTTATGGGGATATTTTGTGACCGCTTAGGCGCACTATGGCGAGACTTCGATCACGAACTGGAGCGCAAAGGCCCTGCCGAGTGGGAAAAATGCGCGACACGCAGTCGCCAATCTGGGCAATGGGTGACCAGATTGCCTTACTGGTTAAGCAGCGACGCCCGTACGGGACGGGATCTCGGGCTCGGCAATAGAAAGCGTGCACATGGGTTGAGCCAGCATTTCGCGCAGCAGCATCAAGCCCCGGGTCCAGCGCGCCAGGGCGACCGGATCGGTCGGAGAGACATTTCCAGAGCGGGCGTGGGAAACAACGGTCGCCGCTTCAGCGACGGGCAGGGCCATGACATTGCAATAGAGCGTGAGCGCATCGGCGTGCGGGTGGGGTGTGGACTCCACCTTCTGCTCGCGGAAAGCCCAGACCAGCATCAGAGCCAGTTCGTTGCGGGTCAGCATTTTTTCCATGGCCATTTTTCCGTTCTGGAAAATCGTTGTGCAGGAACGCTACACCGCAAGAACGGTCAGACGGTAAACGACGGCGGTCGTCCGGGCGCAGTTTGAAAACGCGGTGAACTGTCGGCTTCCGGGAAAGATAAAATTGTAACGAAATGGCGTTGCGGGTGGTTGACCCTCACGTTGCGTGAGGGACTATGAGGTTGTCCTGCGGATGGTGCGGGAAAGAGAAAATGGCACGATATACAGTCAAGCAGGTGGCGCAAATGGCCCGGATTTCGATCCGCGCGCTGCACCATTACGACCAGATCGGCCTGCTCAAACCCGCCCATATCGGCGAGAACGGCTACCGTTATTACGGCCGCGAACAACTGCTGCGCCTGCAGCAGATCCTGATCCATCGGGCGTTGGATATTCCCCTTGCCGAGATCGGGGCCATCCTCGACGATCCGGAATTCGATCGTCTCCCGGCGCTGGAAAATCAGCGCAAAAAAGTGGCTGAACAGGCAGATCGGCTCGCCGCCATGCTCAGGACGATCGACCGCACGATCGCCGAACTCAAAGGAGATCGCGCCATGAGAGACGCCGATTTGTATTCGGGGATCATCGATCCTCAAAAGCAGGCCGAGTATGAAGCTTGGCTCGAAGAAAAATACGGGCCTGAAATCAGACCTGAAATCGAGGCTTCGCGCCGGAAGACGGAACTGCTTTCGGACGACGACCGCGAGGCTATGATGGATGAATTGCGGTCCATCGAAGAGGATATGGCCGAAGGGCTGCGCAAGGGTATTCCGGCGCAATCGCATGCTCTTAACCCTGTAATCGCCCGTCACTGGAATTGGGTGCAGGCCAGTTGGGGCCGCTCGGCACCGGTTTTGGCCTATGCCGGGCTTGCCGATGTTTATCTTGGGCACCCCGATTTTGTCGCGCGCTACGAGAGTATCGAAACCGGGTTTGCCGAATATCTTGCCTCGGCAATGAAAAGCTGGGCGGCGCGGCAGGGATGATGGCCACGCCATTGCAAAAAGATAAAGGCCGCCTCCGGTGGAGGCGGCCCTTGTTTTCAGCGTGTGCTGGCCCTCAATCTGCGCCCTTGGCCAATGTCCGGGGGGTGACGAGGCGTTTCTGGTAAAAAAACAGGCCGACCGCGACGGCGAGGCCGAACAGGTCGGTGTACCACGTGCCTTCGATCATCGAGAGCGCGGCGACAAGCAGGACGATGCGCAAGATGACGCCGATGGTGCCAAAATAGTACCCTTGCACCGCAGCCGAGAGCAGATACATGCCCAGCAACGCAGTTGCCACGACGCGAGCGATGTCGATCCATTCCCCCTGCATGAGCAGTTCATGGCTGTAAAAGAACATGAACGGCACGATAAAGGCAGCCAGCCCGATCTTGAACGCTTCCACCGAGGTCTTCATGGGATCGGAGCCCGATAGCCCCGCACCCGCATACGCGGCCAGTGCCACGGGTGGGGTGATCGCCGACATCACGGCGTAGTAGAAGACGAAGAAGTGGGCGACGAGGACCGGAATTCCAAGCTGGATGAGGCCCGGCGCAACCACGGCGGCGGCCACGGCGTAGGCGGCGGTGGTGGGCATGCCCATGCCGAGGATGATCGAGATGCACATGGCAAAGAACAGCGCGATCAGCTGGTTCTGTTCGGCGATGCCGAGCAGGAGCGAGGAGAAACGCGCCCCCACGCCAGTCAATGCAATCACGCCGACGATGATACCGGCGGCGGCACACACGGCGACGAGCTGGATGCTCATCTTGGCGCCCAATTCTAGCGCCTTGAGGACCGCGGTTGGCCCCATGCGATAGGGCGTGAGCCAGGAGACGACAGCTGCCGAGGCCATGGCCACAGTACCCGCGCGGATCACCGAATAGCCGGCGAACAGCGTATAGATCAGGATGATGATGGGCAGGAACAGAAAGGCCTGTTTGGCCAACACCTTGAACTTTGGCAGTTCGGACTTGGGCAGCCCTTTCATGCCCAGCTTTGTGGCCTGCAGATCGATCATGAAATAGACCGACACGAAATAGAGCAAGGCCGGGATGATCGCGGCGATGACGATCTCGGTGTAGGGAATGCCGGTCACTTCGGCCATGATGAAGGCGCCGGCGCCCATGATCGGGGGCAGGATCTGGCCGCCCGAGGAAGCCGTCGCTTCAATCGCCGCTGCGCTCTTTGCCGGATAGCCGACCTTTTTCATCAGCGGGATGGTGAGCGAACCGGTCGCCACGACGTTACCCGCCGAGGTGCCGTTGATCATGCCCATAAGACCGGATGCGAACACAGCCACTTTGGCCGGGCCGCCGCGCAGATTGCCCGCTGCAGCAAAGGCGAAGTTGACGAAATAATCGCCGACGCGGGAGGCCTGCAGAAAGGCGGCGAAGACGATGAACAGGATGATGTAGGTCGAAGAGACCGCGATCGGATCACCCAGAATGCCCTGGTCGGTGAAGATGTAGGTGAAGAACCGCTCGGCCGTGTAGCCGCGATGGGTCAGGAACCCGGGCAGCCAGGGGCCGACGAAGGAATAGGCGATGAAAACGCCCGCGATGATGACCAGAGCCAGTCCGGCTACCCGACGGGTCAACTCGAGGATCAGGATCACCCCGACGAGCGCCGCATAGAAATCGGCGGTCTGGGCCATGCCCGTGCCGGCGCGAAGGCGCAGGGCGCCGACGTTAAATATGATGTAGCCGAACATGGCGAGCGCGGCGATGCCCAGCAGCCAGTCGGCCGGATGAACACGCTCGCGGTTGCGGTCCGAAAACAACCAGCCCGCGGCGACGGAGGCAACCGTGCCGATCAGAAGCGGCAGGCCGTAGGAGCCGAACACGAAGGCGTCGGGCAGGGGCGCAAAACCGAACCACCGGCCCGCCCAGGCATAGGCGACCATGACGGCCCCATAGAGGGTGCCGGCCGCGGCGATGGCGATCAGTCCCCATTCGATGGGGCTGTGGCTGCGGGCCGTGATGGGCGCGTCGGGATTGAGGGTCAGGGCCGAATAGGTCAAAAAGCCGATGAACAGGCCGCCGGTCACGTGGACCATGCGGTAGGTCCATGGCTCAAGCGGCGAAATGTTCATCACATAGATATGAAAGACCGTATAGGCGATGGCCATCACCGTCACGGCCAGGCCGATCCTGCCCGCAAGGCTGCGCTGGTTGGTGGCGAGGGGCTCCTCGTCGGTCCCCTGTGCGATCATCGGACCGGCATCATTTTCCGGTACGGACTTGTCCTGAGACATTGAACTTTCCTCCCGCGGGCCGCTTAAGCCCCGGATAGCGCATAGCATGCGCTTCAATTGGCTTTCCTGCAAACAGGCGGATGGCGGTAAAGACCGTCATCCGCCCGATTGCCCTTCAGATGGTTGGCGTTAGCCGCGCAGATCGTCCGGAATTTCGATGCCGATTTCCTCGTAATACCGGACGGCGCCCGGATGGAACGGCATGAAGGTGTTCTTGTCGACGTTATCGGTTGTGGTTTCCGCGGCCGCCGAGTGGATTTGCACCATGCGCTCGGTGTTTTCCATCACCAGCTTGGTGATCTCGTATGCCAGGCTTTCGGGCATGGACTCGCTTGCGATGGCGAAGTTCCACATTGCAACGGTCGGGCTTTCTTCGGGGAAGCCCTCGTAGAGACCGCCCGGGGCATCAAACGCGGCCATTTCCGGCATCTGCGTCAGGATCTGACCCCGCTGTTCTTCGGTGAAGCCGAAGATGTTGACGTCGTTTTCTGCAGCGATCTGGGCGAAGGCGGCAATCGGCACGCCGGCAGCAAAGGCAAACGCGTCGATCAGGCCGTCCTTGAGCTGGCTGACCGCATCATTGGCGCCCGAATAGCTGATCTCGGGCGAGACGCCCAGGATCTCGAAATAGCGCGGCCAGTAGGTGGCTGCAGTGCCGCCAGCCGGGCCGACTGAAACGCGCTTGCCGTCGAAATCGGCTACCGATTCAATGCCCGAGGAGGCCAGCGTTACGACCTGGAAGGGCGTCTGATACATCGGGAACAGGGCGCGCAGGCTCTTGTGCTCGACGCCGGGAGCGAGTTCTGAAACGCCGGTCCAGGCTTCATAGGCCGGGCCCATGGTGACAAGACCCATGATGTGGTCGCCGGTCTCAATCAGTGTCGAGTTCTGAACCGGGCCGCCAGTCACTTCACCCGAAGCGTTGACGCCGAGTTCCTGAGTGATCAGACCGCCAAGGCCGGTACCGTAGATAAAGTATGTGCCGCCCTGGCTGGCAGTACCGATCGTCATGCTCGCGGGCCAATCGGACCGATCATCCTGAGCAATGGCCGGAGTGGCGGCGAGCAGGGTTGCTGCCGCAAGAGCGGCAAGAGTGGTAAAACGCATAGCGTTCCTCCCGTGGGGTTACCTCTTTGGGTTCATTCCTCACCGGGCGCGTAACGTCCTCCGCATCGCCCGGCGGTGAACCATGAGGGCCGCAACGGGTGCTCCTGCGCAAGCGGCCCCGGACGTGCTCGTCATACTTTTTTCATATTTTCGAAAGGGCGTGGGTGGAAACGGTAACATTGGGCCCGTCCGGTGTGTGGAATCCCCCACACGTCAGGACCGGTCAGTCAGCTTCGGCCTCGCTGGGCAGGTAGCGGCCGCGCTCCAACCCGTACTTCTGCATCTTTTCATAGAGCGATTTGCGCGACAGCCCGAGCGATTCATAGACCGGCTTGAGGCTTCCGGCGTGGGCGATCAGAGCGCTTTCTATGACGCCGCGCTCGAACTCGGCCACCCGGTCGGCCAGTCTCGAATCGCCTTCAGGCCCGTCATTGGCCGTTTCGACAAAAGGCAGACCCAGATCGAGGATGTAGCGATCGGCGGCGTTGCGCAGTTCGCGCACATTGCCGGGCCAATGGCGTTCGCTCAGCGCCGTCAGAACCTGCGGCGGTACCGTGGTCGGATCACGCCGGTAGCGCGCCGCCGCCTCGGTCAGAAGTTGCATGAAAAGCAGGGGAATATCCTCGCGCCGCTGAGAAAGCGGAGGGATTTCCAGAGTTATGACATTGAGCCGGTAAAGCAGATCGGACCGGAACGTGCCCTCCGCCACATTGGCTTCGAGCGGGGTTTTCGAGGTAGCTATGAACCGCACATCAAGCGGCAGGCCATCATTGGAGCCCAGCCGGGTTATCGTTCGCTCCTGGATGACCCGGAGCAGTTTGCCCTGCACGTCCATGGGCATCGAGCCGATTTCATCGAGCAGGATCGTGCCGCCCTGGGCCAATTCGAACTTGCCGAACCGGGCCCGCATGGCGCCCGGAAACGCCCCGATCTCATGGCCGAACAATTCGCTTTCGATGAGATTGGCCGGGAGCGCAGCGCAGTTGATTGCGACATAGGGCTTGCTCGATCGGTGGGACAGATCATGCAGCGCCCGGGCTGTCACTTCCTTGCCCGATCCGGTATCGCCGACGATCAGGACGTCAGTATCGGTCGGGCCGATGGTGCGCAGCTTGCGCCGCAGTTCCACCATGGCGTTGGATCTGCCCAGAAGCCGCTGTTCGAGATCGTCGCTCTGCCCGGCGGCAGCGCGCAGCACGCGGTTTTCCAGAACCAGCTTGCGGTACTCGAGGGCGCGCGCGGCGATTTCGGCCAGCTGGCTGGTGACGAACGGCTTTTCGATGAAATCATAGGCGCCTTCGCGCATGGCGCGGACCGCAAGTTGAACGTCGCCGTGACCCGTGATCAGAATGACCGGTATGTCGCGGTCGAGTTCGTGCAACCGGTTCATCAATGTCAGGCCATCAATGCCCGGCATGCGAATATCGGTAATCACGATGCCCTTGAAGCCGAAGCCGGCAAAATGGGTGGCCTGTTCAGCCGATGCGAAATCGATGACCTCGAAGCCCGCCAGCTCCAGTGCCTGGGCGGTCGAATGACGCAATTCGTTTTCGTCATCGACGAGGATGATCTTTTCCCCGCTCATTGCGCCGCTTCCGTTAGGGCCCGGGTTTGAGCGTACCGGAGTTCGATGGTGAACAGCGCACCGCCCTCGGGGTGGTTTTCGACGCGCAGCTCGCCGCCGAAATCCTTGATGATGTTATAGGAAATCGAAAGCCCAAGCCCCAGTCCCTTGCCAACCCCCTTGGTGGAAAAGAACGGATCGAAGATGCGTTGGGCCAGACCCGGAGCTATGCCGGGGCCGCGGTCGCGGATGGTGACAACGGCACGCTCCTCGGCGCGCCTTGCGACAAGATCGATGCGTCGGTCGGTTCCGGTTTCGGCGGCGTCGATGGCATTGGTGAGGATGTTGACCAGAACCTGCTGGAGGCGGATCGGACCCCCGATGATGGTGAGCGGGCCATCTTCGATGTCGATGAACAGTTCCACACCAGCCGATTTCAAGCGCCAGTCGATCAATTCGACCGTGTCGCCGATCACCAGATCGAGCGGTACGTTTGTGAGCTTCTGGTTCGGCTTGCGCGCGAAATTGCGCAGATGGCGCGAAATGGAATTCATGCGGTCGATCAGCCCGGAAATGCGCCCGACATTGGCGCGCGCATCCTCGATTCTGCCCCGGTCGATCAGTACGAGCGCGTTATCGGCGTAGTTGCGGGCGGCCGAGAGCGGCTGGTTGAATTCGTGCGAAAGCGCGGCGGACATCTGGCCTAGCGCCGCTAGCTTTCCAGCCTGGACGAGATCGGACTGGGTCTTGCGCAGCATTTGTTCGGTCACCCGGCGCTCGGCCACTTCCTCTTCGAGCTTGATATTGACGCTGGCGAGTTCGGCTGTGCGCTCTACGACGCGGCGCTCGAGCATTTCCTTTGCCTCGCGCTGAAGGTGCATGCGCTCACGCAGACGGGCGCGCCGCTGGGCATAGATCGTACCGGCCAACGTGCCCAGCGCAATTGCGAGCAAGGCGATTATGGTGGCGGTGAGCGCCTGGGCGCGGGCCGAGGCGGTGTCGAGCATGACGCTGACCGTCCAATTGGCCTCGGGCATGGATTCGGACACCACGAGATATTCGCTGGCCGTCTCCTCGCGCTCGATACTGATCAGCCGATGGCTTTCATCGCCGGTTTCGCGGAACGGCAATTCGGCCAGTTCGGCATTGGCATAGCGCCGCGTTTCATCGGTCCGGGCCAGCCGCTCGGGGGTGAGCGGCAGCATGGAATTGTAAAGCAGGTCGGCCCGGCTCGACATGAATATAATGCCTTCGGGGTCGGTCACGACGATGAGGTAGTCGCCGCCGCGCCAGGTCTCCTCAATGGAATCGACGTCGACCTTGACCGCCACGACGCCCCTGAACTCCCCATCGACCAGAACCGGCGCGCCGAAATAATAGCCCCGCTTGAACGATGTGGTGCCAAGGCCAAAGAATCGACCCTCTCCGCCGTCGATAGCGTCGTAGAAATAGGGGCGATACTGGAAGTTTTCGCCGACGAAGGGCGCTTCGCTGTCGTAATTCGAGGCGACGATTGTCGTGCCATCCTCTCCCATCACGTAGATGTCGGACGATTCGAACTGGGTGTTGATCTGTTTGAGATAGGCGTTGACGTCCGCAACCAGGTCCTGATTGCCAGGATCGGCGACTACCGCCTTGATGTCATCAAAATCGGCAATAACCCTGGGCAGACTCTCGTAACGCTCCATGTGCCCGCGCAAAACGGCCACGGCGAGACGCAGTGTATTATTGCCGCGCGCGTGGGCTTCGTCAAAATAGAGCCGGTTGGCGTAGCCGCTGCCCCACAAGGCGACCGCCGCCATGGCAAGCACGGCAAAACCTGCCGCAGCGATCCAGCGGCGGGGCAGGGGCCGATGAAGCGGCGCACTTATGGTTTGAGCAAGGGTCATGGCGCCATAGTAATGGCGGCATGAAGTTTTCGAAACAATTTCTTGGGTCGGGGGTTCTCCCCACTCGGTTTATGACTGGAAGGGTTGAGCTTATGGCGCTTGGACGATGGACGCGAAGGATTGCGGCTGGGCTGCTGCTCGGAACGACGGCCACCCCGCTTGCCGCTCAAACGCCGGAGCCGCCGATCTGGGTCGTCGAGGACGAGAATTCGACCATCTACATGATCGGCACCGTCCACATGATGCGCGACGGGGTGGATTGGGAAAGCCCCCAACTGGCCGAAATCCTCGAAAAGGCCGACAGCGTCTGGCTCGAACTCGACAGTTTCGAGCCGCCGGCCGATCTGTCTGGGCTGATCATGACGTCCGGCATGTCGCCCGATCGCCCGTTGTCTTCATTGCTCAATGAAGAGGAGATGGCGGGACTTCAGATCATTCTGGACGAGCACGGAGTTCCGCTCGAAAGCTTCGATGGATTGCGTCCCTGGTATGCCTATCTGCAGATTTCCGCGCTGATGCTGGTCGAGGCAGGGTTTGACCCCGCAGGTGGCATCGACATGCACATCAAGGCCCGCGCCGACGAATTGGGCACGCCCGTGGAGGGGTTCGAAACGTTCGAAGACCAGTTCGAAACCCTGTCGGGCATGGATGAGGCGGTGCAACTGGATGTGCTGCGTCAGACCATCATCGAATACGAGGATGCCAAGACCGAACTCGTCGGTGAACTCGAGAGCTGGATCGATGGCGACCTCTCAACACTCGAGAGGGAGACTGCGGAAATCGCCGAAGAACTCGAAGGGTTCTATGACGTGCTGTTCGTTGAGCGCAATCACGGCTTTGTCGATGGGATCGAGGACATCCTCGCCGGCGAGGGTACCACGCTGGTCGCCGTCGGGCTGGGCCATTACGTGGGCCCGGATTCCATTCCGGAAATACTGGAAGAGCGGGGCTATACCGTCGAGCGGCGCTAGCTGAGCGCCGCAGCGGCCTCATCGACGATTTCGTCGATCGACAATGCGACATCGATTGTTATGCCGCGCTCTTGCGGTCCGAACTGCTCGAGGGTCGCAAATTGGCTGTCGAGCAGGGCAGGTGGCATGAAATGGCCGGGACGATTGGCCTGGCGTTGGGCAATGACCGATTTGTCTCCGTGCAGCAGCACGAAGGCGATGGGCTCTTCGGCGCGGTTCCTGAGGCAATCGCGATAGGACCGACGCAGGGCTGAGCAGGCGCACACGACGCGACCATTGGTGTCGGCGGTGTTGCGCATTGCATCTGCGACGATCTCCAGCCAGGGCCAGCGATCGGTATCCTCGAGCGGGCGGCCGCCTCGCATCTTTTCGACGTTGGCCCGCGGATGGAGGTTGTCGGCGTCGATGAAGGGCACTTCCAGCCGTTTGGCCAATTCCTCTCCGATTGTCGATTTTCCGGCGCCCGATACACCCATGACGATTATGAGACGGGGCTGGGCGGGGGAAGAAGACGACATGGGCATCCGGATGCTGCTGGCTCGAGATTTCTTACCTGCCACGACCGCGCCCGCGCTGCAATCGGTTGCAGTCGATTGATGCATCGGGGTGACAGCAAGGGGGAGCGATGCATTTCGGCATGCCGGCACAACTTGCCCCCGCCCGCGTCGAGGGCTAGAGACAATGACTATAGAACTAAAGTTGAGAGGCTTTGTGCATGGAAGAGGCAGATATCGGCCTGATCGGGCTCGGGGTGATGGGCGAAAATCTCGCCCTCAATATTGCCGATAACGGCTACAAGGTGGCCGTTTACAACCGCACTGCGGACAAGGTGGATGCGTTTCTGGCCAATGCCGGAGATCTCAAATCCAACGTGATGGGCAGCGGCGAGCTCGCGACATTCATTTCCATGCTCAAGCGGCCGCGTTCGGTCATCATCATGGTCAAGGCCGGCGATCCGGTCGATCAGGTGATTGCTGAACTCAAGCCACTGCTTGAAGAGGGCGATGTCATCATCGACGCCGGCAACGCCAATTACCATGACACCGTACGCCGCTTTTCGGAACTCGATGGCACGGGCATCGGCTTTCTGGGCATCGGGGTGTCGGGCGGCGAAGAGGGTGCGCGCCATGGCCCATCGATCATGGTCGGCGGCTCGGAAGCCCAGTGGAAAAACGCCGAGGCGGTACTGACCGCCATTTCGGCCAAATTCAACGGCGAAGCGTGCTGTGCCTATCTGGGCACCGGCGGCGCCGGCCATTTCGTCAAGACCATCCATAACGGTATCGAATATGCCGATATGCAGATGATCGCCGAGATCTACGGCATCATGCGCGACGGGCTGGGCATGAGCCCGGAGGACTGTGCCAAGGTGTTCAAGGAGTGGGACAAGGGGCCGCTCGACAGCTACCTGATCGAAATCACCGGCCATGTGCTTGACGCCGTGGACGATGAGTCCGGCAAGCCACTGGTCGAAGTGATCCTTGATGCTGCCGGCCAGAAAGGCACGGGCCGCTGGTCGGCCATCGAAGCACTCAATCTGGGCGTTTCGGCCACGACCATCGAGGGCGCGGTTGCCGCGCGGTCGATTTCGGCCATGAAGGGCGAGCGGGTCCGGGGCGAGGAAATCTACGGCGCCGGGGTAAAAGGCAACGCGACCATTTCGCTCGAGGCGCTGGAAAAGGCGCTGCTGGCCGGCAAGATCGCTGCGTATGCGCAGGGCTTTGCCGTCATGGCCAAGGCGTCAGAGGAAAATGGCTGGAACCTGCCGCTGGCGACCATTGCCAAGATCTGGCGGGCCGGCTGCATCATCCGTTCGCGGTTCCTCGATCAGATTTCCCAGGCCTTCGACAGCGGCGGGGCGGCCAATCTTTTGACCCAGCCGGCCTTCATCGACATGATGAAGGACAGCAACGGCGCGCTCCGTGCGGTGGTCGCCACCTGCGCAATCAACGAATTGCCCGCGCCGTGCCTCTCATCGGCTCTGGCCTATTTCGATGCCTATCGGCAGGCGAGGGGAACGACCAACCTTACCCAGGGCCAGCGCGACTTCTTCGGGGCGCACGGGTTCAAGCGCTTGGACAAGGATGGTGACTTCCACCACACCTGGCCGAGCCTGATCGGCTAGAGCGTGTCCCGATAAGGTGGATTCCACTTTGTCGGTTCGGACACGCGACAAAAGGGACTAGTGAACGAAAGGTCGGGGGAAACCCCGGCCTTATTTGTTTGCAGGCCGTGCGCTGGTGGTTTCGCCGTTTTCGACCCCATTGCCGTTCTCGTCCTCGGGAAGCTCGGTCTCGGGCGGATTGACGGCCTGGCCGCTCGGTTGCGCATAGCGCGGCTTTTCGCGCGCTTCATCGTAGGGCCGGTGCGAAAGATCGTACCTGATGGCGGCGTAGATGAAGAGTGCCATGGCAGCGGCAATGATCAGCCCGGCCGCAAAAAACGGCGCACCGGGGAAGGTAATCGGGCGCAGATCATTGGTGGTAAAAAAGGAGAACATCTGGGTCGCAACAAGCGGCGCGATGATGGCGGTCAACGAATTTGAGGCATTGACCGCACCTTGAAGCTCGCCCTGTTGATTGGAGCGCGCATTGTTGGCCAGAAGCCCGGTCAGGGCAGGGGCCGCGATGCCCGAAAAGGCACCGATCACAAGAAATGTCCACAGGCCCAATTCCGTGTGGATCAACGAGACGCCGATAAAGGCGACCATTGCCAGCGTCAGTCCGATGAGCACCGTGGCCGTGACCCCGAGATAACGGGTGGAAAATCCGACCAGAAGCGCCTGGCTCAGCGCGAACAGGATGCCGAATATGGCCAGCGAGCGCCCGACCTGGGATGGTCCCCAGTCGAATTGCTCGATGGTGAAGAAGTTCCAGACGTTGGGATAGGTCTGTCCGGCCAGTGAAAACAGGAACACGCAGCCGAGCAGGACGAAGATCACCGGCGTATGCCGGAACGCCCAGAGCGCGCCAAAGGGATTGGCCCGCTTCCAGTTAAAACGGCGGCGCCGGAATTTCGACAGGCTCTCGGGCAGGACAAAAAACCCGAACACCACGTTGGCGGCAGCCAGCGCCGAGGCGAGATAGAATGGCGCACGGGGGCCGAATTCGCCCAACTCGCCGCCGATCACCGGACCGACGATGAAGCCCAACCCGAAGGCCGCCCCTATCAGCCCGAAGCGCTGGGAGCGCTTTTCCTTGGGCGTAATATCGGCGACATAGGCGGTTGCTGTGCCCATCGCCGCGCCGCAGATGCCCGAGAGCACGCGGCCGACGAACAGCCAGACGAGCGTGGGCGCCCAGGCCATAATGAGATAATCGAGCGACAGGCCAACCAGCGAGAGGAGCAGGATGGGCCGACGTCCCCATCTGTCGGACAGATTGCCCAGAATTGGGGAAAAGATGAACTGCATCGACGCATAAACAAAGATCAGGTAGCCGCCGATCTTGGCTGCATCCGTTATCGCTTCATGCGAAAGCTCAACGATCAGCCCTGGAAGCACCGGCAGTATGATGCCCAGTCCCACGATGTCGAGAAACACCGTGAGAAGGATGAATAGAAGTGTCAGCCTGGACTGGGGATTAACGCGCATGGATTTTGCTGCGGCCTTTGGACAAGCATTCAGTTGGCATATAGGCGGGGGGAAAGGCAAGAACCAACGGGGCGGTTCCGGATCCTCCCATCAACTCTTTTCCGATTGGATGGCATCATACCCGTAAAGCCAGTCCAAACGCTTGAAATGTCCCTCGGGCCCTTCGCTTCTGATGACCGCGTTACGGGCCAGCGAGAAGGGAAAGCCCATATGAAAGATTTTCCCGTTGCTGGCGGAAACCTCCTGCACCCGCTTCACCCGATCCTGACGGAGCGTTGCAAAGCGGGAAAAGGCGTGTTCGGCGCTCGGCGAGGCGGCAAGCAGGGGCGCAAGAACCGCGGCATCCTCGATGCCCATCGCTGCGCCCTGCGCCTGGAACGGCAGCATGGCATGAGCGGCATCGCCGATCAGCCCGATGGGACCCTTGTGCCAGACGGGCGTTTCCACACTCGATAGGACCCATGGCGTCCAGCCCTCGCCCACTGATTCCAGAATATGGGCCAACCTGCTGTCTTTGCGCGGGTTTACCCGCGGCGCGCGTTGGTCGAGAACAGAAAGGTCTCGCTCATCTTCCTGCGTGAACAGGGCCAGATTGACCGCGTTGCGGTGCGGCAGGGGATAGACCACGAGATGAAAATGGGGATTGAGCAGCAAGCTGGTGCGGCCAAGGTCGAGCACGCCGGACAACGCTTCGGGCGCGACCAGTGCCCGCCACGCAACCTTGCCGGTATATCGGGCATCCGGCCCGCCAAGGTAGCGCGTTCTGGTGACCGAGCGCACCCCATCGGCGCCAACGAAGGCGAAGGGTTTTGCCTTGCGTTGTTTCCCATCCGGCTCCTGCGCGCTGACGGTCAGGCCACCGCCCGAGCCATCCAGGGTGAAATCGGCGACGGAAAACACGATGTCGATATTGGCGAACCGTCTTGCGGCGCCATGGAGCACGTCGAGCAGATCGGCCCTGTGCATCACCGCATAGGGCGCGCCGAAGCGCTTTTCGATGGCCTTGCCCAGCGTCAGGGTCTGAAGCGGCTTTTCCCGTCCATCGGGAAAGATTTCGATGCCCTTGGGGGTGAAGCTCTTTTGGGCTATCGCTTCGGAAAGCCCCAGATTGTCGAGCACTTTCCGGGCGTTGGCGCTGATCTGAAGCCCGGCGCCGAATTCGGAAGCCGAGTCATTGCGCTCGAGCACCACCACATGCAGGCCGAATTTGGCCAGTGCAAGCGCAAGGGTCAGTCCGGCAATGCCTGCACCGGCGATGTAGATTGTGCGAGGGGCGCCCACGGTGCCAGACGCGCGTCAGGCGTGTTCAACCTCGAACACCGCGCTGGGCGGGTTGGCCGCGCCATGGGGAAGGGCGGGGCTGAAGACGTAGAGCGTCGAGCAATAGGGGCAGACGATCTCGGTGTCGTGACCCATATCGAGGAAGACATGGGGGTGGTCAAAAGGCGGCTTCGCGCCGACGCACTGGAATTCCTTGGCGCCGATCTCAATGCGGGCCAATCCTTCGGAATTGTGGAAGTGAGGGGTTCCGTGCTGTGCCATGAAAGCGACCATCCGGCTGAGCTTGTTTGAATTGGCGCGGACCATACCGATTTGGGCCGGTCATGGCCAGAGGCATGTTGGCGCGGTTGGCGGGCTTTGCGTGGCTTGCTAAAGGTTAAGAAAATCGACGAGTCGAAAGAATCCCTTATGCCGGTTTTCCAATCTGAAGGTTTCACTCTTGCCTATGATGTTCATGGCGAGGGCAAGCCCGTTGTGGCCGTCCATGGCTTTGCCTCGAATGGAAACGTCAACTGGGTGGCAACCGGTTGGGTCGATGAACTGACCAAGGCGGGTTATCAGGTCATCACCCTGGACAATCGCGGCCACGGCGCGTCGGAAAAGATCTATGACCCCTCGGTCTATGGCGCCGCCGACATGGCGCGGGATGTGGCCAATCTCATCGATCATCTGGAGTTCGAGAAGGCCGCGCTCATCGGCTATTCCATGGGCGCGCGGATCAGCGCATTTGTGTGCATCCGGAACCGCGAAAAGGTCGCCTGCGCGATTTTCGGAGGCCTTGGCGGCAACATGGTGCGACCCATGCTCGACAGCGACGAGATCATTGCCGGGCTCAACGCGCCGACGCTGGCCGAAGTGACCCATAAGACCGGGCGGCAATTTCGCATTTTTGCAGAACACACAAAAAGCGACCTGAAGGCGCTTTCGGCCTGCATGGCGGGTTCGCGCACGCGGATATCCGAAGAGCAGATCCGGCAGATCGCGGTGCCTGTTCTCGTTGCCGTGGGCAGCGAGGACGAGGTGGGCGGCGATCCGGAAATGCTTGCCGGATTGATGCCGCATGGGGAGGCGCTGACCATCGAACGCCGCGACCACATGCGGGCAACGGGGGACCCGCAGTTCAAGCGTGGCGCGCTGGAATTTCTGGCGCGGGTTTATCCGGCATAAGGCAAAAGTGAACCAATTTGCCTCGGAAGCCTTTGTTTGAGACAATGGGTTCGCCTATATGTGGCAATCTGAAAAAATCGCAGAGTGCGGAGAAAGTCATGTCCTCGAGCGCCAAGAAGCCCGGCAACATCAAGGCCGTCGATCCCATATGGGATGCGATGACGGCTGAGGCCGAGCGTATCTGCGCTGACGAACCCTTCCTTACGCAACTGGCAATTTCGAGCGTTCTCAACCATTCGAGCTTCGAATCGGCGCTGGCCCATCGGCTGGCGGCACGGCTCGATCACTCGGACGTTCCGGCCGATTTGGTCCGGCAGGCGTTCGACGAAATGCTTGAGGATCATCCCGAGATCACCGCTTCGGCGCGTGCCGATCTGGCGGCGACCATGGAGCGAGACCCGGCCTGCCATCGGGTGATCGAACCCTTTTTGTTCTTCAAGGGCTTTCAGGCCATCCAGACGCATCGCTTTGCGCATGCGCTTTGGGGTGCGGGGCGGCGTGACTTCGCGCTTTATCTCCAGAGCCGGTCCAGCCAGGTGTTCCAGACCGATATCAATCCTGCGGCACGGATCGGCAAGGGAATCATGCTCGATCACGCGACGGGGTTTGTCGTGGGCGAGACCGCAGTGATCGGCGATCACGTGTCGATCCTGCATTCGGTGACGCTTGGCGGTACCGGCAAGGCCGATCAGGACCGCCATCCCAAGATCGGCAACGGCGTTCTGATCGGGGCAGGGGCCAAGATTTTGGGCAATATCAAGGTGGGCGATTGCTCGCGCGTCGCTGCCGGATCCGTCGTACTCAAGGAAGTGCCCCCACGCACTACGGTTGCCGGTGTTCCCGCCAAGGTGGTGGGCGAAGCCGGGTGCAACCAGCCGGCGACTGTCATGGACCAGATCGTCATGGTATCGCGCGACTGATAGCGGGCGCAGCGGGGGAAAAATCATCCCCGTTCTTGCGTTCCGGGCCGCAATGGCTAAAGTCGCGCCGACCTCGAAATGATTGTAATCGATAGCGTTCCCGGCGGCGGGCACTGGTTTCGCCGAGCGATAGCGCACAACGGAGATTTTTTGTGAAGCACGAAGAAATCATCAAACTGCAGAAGTATCTGCAACACAAGTTCGGCAACCGCTCCATCGATGTTCGCCCCCGCCCCAAGCAGGACGACTCGGTCGAACTGTATCTGGGCGATGAGTTTATCGGGCTGATCTATCTCGACGAGGATGAAGGCGAGCGCTCCTATATGGTGCAGATTTCCATTCTCGATATCGATCTCGACGAAGTCAGCTAATACGCTGAGAACACATGTGGAATTTTGGAAAGGCTCTCCACTTGGGGAGCCTTTTTGCTTTTCGGCCGTTAGCTGTGCATGCTTTCCCGATGGGGGATTGTTTGTGGGCTAAGAGAGGGAGGCTCCCATGGAAGCCTGGGCCGAACGGTTGGGTCTGAGGACAGACCCGACCATCTTTTTCGTTTCGGCGGGACTTACCGTCGTGTTTGTACTGCTGCTGGTCGTCGTTCCCGAACCGATCGGCGGCTTCTTTGAAGTGACCCGCGCCTGGATCGTCACCAATCTGGGTTGGTTTTTCATCATCGGCGTCAATGCCTGGCTGGGCTTTCTGATCTGGGCTGCCGTCAGCCGGCACGGCCATATCAAGCTCGGGCCCCGCGACAGTACCCCTGATTATTCCAATCTTTCCTGGTTCACCATGCTGTTTGCCGGCGGCATCGGCACTGTGCTGATGTTCTGGGGTGTGGCCGAGCCGATCAGCCACTTTTCCAGCCCGCCGCTGGCGGGCGTAGAGCCGTTCACCGAACAGGCCGCCAAGGACGCCATCTCGATATCGATCTATCATCTGGGGCTGCACACCTGGACGATCTTTACTCTGCCGGGGCTGGCGTTCGGCTATTTCATCAATCGCTATAACCTTCCGGTGCGGGTCAGCTCGGTATTTTATCCTCTGCTCAAGGAGGGCATTCATGGCCCCATAGGCAAGGCAATCGACATCGCGTCGATTCTGGGCACTCTGTTTGGCGTGGCGGTCTCGCTTGGCCTTGGCGCCTCTCAGATCTCGGCCGGAATCTCCGCGTTGACCGGCCTTGCGGACGATGTGCCGCTCACGGTGGGGATACTTGCCGTGTTGACCGCCGTCGCTGTCGTTTCCATCGTTGCCGGTCTCGACAAGGGGGTGAAATTTCTCTCCAACCTCAACATCGGCATGGCTGTCGGTCTTATGGTCTTTGTGTTGGTGACCGGCTCAACCCTGTTTTTGTTGCGGGCAATCGTTGAGACCTTCGGGCTCTATTTTTACAATCTGCCCAGGCTGGCCTTCTGGAACGACATGCTGGCCAACATCAACCCCACCAACGATCCATGGGGCTGGCAGGGGGATTGGACAGTCTTTTATTGGGCATGGACGGTAACCTGGTCGCCGTTCATCGGCCTGTTCGTGGCCCGGATTTCCCGCGGGCGCACGATCCGGGAATTCGTGTTCGGTGTCCTTTTGGCGCCGTCTCTGTTTACCCTGATCTGGTTCGCAATCTTTGGCTGGCAGGCGATGGAAATCGATGGCATCGGGTTGGCCCTGCGCGACCAGATGGGGCCGGCGGCTGGTCAGCTGAGCCAGGCGGTCAGCGACTCGGTGCCGCTCGCCATGTTCGCCTTCTTTGAGAGCTTTCCATTGGCCACCCTCGTTCAGGGCATCGCCATAGTTGTGGTGGCCATCTTTTTTGCCACGTCTTCGGATTCCGCCTCGCTTGTGGTCGATATGCTGTGCACCGGCGAAGCCGAACCCGGTCCGGTACGCCAGCGCGTGTTCTGGGGCGTGGCAGAGGGCATGGTGGCCGTCATGCTCATCATTCTGGCAGGCGATCTGGGGCTGACGGCCCTGCAACAGGTGATCACCGTGGTGGGGCTGCCGATTTTCTGTCTGGTGTTCATGATGATCCCGTCGATCATCATGGGTTTCCAGATCGAGGACATCGATCACGTCACCATTGGCCGGCGCCCCAAGCTCGATCAGTTCTAGGGACCGGCTATTTGCGAAGCGGCGCCAGCGCCGCTTCGATTTCCGCGTCAAAGCGGCGCCAATTGTCCAGGACGGCCGGGTCAAACGTGACGATTGCCGTATTGCGATCAGTAAGCGCCAGCACGCGCAGGCACGTCCTGTCGCCCGGTGTCATCGCAACCGGCGTCATGCATTTGGCGACGAACGGATTGGCGTGCAGCGGGTCGTACCAGACCGTTTCGCCGGCGGTGCCAGCGCCCGGTTCAAGCGGTTTGCCCACCAGGCCCGGAACACCTGAAAGCTGAGCCGGGGCAAATTGGTGCAGGTAGACGCTATCGAGCAGGGCGGCGCTGGTGCGGGTCCGTCCGCGCGGCATGATGGTGATGGCAACCTCGCTTAGTTTTCCACCTGCACCCAGTGGCAGGGCCAGGGTGAAATCCATCCGATCGGCAAAGCCGTCCCGGTGCTGGATCGGGTCTGCCAGCAAAGCGGCGGGCATAACATAGCGCTGCGCACCGATCGTGATGATGTGGCTGGCCGAGAGTTCGGCGGGCGTTGCCTCGCCCGCCATCGAGTTGATCCAACCGCGTATGCCGTAGGCAGCGCCCAGTGCGGCCATTGCCACGATGAGGCTGATGGCGATCGCCGTATAGAGCGCCGAGCCCGCAGAACGGACGGGAGGGGCGATTTGGCGGGTGTCTGACAGGCTGTTCACATTAACCATAGATGCGCGTGAGCGATGACAACGAGTTTGGGGGTGCTTATGCTTAATAAATCGTAAACTTGGCTGTCTGCGCCGTGCGGCGTTGGAGGAAAGCGTGACACATCTGATTCTGGCGCTGTTTCTGATCGCTGTCGGGATGAGCGTGGCCGGTACCGGCACGCATCTCTATCAGCAGATTGCCCGCAAGGTGGCCGAGTTCCGCGTCGAGGGCGCCAACGCGCTCGAGAGCCTCGTCAATCTGTTTGTGATGTTTATCTGCGGTCCCTACATGATGCTGCGCCTTGGTTTGCGCGCCGATGCGGGTGGGAGGGCCTCCACCGTCAACGTGCTGCTGGCTGCAGTCATCGCGTTCGGCTGGAGCTTTGTGACCGGCATGATGGTCGTGGGCACCTACATTTCGGTTCTCAAGGTCGCCGCCTGACGCATCTTTCGAGATCGGGTGACGCCGAAACAGAAAAAATGCCGGCATTCGGGGTGGAATGCCGGCTCAGTAAACACTCCTGTCGGGGAGTGAGGAGGGGTGCCCCGGTGCCGGGGCAAATCTTCAGTAACCGGCAGTTGCCGTCACGATCTCGTCTCGACCGTCAACAATATCGACCCACTGGCCGGAATGGGCCTGGGACTGGCGCTTGAGGTAGGTGTAGGGCGTGTCGGTCCAGAGCTTGATGAGCCCTTCCTGGTTGTCGAGCACAAGATCGCCCCGGTCGGTGCGAACCATCAGCACGGCATGGCCTTCGCCGTCGGGTTGCTTGACCACCGAGATCAGCAGATTTGCCGGGTTCCAGCCGCCCTCGATCAGCGCGGCGCGCTTGGCGAGGACGAAATCCTCGCAGTCGCCATAACCCGACGTGGGGTAGGTCCAGAATTCTTCGGTGCCGTACAGGTCGTAGTCACTGACGGCGGTAATCGTTGTGTTGTAGTGATTGTTGACGTCCTGCAACTGGCGCCACAGATCGTCGTTGAGCGCGGTCGGCGCCGTCGCAGCCAGAGGCTGACACTCATAGGGGCGCTTCTGGCAGAACTCCATGTGCCCGATTGGAATGGACGTTACGTCAGCCGAAACCTCGGCATAGGCGAGTTCAAGACGTCCGTCCTGCCCGCTCGCCGGTGCGACAGCTCCGGCAGAGGCGATGAGGGCAACAAGGCCCGATATAAGGATCGATTTGTTTTTCATTATCGTAGTCTCCCCGACGAAGACCACGATAGAGGGCGGCAATTGCCCCGATTGAAAAATTGCCGCGCAGTTTTTAAGCGTGTTTTATGCTCTGGATTTACAGCCTGTTAGTCATGGCTGCCGGCCTAGAGCATGCCGAGAAACTGCTTGAGTTCGGGTGTTTTCGGGGCTGAAAACACATCGTTGGGCGGTCCCATTTCGTGAACCAACCCTTGATGCATGAACACGACCCTGTCGCACACGTCGCGCGCAAAGCGCATTTCGTGGGTGACCATGACCAGCGTCATGCCCTCCGCCGCAAGCTCCTTGACCACGGCGAGCACCTCATTGACCAGTTCTGGGTCGAGGGCTGAGGTGATTTCGTCGCACAACAACCCCAGCGGCTGCATGGCCAACGCACGGGCAATCGCCACGCGCTGTTGCTGACCGCCCGAGAGTTCGTCGGGATAGGCGTCGTATTTGTGCAAAAGCCCGACCCGGTCGAGCATTTGGCGTGCCACCTCTTCTGCTTCGGCCTTGGGCGTTTTTTTGACCACCGTCTGGCTCAGCACGACATTGCGGCCGGCGGTCAGGTGCGGGAACAGGTTGAAGGACTGGAAGATCATGCCGATCTTGAGCCGCAGCGCCTTGAGCGCGGCCTCGCCGGGCAGGAGTTGCTCGCCACCCACCGTGATCGCGCCGTCATTGATCTGCTCAAGCCCGTTGATGCACCGCAGCAGCGTCGATTTGCCGGACCCTGACTTGCCGATGATGGCGACCACTTCGCCGCGTTCAATGTCGAGGCTTATGCCCTTGAGGACCTCGTTGTCGCCAAAGCGCTTTTTCACGTCAGTGATGGTTATGAGCGACATTGAGCTTCCTTTCGAGGATCTGGCTGGATTTCGAGAGCGGCCAGCACAGCGCAAAATAGATCAGCGCAACCAGCCCATAGACCAGGAAGGGCTGGAAGGTTGCGTTGGTTACGGCGGTTCCGGCCTTGGTCAATTCGACAAAACCGATGATGGATGTAAGCGCGGTGCCTTTGACGACCTGGACGGAAAAGCCAACGGTCGGCGGAATGGCGATCCGGGTGGCCTGGGGCAGGATGACATGGCGCAATTGTTCGATCCGGCCCATGCCCAGACTGGCAGATGCTTCCCACTGCCCTTTTGCGATGGCTTCGACACAGCCGCGCCATATCTCGGCCAGAAACGATGCAGTCCACAGAACCAGCGCGACGCCGGCGGCGGCCCAGGCAGGGATCGTATAGCCCAGCAGGGCCAGGCCGAAAAACGCCAGAAACAGCTGCATCAGCAGGGGCGTGCCCTGGAACAGCTCGATATATCCGCGCGCCAGGGTCGAGACGGCCTTGTTGGCGCTGATGCGCATGAACATCACGAGCAGGCCTACAATGCCCCCGCCAATAAACGAGACCAGCGAGAGCAGAATCGTCCAGCGCGCGGCCAGAAGCAGGTTGCGCAATATGTCCCATAAAGTGAACTCGATCATCGCACGGCCTTTCGTTTGGGAAACAGGGCCATGCCCACGCCCGAGAGGATCTGCCGCAAAACGATGGACAGCATCAGATAGATGAGGGTTGAAACGATATAGGTCTCGAACGCCCGGAAATTGCGCGACTGGATGAAATTGGCGGCGTAGCTGAGATCTTCTGCCGCGATCTGGGAAACCACTGCCGAGCCGAGCATCACGATGACGATCTGGGAGGACAGGGCGGGCCAAATCCTTTGTAGCGCGGGGATCAGGATGACATGAATGAAGGTCTGGATCGGTGTCATCGCCAGACTGGCACCGGCCTCGAACTGGCCTCTGGGGGTGGCCTGTATTCCCGCGCGAATGATTTCGCAGCTATAGGCGCCCAGATTGACGACCATGGCCAGCGTCGCCGCCTGCAGGGCGTCCATCTGTACGCCCAGCGAGGGCAGGCCATAGAAGATGAAAAAGAGCTGTATCATGAAGGGCGTGTTGCGGATCAACTCCACGTAACCCACCACGAAGGGGCGCGCCCAAAGCGGCCCCAAAGCCCGCGTCCAGGCGCAAAGCACCCCCAAAAGACACCCCAGAACCGCACCGACCACGGTCAGATAGGCGGTAATCCCGACACCCTCGAGAAGTGCGGGCCAGTACTGTGGCAGCCACGCGAAATTGAGCTGGTAGCCCATGTCGTTCCCTCGAACCTTTAAAAGCAGTAGCGCCGCCTTGCCCTCAATCCCTCCCCAAAAAAGGGGAGGGAGACCATGCGTGGCATGGTGGGGCAACTGGCTGGTATCAGAGGTCCGCGGGCAGGGGTTGGCCCAACCATTTCTGCGCGATCGCTTCGAGCGAGCCATCGGCCTTGGCGTCGGCGATGATCGTGTTGACCGCGGCGAGCAGTTCGGGCTCTTCCTTGTTCAGCCCGATATAGCAGGGTGAATTCTGAACGAGGAATTTCAGCTCGGGCCGTATCGGCGGGTTGCGCTCGAGAATGGCGGCCGCGACCACGTTGCCCGTGGCAATCAGGTCCACCTGCGAGGAGAGGAAAGCCGAAATCGTGCCGTTATTGTCCTCGTAACGGCTGATCGAAACGTCGCTGCCCACAAGCTCGGTCAGCGTCAGATCCTCGACCGCGCCGCGAGTCACACCGATGGTGTAGCCGGAAAGATCCTCGACCGATGAAACATTTATGGAGTCGGGGCCGAACACGCCGTTGAAGAACGGCGCATAGGCATCGGTGAAATCGATGACCGCCTCGCGCTCGGGATTTTTGCCGAGGCTGGAGATCACGAGATCGACCATGCCGGTCTGGAGATAGGGAATGCGGTTCGCGCTGGTTACCGGCACGAGCTCGACCGAGACGCCGAGCTTGTCGGCGATCAGCTTGGCCAAGTCGATGTCGTAGCCCACCGATTCAAGATCGAGTCCTACACTGCCGAAAGGCGGAAAATCCTGCGGTACGGCGACCTTGAGTGTTCCGGATTCCATGATATCGGCCAGCGCATCGGCGTGGGCCGGTGCCGCAAAACCGAGCATGGCGAGTGTCGCTGCGATCGCGAGAAAAGAACGGCGTTCCATTTGTTACCCCTTGTGTGTGTCGTTCGACGGGCAAGGGGAATGCAATTGGCATGCCAGCCGCAAACCGGCTGCGGCTGGCGCAAATCGGTGTTGAGCTGCAAAGATTTGCCTATGAATTAGGCGGATTTTGAATTTTGAACAATCCGTGCGCTATTCAGCGTCGTGCGTAAAAGGCGTTGCCGCCGGCCACCAGCACGTAGTGCATGTTGCGATAGGGGAAGCTCAAGCCGGCGGTATGGAAGTACATCGCGTCCTGCACGCCGGGGTGGCGCTCGCCGCGCAGCACACGGCTCGCCATCTGCGCCGCGAGGTTGAGGCTGCGTTGTTCGGTCATCTGCCGCGACAGCACACCATCGGCAAACTGGTTCTTCTGGCCGACCACGCCGCAGACATCGCTGGGGAATTGGTGGGAATTGACGCGGTTCATCACCACCGTGCCCACGGCCAGCATGCCGTCCGGGCTCGAGCGATTGGACTCGAAATACATGACGCGGGTCATGCATTCGTGCGGGGTTTTCGATCCGAACAATCCGAACAGCGAGACGCAGCCGGAAAGAGAGGTGAGGGCGGCAAGGCTGACGGCAATCGCCGCAACCTTTTTTACGATACGCATGACTTCAGACCATCCAGAGTACGCGGGTGGTTACGCTTTCCGACCCCGCCCCCCAACGACCGGTCTCGCGCATATCGATGAATTTTAGGGCAGGCGGGTTAAGGATCGGTTCACTACGAAAATTTCGGGATTGGCAGTCAGGCCGGACGGCCGCAACCCCTGTGCCCAACGCGCCGGTCAGTTGATCCGCAGGTTCTGCTGCACCACGGTGAGCATTTCCTGCACCGAGGCGAATTCCACGGCGATGCCGTCGGAGAAATGCCGCACGACGCGGGCCCGCATGCGGCCCAGCGAGATCGGTGTCCCGAGTGCGGGGCGAACCTCGATTTCTACGGCGGCGCCTGAGAGCGAGATATCGGTAATCTTGCAATTGTAGCGCCGCCCATCCTCGAGAACGATCGAGGAATGGCGGATATCGGGCACCACACGCTCGTGGCGCCGGTCTTCTGGCAGGTTCAGGATGTCCTTGTTGGCCAGCCAGGTCAGTTGGGCCGCCATCTTGTCGCGCCGTCTGGCGGAGGCGACGATATCCATGTGAAAGCCGCCATCGATAAGCGCGAAGATCGTGCCCTCGACGCGACCGAGATGATCGAGATAGATGATGACTTTTTCGCCGACCCTTCCGGAAACCGGGGCAATGACCATTGCGTCGCCAGGCGACATTTCAATGGCCTGGCAGGGAAACTCGCGGCGGTCGGCCAGCATGTACCGACCGAGCACCGAGACCTGAACCCGTTGGAAGCGGTCAGCATCCTCGCGGGGGAGAGCGTCAGCCAGCGTCGTCCGAAGCGTTGTGTCTTCGCTGATCATGTTGCGCGCCGCCCTGTTGTCCGTCGGTTTTCATTTCAACAATATGCGCAATAGCGTTAACGGACGGTAAGGGTGTGAGGCAATTATCCGATCTTCAGTTCTTGCCGCCGTCGATCACAGACAGATGCGCATAGCGGCGTGCCGAGTAGCCAGCAACGGTAGCCGGCATGGGCGCCGTGGGGCTGTCATTCATGGCTGCGGCTATGTCGTCGAGCATGGCGCTGCGGAAGCCTTCGGGGGTTACCGTATCCTTGTCATCGGGCCAGATCAGCCGCAGGCCGGTGATGCGCTGGTCAACGATTGGGTGGATGCCCAGCCAGTAGGGGTTATCGAGCGCCGAAAGCCCGCCCAGCATCCGCGACGTCGTGACGCCGTTGTGGCGCAGGGGAAACAGCGCCAACTCAAAGGAGAGTTTTTCGCCACGCTCGGTGCTGCCTTCAAAGGTCACCAGCGCGACCGCGTGGTCTTCGGTCACGGCCCGCATCAGCGTTTCGAGCGCGTCATGGTCGCGTACCGACCAGAGCGCCGAAAAGGGACGCGATTTGAGCTCGCGGCAATAGGCGGCGCAGATGTGGGAGCCGGCCAACCGGAAGTTGAAATCGAGCCCGTCGTCGGATTCGAGAATGAAGGTGTGAGCCAAGGCGTCGCGAATCCGTGTAGGGTCGATGTCCCGGCGCTCGGGAGTGGAGCGGGCGCCGCGGATTTCGTTCCAGTAGGAGTAGAGCGTTTTCGTTGAGCGCTGTTGCATGCCGGCAGACCTTAACAATACGATGCGGCGACTCGTGATGAGTTCCCGCCAAGACAACGCTACAGTGCCAAATCGGCTGCATAAAAGCGCTCTTAAACAATCATTAAGGTTAATTTCCACCGGCTCGGTGTGGATAAGCCACCGAGCCGTTACAACGCCGCCGCAAGACAAGGGAAAACCCGATGGCCGATACGCCACAACAGCCACAGCGTGAGCCGATCTTCAACGTGCCGCGCGTCATCGCGATCCTGATAGGTGTGATGTGGGTTGTCCATATCGCCGCCGATCTGGCGCTCGATGATTACGGGCTGGGCAATCTGCGAATCTGGTTCGCGTTTATCCCTGACCGGATCACCAACAGCGCCCAGTGGCAGGGCGGGGCGTTGCCGCTGCTGTGGACCGGCTTTACTCACGCGTTTCTGCATGTCGATTACATGCACCTGTTTGTCAACACGGCCTGGCTCATGGTTTTCGGAACACCCGTCGGGCGCCGCTATGGTGCTTCGGGCGTGCTTGCCATCTTTCTGCTCGGGGCGCTTGCGGGAGCCATCGTCCAGTCGATCGCCCTGTTGTTTTCGATCAATCAGTTCGCCATCCTGCTCGGGGCGTCGGGCGGCGTGTCGGCGCTGACCGGGGCCGCCATGCGGTTCATTTTCGAACCCATAGTGGTCGGCAAGGATCCCGAAACCGGCGATCCTGTTGCGCTTGGCCGCCGCACGGCAACCCTTGCGGGTGTGTTTGCCAATCCGCGCAGCCGGACATTCATCATCTTCTGGATGGGACTGAACCTGCTGATCGGTTTTGCGCCCTTCATTCTCGGGGCCAGCGTCGCCATTGCCTGGGAGGCTCATATCGGCGGGTTCGTCGCCGGGCTGCTCTTGCCTTCGGTGCTGGACGGCGTTGCGCGGCGCAATCAGCGCCCGTAAACGTCCTCGGGGTCGAACAGGGGAGCGTCGCCCGTGCCGGCCAGCTTGATCTCGCCATCGGTCATCTCGACCCGACGATAAAAGCAGCTCTTGCGGCCCGTGTGGCATGCGGCGCCGTGCCCTGTCTGGTTCACCACAACGACCAGCGCGTCCTGATCGCAGTCGGTGCGCAGTTCCACGAGCTCCTGGAGTTCGCCCGACGTCTCGCCCTTTTTCCAGAGCTTGCCCCGTGAGCGCGACCAGTAGGTCGCATGGCCCGAGCGCAGGGTTTCGGCAATCGCCTCGGCATTCATATGGGCGACCATAAGCACCTCGTTGGTGCCCGCTTCGATGGTCACGGCGGTGACGAGCCCGTTGGTATCGAATTTCGGCGCGAAGATACCGCCCGATTCGAGTTCGGCTTTGGAAAGGGTCTTGGGATCGGCGAATTGTGTCATGGCGCGGTGTTTAACTGATACCCGCGCTATGGGAAAGGTTCTATCGCCCGGCGCGGATGAGGGCGAAGAAGCGGTCCTGTTCCTGCCGGTCTTCGGCGAAAACGCCAGTGAAGCGGTGGGTCACCGTGGACGAGCCGTGCTTTTTGATGCCGCGCATCGACATGCACATATGCTCGGCCTCGAGCATCACGGCGGCGCCGCGGGGGTTGATGGCCTCGTTGATGGCCTCGATGATCTGGGCGGTAAGGTTTTCCTGGGTCTGCAGCCGCTTGGCGAAAACGTCGGTCACCCGCGCCAGCTTGGAGAGGCCGACCACGCCGTCATGGGGAAGATAGGCGATGTGAGCCTTGCCAACGAAGGGCACCATGTGGTGCTCGCAATGGGAGTGGAACGGGATGTCGCGCACCAGAACGATATCGTCATAGCCGCCGACCTCGGTGAAGGTGGTTTCCAGCACCGCCGCGGCGTCTTCCTCATAGCCTGCGAAAAATTCGCGATAGGAATCGGCGACACGGCGCGGCGTATCGAGCAGTCCTTCGCGGTCGGGATTGTCCCCCGCCCAGGCGATCAGCGTGCGTACTGCGGCCTCGGCCTCTTCGCGGCTCGGGCGTTCGATCACCCGGTCCAGTGCGGTCTGCGCAGGCTTGGGCTTGACGTTCATGTCCATGAAGGGTGTCCCCTTGAAAATCGACGGGCGCATATCTGCCCCTTATACGCCGACAAATTGAGTCTGGACCAATTGCGTTTGCAGCCCGCGACGACGCTCCTTATATAGGCGGGACGTGCCGGTCGACAAGAAAACAGATTGGCAAATTTGAGTGAACAACGGGGTCCAGCGACCCACAATTGGCCCGAAAAATGGAATTTTCCGACCTTTACAGCAATCGGATACTCGAAATCGCCGGCGCGGCGCGCCAGATGCCGCGACTCGAAAATCCCGACGCAACGGCCCGAAAAGTGTCCCGGGTGTGCGGTTCGGTGGTCGAAGTCGACCTCAAACTGGACGATGGACGGGTCGCAGCCTATGGCGCGACCGTCAATGCCTGCGCGCTCGGCCAGACCAGCGCCGCCATCGTCGCCGAGCGGATCGTCGGCTCGACCCCTCGCGAACTCCGGGCCGTCCGCGACCAGATGACCGCCATGCTCAGGGCCGATGGTGTGCCGCCGAACGGCAAATGGGACGATCTGAAATATCTCGAACCGGTCCGCGCCTTTCCGGCTCGCCATGCTTCCACGCTTCTGGTGTTCGACGCGGTGGTCGAGGCGCTCGACAAGGCCGGGGTGTGATGGGCCGGATCTGGGCCATTATCGACTGGCCGTTCAAATGGGGCGCCTATCTGCTCATCCAGGCCTATCGCTACACGCTTTCGGCCCTGGTGGGCCGCAATTGCCGCCACGCGCCGACTTGCTCGGAGTTCACCCGAGACGCTATCTTGAGCCACGGGTTCTGGCCGGGTGGCTGGATGGGGGCAGGGCGGATCTGGCGCTGCCGGCCGGGTGGAACGCATGGCTATGATCCGGTACCCAAGGCGCTGCCGAGCGGCGCGCGCTGGTATTTGCCTTGGCGCTATGGGCGCTGGAGGGGAAAACAGAACGATGAGCACCAACCGCATGCTTGAGGGCTCCTGTCTTTGCGGAGCGGTGACCTATGAGGTCGAAGATGCGTTCCGCTATGCGCTCAATTGCCATTGCACCGATTGCCGCAAGGCGACGGGGGCGGCGTTCAAGCCGATTGCCGGCATCGAGGCGGAAAAACTCTCGATCACTTCGGGCGCCGACACCGTTCTGCGTTATGGCGGCGATGGGCCAGAGGACTCCTACGACATCCACTGCGGGAAATGTGGCTCGCTGCTCTATTCGATCGTCCAGAAGGGCACGCGGGCCAATGTCTCACTCGGCACGCTGACCGATACCCCCTCGATCCGCCCGACAATGCACATTTTCGTTGGCTCGAAGGCTCCATGGTACGAGATTACCGACGATCTCCCCCAATATGAGCGGTTTCCGTAACCCCCCACGGGATCGGACGGGCCACAAAGGGCTGGATTGACCGCCAATTCATGCTAATCAACCCGCCTTGCGTGTGGTCTGCGCGCAATCAACCAATGAATTCATGGAGATTACGATGATTAAGGTGACGTTCCCCGATGGTGCAGTGCGTGATTACGCATTGGGCACCACCGGGACCACCATCGTCGAAGGCATCTCCAAATCGCTGGCCAAAAAGACCGTCGCCATGCGCTGGAACGGGGAATTGGCCGATCTTTCGAGCGAGCTTGACGCCGATGGCCGCATCGAATTCGTCTTGCGTGACGATCCCGCAGCGCTTGAGCTGATCCGCCATGACGCCGCGCATGTTCTTGCCGAAGCCGTGCAGGAGCTCTGGCCCGATACGCAGGTTACGATCGGCCCGGTCATCGAGAACGGGTTCTATTACGATTTCTATCGCGCCGAACCGTTCTCGGAGGACGATCTGCGCGCCATCGAAAAGAAGATGGAAGAAATCGTTGATCGTGGGGCCGAATTTACCCGCGAAGTCTGGGACCGCGATGAAGCCAAGAAGGTGTTCGGAGCCAAGGGCGAGCAGTTCAAGGTCGAACTGATCGACGCCATTCCCGCCGACCAGCAGGTGAAAATCTACAAGCAGGGCCAGTGGTTCGACCTCTGCCGTGGGCCGCACATGCGCACCACCAAGGATGTCGGCAAGGCGTTCAAGCTGACCAAGGTGGCCGGCGCCTATTGGCGTGGGGATTCCAACCGCGAAGTCCTCTCGCGCATTTACGGCACCGCCTGGGCCTCAAAGGACCAGCTCGACGCCCATCTGCACATGATCGAAGAGGCTGAAAAGCGCGATCACCGCAAGATCGGCCAGGAAATGGACCTTTACCATTTCCAGCATGAAGCGCAGGGCTCGGTGTTCTGGCACCCCAAGGGGTTCGTCATGTACAATCAGATGGAGGAATATATCCGCCGCCGTCTGAACGCCTCGGGCTATAAGGAAATCAAGACACCCCAGCTTCTGGACAACAAGCTGTGGGAGAAATCGGGCCACTGGGGCAAGTTCCGCGAGAACATGTTCGTTGTGCCCGACGAAACGCCGTCGACCGAAGGCGATCAGCCGGAAATCTCGGCTGATGCCAACCTTCTGGCTCTCAAGCCCATGAACTGCCCGGCGCATGTTCAGGTCTTCAACCAGGGCATCAAGTCTTACCGCGATCTTCCTTTGCGGCTTGCCGAATTTGGCTGCTGCCATCGCAACGAAGCACATGGCGCTTTGCATGGCTTGATGCGCGTGCGGCAGATGACCCAGGACGATGCGCATATTTTCTGCCGGGTCGATCAAATCCAGGCCGAAACCGAAAAGTTCTGCGCGCTGCTCGATTCCGTTTACGAGGACATGGGCTTTACCGAGGTCAAGATCCTGCTCGCAACGCGGCCTGAAACCCGCGCCGGCGACGACAGCGTCTGGGACCTTGCCGAAAAGAGCCTGGGCGATGCCCTCACGGCCACTGGTCGTGGTTTCGAGATCGCGGAAGGCGAGGGGGCTTTTTATGGTCCCAAGCTCGAATTCCACCTCAAGGACGCCATCGGGCGTTCCTGGCAGTGCGGCACATTGCAGCTCGATTTCGTGATGCCCGAGCGTCTTGAGGCGTCCTATGTGGCCGAGGATGGGTCGCGCCAGCGCCCCGTCATGCTGCACCGGGCGATTTTGGGATCGCTGGAGCGGTTCCTGGGTATGATGATCGAAAGCTATGCCGGTCGCATGCCGCTCTGGCTTGCGCCTGTGCAGGTGGTGGTCGCCACCATCGTTTCCGATGCCGATGATTATGCCAATCAGGTCGTGGCCGATCTGCGCGCGCAAGGCATTCGGGCGGAAGTCGACACCCGCAATGAATCGATCAACTACAAGGTGCGCGAGCACTCTGTAGGCCGGGTGCCTTTCATCTTTGTTGCCGGCCGTCGAGAAGCAGAAGAAAAGACGGTCTCGATCCGCCGGCTGGGGAGTCAGGGTCAGACCGTTACACCGGTCGCTGAGGCGATTGCCGATCTGGTCGGGCAGGTGACCCCACCCGACCTCAAGCGCAAATCCGCCTGATTTTTAAGGGCCGCGCACCGCGCGGCCCTTTTTTGTCCCGGTGTCCCACGCCTTGCTTTACCTCCTCCCTCGCTGCCCCGGCGAACGCCGGGGCCCATGAGCCTTGCCCCACGCTCCAGAGCATGGGTGATGCTGCTGGGTCCCGGATCGGGTCCGGGACAGCGATGGGGGGTGGATACGCGCGAGAAATATTTATCCCCGTGCTTCCGGTCTGCCCCATACTCCCTCTCACGAACCCGCGCATATGGACGCAAGCGCAACGAACGTTTGGGCGGGGTCGGTCCGGGTTCCTTGCGGGTCGCCGCAGGGAAGGCCCAAACGTCACAAGCGCCGGACGGCGTGAACCGGCCGCCTGATCTCGGTTTCGAGGCTGGCGCGATTTTGCTAACGCCGTCGTACCGGGGAAACCCGGAGGGGATTGACCCTAGCCTTCTGAAGGGCGACTAAGCCAAAAACCCCGGATGCGTGGGGCGATGATCGCTTCATATAAAAACTAAATCATGCGGAGCGTTCATCGCCCCATGCCGTTCTGCGATCCGTCCTTCGGCCAATCATGCCGGTGGCACGATTGGAGGTGAGAAGGCCATGAGAGCTACGCTCGAATGGCGATCAGAAGCCGAGGTCATTGGCCGTCGGAGGTTTTGGCGTGCCTTCAATAGACCGTGGTCAATATCTCGATCTCGCGCGGGCTGCCGGCCGTCACCTCGAATTCGCGGTTGTAGACATTCTCGCCCAGCTTGGCCAAAGCCAGATAGTCGCCCTCGGCCAGCACCGTCGCCGGAAAGGCTCCGATGTCGGAAAAGATCGTCTCGCCCTGCGGTGTCTTGATCGTCCATTCAACGTCGGCGATGGCTTCGCCGCCCTCTTCGGAAACCAGCCGCAGCGAGACTTGCGCCGCCTTCTGGTACAGCGTCGCCTCGGTGATCTGTCCCGGTTCCACCCGCAATTCCGAGCGCACCACGGCATTGACCGATCCGAACCGCGAGGTGATCGAATAGATGCCGGCGTTGAGATGGATGAGTTCGTTGGCAGCCACGTTTTCGGCCACGGTCACGCGCCCATTGGGCCCGTTGGAATAGATGTCGAAGCGTAAAAGGTCGCTGGGGATGGGGACGTCCCCGGAGATCATCGCCGAAAGCCGCAATCCTCCGACCTCGAAAACGATGGTATGGGTGTTGGGGCCGGGTTCGACGAACATCGTATCGCTGGCCTGAGCGCGCCCATAGGCCACATGCGTGATGTATTCGCCCGGCGGCAGGCTCAGGCTTGCCGTGGCGTCTTCCGATTTGGCGACCAAAGCCAACTCGCCCGTCTCGTCGGTCCGAGTATCGAAAACGCGCCAGACCAGACCTTCGGGAATAAACGGTCCGTCGTCGGTCAGTCGGGCGGAAAGGGTTACCGGCTGCGGGTCGGTGATGCCGGAAAAGTCGAGCCGGTCGGGGCCGGTACCAGGCTCGACGCCATCGATTGCCGCATCAGGACCGGCTCCGTCCTCCGAATCGCCGGGCTGGGACGTGCCACCGAACTCGACGGGCCGGGGAGGTGGAACCGGGGAGACGAGCGTTTCATCGATTTCCTGACCGAAGGCCGGCATGGCGCCAAACGCCAAAACGAAAAGCAAAAGCAGGGACCGAAGACGCATCAAACCACTCTTTACCAACTACTCCTCGCCAGCGATCACTCTGTTAGGCTTGGATTGGGGAAAAGCTGTGTCATAAGGAAGCGCGATGAGCAAGTTGGGAGCCGATTATCCGTCATGACTGTGAATACCGCCCTGCGCGACTACCTGTTGTCACGCCGTACCGTCACTGCACCGTTTCTGGCCGAGCCGGGACCATCGCCCGAGCAATTGGCGGAGATGCTGGAAATTGCGTGTCGCGTTCCCGATCACGGCAAGCTTGCGCCATGGCGCTTTGTCGTCTTTGAGGGCGATGCCCGTCAGGCTGTGGGTGACCGACTGCACGCCATCGCAAAAGCCAAGTGGCCCGAGCGAACCGACGAGCAGCTTGAATTTGAGCGCAAGCAGTTCCTGCCCGCGCCGATCACCGTCGGTGTCATCTCGACCGCTGCGCCACACGTCAAAATCCCCGAATTCGAACAGTTGCTGGCCGCCGGAAATGTCGCGTTCAACCTTTGTCATGCCGCCAATGCGCTTGGTTTCGGCGCCCATTGGGTCACCCGCTGGTTCGCCTATGATGCCCAGGCTGCCACAATGCTTGGCGCCGGTGAGGGCGAGCGGTTCGTGGCTTTCGTTCACATCGGCACGCCACAGACGCGCCTTGAGGAGCGCGACCGGCCAGACCCCGCGGCGCTGACCACGTATTGGCGTGGTTAACCGAGGGTTAACCACGGTAGGGTTTCATTAACCTCCAAGGATTCTTGAGTCGGATTTCATGGCCTCGCCGATTTCCAATGTGCCGCAACCCATAGCCTATGCCCTCGACCGTGCGGGGGCGCGCAATGGCGTGGATTTCGACTATCTGCTGCAGACGGCAATAAGGGAAAGCAGCCTCAATCCGAGCGCGAAAGCCCAGACGTCTTCGGCGACCGGGCTTTTCCAGTTCATCGAGAGCACGTGGCTCGAAGTGATGAAGTCGGAAGGCCCAAGGCTGGGCTACCAGGATTTTGCCGACCACATCGAGGAACATGAGGGCGAGTTTTTCGTCTCCAACCCTGCAGTGCGCCAACAGATCCTCCAATTGCGCAACGACCCGCAGGTGGCATCCGACATGGCGGCGGCGTTCACCCGGCGCAATGGCGATTATCTCATGGGCAAGTTCGGGCGCATGCCCAGTCCGGGCGAGCTTTATATCGCCCATTTTCTCGGGCCGAGTGGGGCAGAGCGGTTTTTCGAGCTGGGACTGCAAAATCCCAACGCCGACGCTGCGGCCGCCTTTCCGCGCCCCGCCGCCGCCAATCCTTCGATCTTTTACGAAAATGGCCGCCCCCGCAGCGTGCGGGAGGTCTATGAGGCGCTGGTGGCCCGGCACTCGGGCACAGAAAACGCCGCCTTTGCCGCCCAGCAGATGGCCAGCCAGCAACCCTTGCCCTCGAGGGTGGAGATCGACGCCGCGCCGCTGATCCCGCCCGGAGTGTCCTTCACGTCGCTTTTTGCCACCGAAGCGCAATCGTCGGTATCGGCCCCGGTCCAGGCGCCGGATGTTGTGCCGGGCCGCGCGCTGTTCAGCGGGTTCTATTCGGAAGAATAGTCCCCCGGGCCGATCGGGCGTTTATGGTGAACCAAAACTTAAACCTTGCGGGCTAGTTTGAGCCTCAAGAGTGTTTTGGGGATGCGTATGGTCGCCTATCAGCGTTACGTGCAACTTTGCCAGTCGCGGGACAGCGAGCAGCGGGGGCAGGCGGCTCATCTGGCCGCCATGGCGTATCTTGCCCATCGCGGACCGGCGGACGAACAGGCCGCGCTTTATGCCGCGCTGATGAATTTTCTCGACGATCCTTCCGTCAAGGTGCGCGCCGCCCTTGCCTATGGGCTGCTGCATTCCGAAAATGCGCCTCGCCCGATCATGCTTTCGCTGGCACAGGATGCTCCCGTCATTTCCCGCGCCGTGGTTCATTTTTCCCCGGTGCTGCTCGATGCCGATCTCATGGGGATCATCCGCTCGGGCGATCCGGACATGCTCGCCGTCATGACCGCCCGTCCGACACTGAGCCAACGCGTGGCGCTGGCACTTACGCGCCTGGGCGACCCCGATTTGTGCATTCGCGTGCTGGGCCGCACCGAGATCGTGTTGCCCGACGATGATCTCATGCTGTTGGCCGAAAAATGGGGCGAGGACGCAAAAGTGCGCGGGGCCTTGCTCAAGCGGCGTGATCTTCCCGGTATCGCGCGACTGCATCTTGTCGAATGCGTTCGTCAGGCGCTCCTGGGGTTGCGGGTCGTCAAAGGCGCCGTCCAGCCGCGCCGTCTGGATCGCCTGTTGCGCGATGCGTGCGACAACGCAACCACCGCCATCGGCGAACGCGAAGCGGGCAGGGGCGCGCGAGGCTACGTCGCGGCTATGGCCGAGAACGAGAAAATCAACGCCCGGCTGATGCTCCATGCCATGGTGCACGGCCACGTGCTGTTTTTCGCCGATGCGCTTTCCCATCTCTCCGCCACACCGCGGAGCAAGATCTTCACCATTCTCGACAGCGGCAGCCGGGCAGCGCTCCATGCGGTCTTCAGCCGTTGTGGTTTCACACCGGCCGTACGCAATCTTCTGGCCCGTCTGGTCGCTCATGCCCGGCAGGCCGATCTGGCCGACGATGTGGCGGCGCGTCATTACGTGGTGTCGCTTCTGATCGAGGAGTTGATCGTCGAGCATGATGGCGTACTTCCGCCGGCTCTCGAAGAGTCCTTTGCCTATCTCAACGAGCAGAACATCGCGCTCGCCCGCAGCGCGGCGCGGGGCGTGATGCCTGCCTTTGCCGCCGAATCGCCCGACGAGGTCATGGTGCCCGACCTGCGCCAGGAACGGCTGGCGCTCCCGGCGGCCTGATTCCGCCTCAGTACCGAAACTGTTCGATCAGAACCCGCTCATCGAGGCTGTGGCCGGGATCGAACAGCAATGTCGCCGAATGGCGGCGGCTTTCGTGGACCTGCACTTCAACGACACGGTCGAATTGCACGTTGTCGGCAACCGCGCTCACTGGCCGCTTGCCGTTCTCCTGGGTCGTGAAGGTAATGTTGGCGCGATTGGACAGGATCGCCCCGCGCCAGCGCCTTGGACGAAATGGCGAGATTGGCGTCAGCGCCAGAAGTGGCGCTGTAATCGGCAGGATGGGACCGTGGGCCGAAAGATTGTAGGCGGTTGAACCGGCGGGGGTAGCCACGATGATGCCGTCGCAAATCAGTTCCTCGAGCCGGACTTCACCATCGATGGCAATCCGGATCTTGGCGGCCTGATAGGACGAGCGGTAGAGCGAAACTTCATTGAGCGCCAGCGCTTCGGACACCTTGCCATCGGCATCGGTCACCCGCATGGAGAGCGGATGGATGCGGGTGGGGAGAGCTGCCCGCAGCCGAACGTCCAGCGCATCGGGGTTGTAGTCGTTCATCAGGAAGCCGACGGTCCCGAAATTCATCCCATAGACCGGTACATTGCGGTCCATGACCCGGTGCAGCGTTTCGAGCATCAGCCCATCACCGCCAAGGGCAACGACGATCGAGGCGTTTTCGAGCCCGGCGTCGCCGTGGCGCGCTATCAACTCTTCCCGGGCCGCGTTGGCTTCGGGCGTGTCAGAGGAGACAAAGGCAACCTTGCCATCGGTATAGAGCGCCAAGGTATCCTCCGCAGAACCACATTCGCCAAGTCTTGCAGGGCCTTACCACGGCTGGCCGGGTCAGCCAATCGGTTTGGACTGGTCCGCGACCTGCCGGATCGACCAGGCGAGATAGCCGATCGCCGCTCCGATGGCGATCAATTGCAGGCCCACAAATATCGCGATCAGCCATGGAGCCGTCGTTTCGAGGCTGATGATGAGGATGATGGAAAGCAAGACGCCCAGCACGCCGCTAAGCAACACCCAGAGCCAGCCGGTAATCGGACGGATGGTCAGTGCCCAGACGACCTTGGAGAGCCCCTCGATCATGAAGAACACGACGATCAACAGCCCAAAAGCCAGAATCGATTGGCCGGGATTGCGCAGGATGAGGAACCCGATCAGCAGCGCCAGCACCGCCGAAATGAGCTGCAACCAGACATAGGGCGTATGCCGGGCCGGAATCAGGCCGATGCCCTGCAGAACCCCGCTGGCAACCAGTAGCCAGCCGATGGCGCCAATAACCGCCTCGGCCGAGAATATGGGGGAGACAATCGACAGCAACCCGGCGAGCACCAGCAATCCCGCTTGCGCAAGATAGAGCAGAGAGAACCGCCTGACGCCCTCGCGCATCGCCTGGCGATAAAGTTCTGCCGCAGCGTCCATCGAGATGGTCATGATGATCGAGCCTCCGCCTGTTCGGCGCAAGTCTATCTCATTCGTCGCAATAGGGAAATCGGCTGGGAGTGCATGGTGCCGGCAGCAGGACTTGAACCCGCGACCCTCTGATTACAAATCAGATGCTCTACCAACTGAGCTATACCGGCAACGGAGCGGTTGCTAGCACCAGTCCCGTTCCGATGCAAGGATCATGGCGACGTCTGGTTATGAGATTTGTTGCTTTATCCCCGCGCTGGGCGCTACCCGATAAGATCACTTTAGAACAAGGACGCATTTGATCATGGCAAAGCCAAAACTGTTCGAGCCGATCAGGATCGGAGACACCACTCTGGCCAACCGGATCGTCATCGCCCCGATGTGCCAGTATTCGGCACGGGATGGTGAGATGAGCGACTGGCATCTGATCCATCTCGGACAGCTGGCGATGTCAGGCGCAGCGCTTCTGACCATTGAAGCGACGGCAGTCACGCCCGAGGGCCGGATTACCTATGGCGACGTGGGGCTTTACAGCGATGCGACAGAAGCAGCGATGAAGCGGGTGATCGATGGCATTCGACGGTGGTCTGACATGCCCATTTCCATCCAGTTGGCCCATGCCGGCCGCAAAGCAAGTTGCGAGGTGCCTTGGAAGGGCGGCGCGCAACTTCCTCCCGATCATTCCAATGGGTGGCAGACGGAAGCTCCCTCCGCCGTTCCGTTCCTCGACAGTGACAATCCTCCTGTGGCGCTCGATGCGGATGGGCTTGCCCGCGTCCGCAATGCCTTTGCGGACGCGGCGCGGCGCTCAGACCGATTGGGGCTTGATGCCATTCAAATCCACGCAGCGCATGGCTATCTGCTGCACGAATTTCTTTCCCCCATCTCAAACCGGCGTGACGACGAATATGGTGGGTCGCTCGAAAATCGCATGCGCTTCCCGCTTGAGGTCTTCGACGCCATTCGCGCCGCTTTCTCTGCAGACAAGCCTGTCACGGTTCGGGTCTCGGGAACCGATTGGGTCGAGGGCGGCTGGGATGGAGAGCAGACCGTAGATTTTGCAAAGGCGCTTGAAGCCAGGGGATGTTCCGCCATCCATGTTTCGAGCGGCGGCGTCAGCGTGGCCCAGAAAATTCCCATCGGCCCCAATTATCAGGTTCCCCTGGCCCGGCAGGTCAAACAGGCAGTGTCCATGCCGGTTGTTGCCGTTGGGCTGATTACCGAAGCCGAGCAAGCCGAGGCCATTGTTTCGACCGGCGATGCTGACATGATCGCGGTGGCGCGCGCGGTGCTCTACAATCCGCATTGGCCATGGCATGTCGCGGCCGCGCTGGGTGGGCAGGTCAAGGCTCCGCCCCAGTATCTGCGATCCCAGCCGCGCCGGTATCCAAACCTCTTCTTGGCCGACTGATGCTATTCCGCCGATCGGCGTGCCGCCGGCAGCGAAGCACGGTCGGCGAAGGTTCTGTCGATCTCGGTCAGGGTCTTCATCATCAGGCCGCGATAAATCGGCTCGCCGGCGTCGGGTACGAGCTGGATCGGCGGCAGGCCGCGCATCCGGCCCATGAGCGAAGCGGCAGCGCCTTCGGCGATTGCGGTTTCCATAAGGTCATAGGCCGCGGTGTTGGGGCCTAGAAGGATGAGCTTGTCGATTTCGACGATCGAAATCAACCGGCTGATGCCATGTCCTATGGCGCTGCCGGCTGCGGCAAAGGCGCGTTGGGCTGCGCGGTCGCCCTGTCGGGCGCGGGCGAAGATGTGCTGGAAATCGGCCGGAGGGACGGCGCTGGCCGGCGTGGCGTGTTCGGGAACCGAATAGGCGGCACGCAGTACCGCATAATCGGCGGCGTAGGCCTCGATGCAACCGCGCGCGCCGCAGCGGCACAACGCGCCGCCGGGCATGTGGATCATATGGCCGAATTCGGTCGCCAGGCCGGCGCTGGGGCTGGAATCGGTGGGCAGCGTCAGCCCCATACCGATTGTCGATCCGATATAGATCGTTGCGATGCTCGATTTGGCGAGGCCAGGATCGAGCCAGCGCATGCCATCTGCCATCAGGCGGCCGCGCTTGAACAGGCGGACCGCCAGTCCGAGCCGGTTGTTGATCGCCGTGACGATATCATGGCCGCTCAGGTGAGGAATGGGCGACCATGTCAGGCCGTGTCCTTCTCCATCCAGGATCCCCTGTACCGAAATAGACACCCCATGAAGCGTGTTGCCGATATCGGCGTTGCGGCCGATCATGTGGCCTATGCGCTCGATGAACCATGCGGCGGGCGCGACTTCGGAAAAAAGGGTAGGGCCGACTCCGGACTCGACCCGGTCGATAAGCACCCCGCCATAGTCGAGCAGCGACATGCGGCAGCGATTGACGTCCAGCTCGATGAGCAGCACGAAGCCGGCGCCTCGGTTGTGTACAAGTTGAACGGCGGGGCGGCCACGCGATTTCACCCCCGCTTGCGGCTCGGCAAGTTCGGTGATGATCCCATCGCCGACCAGATCTGTGGCGATAGCGGTCAGCGTGGCATTTGAGAGTCCGGTCAGCGTTGCCACCTGCGAACGTGACAACGGTCCGTGTCGACGCAATGCGTCGAGCACAAGCAGCCGGTTCTGTCGCCGGATCATCTCCGTATCCGCAACACCCTGCGCCAAACGGGCCTCCCACTCATGCCGCCGTAGGAACTTCTATGAGGAGCTGCGCGCCGTTGCACGCATTTTTCCATGACGAGCAAATCGAAGTTGACACAGCAATTTACGCGTGCCAATTATTTTTTCGGGTATTGAAAAATATCCCTTGCGGTCGCCTGAGGAGGCATGCCGCTGGAGGCACCATCTTTTACTGTGGTTGGGCGGACGAGGATGTCCGCAGGAGGAAAATCATGAAAACTTTCGCAGCTGCCCTTTTGGGCACGACTGTTCTTTTCGGTCTGGCCGGGGGCGCGCTGGCTCAGGACATCACCGTTGGCGTTTCCTGGTCCAATTTCCAGGAAGAGCGCTGGAAGACCGACGAGGCGGCCATTCAGGCCCAGCTTGACGAAATGGGCGCCAGCTACATTTCCGCCGACGCGCAGTCTTCGGCATCCAAGCAGCTCACCGATATCGAGAGCCTTATCGCTCAGGGCGCTGACGCGCTGATCGTTCTGGCTCAGGATACCGATGCCATCCAGCCGGCAATCGCCGCCGCTGTCGCGGAAGGTATTCCGGTGATCGGCTATGACCGCCTGATCGAAAATTCTGACGCGTTCTACATCACATTCGACAACAAGGGCGTCGGCCGTCTGCAGGCTGAATCAGTCTATGCTGTGCAGCCGACTGGCAACTACGTCTTCATCAAGGGCTCGAGCACCGATCCCAACGCGGACTTCCTGCACGAAGGTCAGCTTGAAGTGCTCCAGGATGCCATTGACGCCGGCGACATCGTCAATGTCGGCGAAGCCTATACCGATGGCTGGCTTCCCGAGAACGCCCAGGCGAACATGGAACAGTTCCTGACCGCCAACAACAACGAAGTCGATGCTGTCGTTGCGTCCAATGACGGTACCGCTGGTGGCGCAATTGCTGCTCTCGCCGCTCAGGGCCTCGACGGCGCCGTGCCGGTTTCGGGCCAGGATGGTGACCATGCAGCCCTTAACCGTATCGCTCTGGGCACCCAGACCGTTTCGGTCTGGAAGGACAGCCGTGAGCTTGGCGCCAAGGCAGCCGAAATCGCGGTTGAACTGGCCGGCGGCGCAGCGCTTTCCGACATCGAAGGATCGGTGATGTTCGATGGTGGCCCGAATGGCGTCGAAATGACTTCGCTGTTCCTTGCTCCTGTCGCCATTACGCAGGACAATCTCGACGTCGTCATCGACGCCGGCTGGGTCAGCAAGGATGTCGTCTGTCAGGGCGTTGCCGCTGGTTCGGTCGCCGCTTGCGATTGATCTGCATCCTTAATCTTTGATCCGCGGTCGCGGCGCTGCTCTGGCGCCGCGACCCGTTCCTTAAGGAACCAGCCCTTTGGGGGGAGAGAATGGCCGATCAGAACGCCATGTCATCAACATCGAACTCATCATCGTCCGGTCTCGTGATGGGCAATCCAATTCAGCGCTTCTTGAGTGCCACCGAAATCGATACCCGTCTTCTGGGCATGCTCGGCGCGCTGTTGCTGATCTGGATCGGCTTCCATTTCATGTCGGGCGGCCTCTTCATGACGCCTCGAAACCTCTGGAACCTCTCTGTCCAGACGGCTTCGATCTCGATCATGGCGACCGGCATGGTTCTGGTCATCGTTACCCGAAACATCGATCTTTCGGTCGGGTCGCTGCTTGGCGTTCTCGCGATGGTCATGGGGGTAACCCAGACCGAATATCTGCCAGCGCTGCTCGGCTTCGGTCACCCGCTGATCTGGGTCATCACGCTCGCCGTAGGCCTTGCGTGCGGCGTCGCGATCGGGGCCTTGCAGGGCTCGATCATCGCGTACCTCAAAGTGCCCGCTTTTATCGTCACGCTCGGCGGCTATCTCGTCTGGCGCGGTGCGGCATGGTGGGTGACATCGGGGAGGACCGTAGCGCCGCTCGATACCAATTTCCGTTTGATGGGTGGCGGTCCGGAAGGCGCGGTTGGCTATTCGGTGAGCTGGATTTTGGCGATCGTTGCCTGCCTGGCCATCGGCGCCTATCTCATCTATGCGCGTCAGCAGCGTCGGCGGTTCAACTTCCCGCAGCGTCCCGTCTGGGCGGAGGGCGTCCTCGCAATACTCGGCTGCGGTTCGGTAATTGGTGCGGTGACGGTATTCAATGCCTATCCCTGGCCGATCCGCATTGCTGAAAACTACGCGAACGCCAACAACATTCCGGTCCCCGAAGGCGGGCTGTTCATTTCGCACGGCATCGCGATTCCGGTGTTGATCGCTATCGGTGCCGGCGTCGTGATGACCTTCATTGCCACGCGCACTCGGTTCGGGCGCTATGTCTTTGCCATGGGCGGTAGCCCGGAGGCGGCCGAACTGGCCGGCATCAACACCCGTTGGGTCACGGTCAAGATCTTCATGCTCATGGGGGCGCTTTGCGCCATTGCCGCATCGATTTCATCGGCTCGCCTCAATGCTGCAACCAATGCCATGGGCACGCTCGATGAGCTTTATGTCATCGCTGCGGCGGTGATCGGCGGTACGTCCCTTTCGGGCGGCGTGGGAACGATCGTCGGCGCCATGATCGGCGCGCTCGTGATGCAATCGCTCCAGTCCGGCATGGTGCTGATGGGGCTCGACAGCCCCCTTCAGTCGATTGTTGTCGGCATCGTCCTGGTGGTCGCGGTCTGGCTCGACACGCTTTATCGCAATCGCGGGCAGTAAGGATTTGAATCGATGAACCAACACGTGACAGCTCCGCTCGTTGAACTCGAAGATATCTCCATTGCGTTCGGGGGCATTCGGGCCGTCGATGGCGCCTCGATCGACCTCTATCCTGGAGAGGTCGTCGGACTGCTCGGGCACAATGGTGCGGGAAAATCGACGCTCATCAAGATTTTGTCCGGCGCCTACAAGCGTGACTCGGGTGACATTCGCATCGATGGGCAGGCCGCAACGATCAACAATCCGCGCGATGCGAAGGGATACGGGATCGAGACGATCTACCAGACCCTCGCGGTGGCCGACAATGTCGACGCGGCTGCCAATCTGTTCCTGGGGCGTGAATTGACTACCGCCATCGGTACGCTCGACGATGTCGCCATGGAACACAAGGCCCGTGAAGTGATGGGGCGGCTCAACCCCAATTTCCGGCGTTTCAAGGAACCGGTCAAAGCCCTCTCGGGTGGTCAGCGCCAGTCGGTGGCCATCGCGCGGGCGATCCTGTTCAATGCCCGCATCCTGATCATGGACGAGCCAACAGCAGCGCTGGGCCCGCAGGAGACGACGCAGGTCGGCGATCTGATCAAGCAGCTCAAGTCCGAAGGTATCGGCATCTTCCTCATCAGCCACGACATCCACGACGTCTTCGATCTCGCTGATCGGGTGTGCGTGATGAAAAACGGCCAGGTTGTTGGGACCGCCAAGACCTCTGAGGTCACCAAGGATGAGGTGCTGGGCATGATCATTCTGGGAAAATGCCCACCCGCCGCCACGCCGGGGCCGGGGGCGATGAAAGAATAAAAGAGCGGGCGCTTCGGCGCCCGTTATTGTTTTCAGTCGTTGCTCTTGGCATTGAGCCTGTGCCACTTTCCTTGTGAAGCAGAATCGAGGAAGCAGGCAATGAAGACGCAGGCGGCAGTTGCATTTGAAGCGGGTAAGCCGCTGGAAATCGTCGAGTTGGACCTTGAGGGCCCCAAGGCTGGCGAAGTGCTCGTCGAGATCAAGGCAACCGGCATCTGCCATACGGACGATTTCACGCTTTCGGGCGCCGATCCCGAGGGGCTTTTCCCGTCCGTTTTGGGTCATGAAGGCGCCGGTGTCGTGGTTGAAGTCGGTGCAGGCGTGACGTCTGTGAAACCCGGCGATCACGTCATCCCGCTTTATACGCCCGAATGCCGCGAGTGTCCGTCCTGCCTGTCGCGCAAGACCAATCTGTGCACCGCCATCCGCGCCACGCAGGGGCAGGGGCTGATGCCTGACGGTACCTCCCGGTTTTCCTACAAGGGCAAGCCGGTGTTCCATTACATGGGCTGCTCGACATTCTCGAACTATACCGTCATGCCCGAGATCGCGCTGGCCAAGATCGATTCCAGCGCCCCGTTCGACAAGGTCTGCTACGTGGGATGTGGCGTCACCACCGGGGTCGGCGCAGTGCTCAATACCGCTAAGGTCGAGCAGGGGGCGACGGCGGTGGTGTTCGGGCTCGGCGGGATCGGGCTCAATGTCATTCAGGGCCTGCGCATGGCGGGCGCGGACATGATCATCGGCGTCGATCTCAACAATGACAAGAAGAGCTGGGGTGAGCGCTTCGGGATGACCCACTTCGTCAACCCGCGAGAGATCGACGGCGATATCGTCAGCCACCTGGTTGCCATGACCAGGCGCGGTGCCGACCAGATCGGTGGTGCCGACTACACCTTCGATTGCACGGGCAATGTAACCGTCATGCGTCAGGCGCTGGAGGCGAGTCACCGCGGCTGGGGTAAGTCGGTCATTATCGGTGTTGCCGGTGCGGGGCAGGAAATCTCCACACGCCCCTTCCAGCTTGTCACGGGCCGCACTTGGATGGGCACGGCATTTGGCGGGGCAAGAGGGCGCACGGACGTTCCGAAAATCGTCGACTGGTACATGAGCGGCAAGATCGAAATCGACCCGATGATCACCCATACGTTGCGGCTTGAAGATATCAATGAGGGGTTTGAGCTGATGCATTCGGGCGAATCCATCCGCTCGGTGGTCCTCTACTAATCGTGCCCGAAATTTACGTCGATGCCGATGCCTGCCCGGTAAAGGCGGAAGCCGCTCGCGTCGCTGAGCGGCACGGCCTTGTTCTGACGTTGGTTGCCAATTTCGGGTTGCGGCCCTCGCGCGATCCCATGGTCAGGCATATCATGGTGCCTCAGGGCGCCGACGCGGCCGACGATTGGATCGTCGAGCACGCCGGGCCTGGCGATATTGTCATCACCTCCGACATTCCGCTGGCGTCCCGTGCTCTCGAAAAGGGTGCCCACGTGCTGGGGCCGACCGGAAAGGCCTTCACGACGGCCTCAATCGGCATGGCGCTGGCCATGCGCGAACTCAACCAGCACCTGCGCGAAACCGGCGAAAGCAAGGGTTACAACCGCGAATTTACCGCTCGCGACAAGTCCAACTTTCTCCAGGCGCTCGACGAGCTTGCGGTTCGCCTGAAGCGTGAGAACTCCGCCAAGTAACTGTTTGTTAAGTATAAAATATGGTGATTTGAACACGTTGTTAACCATGATGCGCGCAGCTTGGGCGCCGAACGAAGCAGTTCGGCCGGGTGGTTGTTGTGGTGCGTACAGCGTGTCTATTGGGGGTGGTCGCGGCGCTATTGGCAGGGTGTGCCAAGCCGCCCGAAATGCAGCCGGACCTCATGGCCGGCGCCAGCATTGACACGATGAGCACCGGCTCGATCAATCCTATCGCCATGAGCTTGAGAACCGCTTATCAGCCAATGCCTGCAATACCTTCAGCGTTATTTGGAAAGCTTGCCGGTCGAACCGTGACGGTTTCGGAGTCCGGGCCCTTGGGATTGCAGCCGGGCGAAATCGTCCTGACCTTCGACGACGGCCCTCGGGCCGGAACGACGGACTCTATCCTCGACACGCTCGATCAATTCGGGGTCAAAGCGACCTTCCTCATGTTGGGTTCGGCGGCTGAGCGCTATCCCTCGATGGTGCGGGAAGTGGCCGCTCGCGGCCACACGATCGGTACTCACACCTACGATCACGTCGATCTTTCGACATTGAGCAATCATGAGGCAATTGCGGAAATCTATGCGGGCCAGCAGGCCGTCGCGGCGGCGCTAGCGCCCGACAGTATCGCGCCGTCACGGTTCTTCCGGTTTCCCTATCTGGCGCAAAACGGGGTGATCCGCACCAGCGCTGTCGAGAGCCGCTTTATCGTTCTCGACGTGGATATCGATTCCAAGGATTACTACGCCGAGACCCCACAACAGGTGCTCGAACGCACCCTTGCACGGCTCGATGAGCACGGGTCGGGGGTCGTGCTTTTCCACGATATCCATCTGCGGACAGTCGCGATGCTGCCTGAATTTCTGAAGGCGTTGCGCGAGCGCGGCTATCAGGTCGTTACCCTGAGGTCATCGGGGGGCGGGGTGTTCGATGGTCCGGTCATAACGGCCGATGCATCGAGCACTGGTTCGGAAATCTAGCCCGCTGTCGCGGCGAACAGGGCGATTGCGGCGGCATTGGAGACGTTGAGCGATTTGATCGGTCCCGGCATGTCGAGCCGGACCATTTCGTCACACAGCGATCGGGTCTTCTGGCGCAAGCCTTTCCCCTCAGCGCCCAGGACAATAGCCAGCTTGCCGCCGGCAGGGCGGGGGCGTAGCAGTCCGGGCGCTTCGGAATCAAATCCGAGACACACAAGGCCGTTGCTCTTGAGGGTTTCGAGCGCATCACCGAGATTTCTCACCGACACCAGCGGAATGAGATCGAGAGCGCCGGAGGCCGACTTGGCCAGTACACCGGTTTCGCGCGGTGCATAGCGCGCCGTGGTGATGACGGCATCGGCTCCAAAGGCACAGGCCGTGCGCAGGATTGCCCCCACATTGTGCGGATCGGTGACCTGATCGAGGACGATCACAAGGTCGAGCTTTTCGACATCGCTGAGCCCGAACCGGTCGATCGGGTCGACCTCCAGCGCAACGCCCTGATGCACCGCCTCTGCGCCGAGCAGTTTGTCGAGATCGCGGGGCGTAGTCTCCTCGACGAGCATCTGAGGCAGCGGAGCGCCCTCTGTCAGCCTGTTGAGGCCGTTCTGCGTCGCCAGAAGCCGCCGCTTCGTGCGGCGCGGGTTGTCGAGCGCCGCGCGGACGGTGTGCAGGCCATAGAGAAAGACCGGCCCATCATCGGGCAGAATCGGCGGGCGCTTTTTCGGCGGGAACTTGTTCTTGCTCATGCGCATTGGCGTATCGCTTTGCCGCGAACTCGGCAAGCGGCAAGCGCATCGGTGAAACATATGAAATTTCCTTGCGATGGCAGTTGACAGGACAGGTCACTACCACCATAAACCGGCCCGTGATGGTGTTCGGAAACGGGTGCTATCGCAAATGCTTCGCTTCGCCGATGTAACGATTGGGGAGGGGTGGGAGAGTGGTTAAATCCATCAGACTGTAAATCTGACCGCTTAGCGTACGCTGGTTCGAATCCAGCCCCCTCCACCAAAATCGTGCTTGCCCACAAGGCATGAACCGGACAGAGTGGCGAGACACCCTCGGGCGGGTGTAGCTCAATGGTAGAGCAGAAGCCTTCCAAGCTTACGACGAGGGTTCGATTCCCTTCACCCGCTCCATTCACACCAAAATTCCAGAGACGTTCCCCGGTCCGATTTGGTTGCCGAGAGGCGGACTTCGCCTGATTTTGCAGCCAGCCATGAGGTGTGGTGCCTCGCCTGAACTGGCCGAAATCCCGAAAAGCGTAGCTACTACAACCGGTTAAAGAAGCCTTCGCCGCGCCATCCAGCAAAAACAAACCGGCTTGCGTGTTTGTTTGTTGATTGCTAGCCTTCTCCCAGTCGGACAGAGGGGTTTGGACGACAATGCTGGAAGTACGGAACATGACCGTCCGGTTTGGCGGCTTCAAGGCTGTTGATGACCTGGATCTGGACGTTGATGCAGGCAAACTCACCGCGTTGATCGGCCCAAACGGGGCCGGCAAGACCACGTTCTTTAACGCTGTCTCGGGCCTGATCAGGCCCAATGAGGGGTGTGTTCGTCTTAACGGACACGACATCACGGGAGCCAGGCCGTATCAGATTACTGCGGCCGGAATGCTGCGGAGCTTCCAGATAGCGCGCGGGTTTCCGCGACTGACGGTCTTTGAGCATCTGATGCTCTACGATCAGCATAACCCCGGTGAAAACATCGTCACCGCGCTTTTCGGCGGATGGCGCAAGCGCGAGGGCGAGACCGCCGAGCGGGCTCTGGGTGTCGCGCGCCGTCTCGAGATCGATCATGTCCTCGACAATCGCGTGACCGAAATTTCCGGCGGCCAGAAGAAGCTGCTCGAAATCGGGCGCGGTTTGATGGCCGAGCCGGATCTTCTCCTGCTCGACGAGCCGGTTGCCGGCGTCAATCCCACCCTGGCCGAACAAATCGGCGACAGGTTGCGGGATCTCGTTGCGGGCGGGCTGACCATCCTGCTCATCGAGCACGACATGGCTCTGGTTGGTCGCATCGCCGACCATGTCATCGTCATGGCCGAAGGCAAGCAACTGGCCACCGGACGCTTTGAAGAGGTGCGCAACGACACCAATGTGCAGAACGCCTATCTGGGGGGAGGGGGCATCGACCATGCTGTCGGTCAGTAACCTGGTTGGCGGCTATGGCGCCGCCGATGAGATCGTCAAAGGGGTCAGCTTCAACGCGGTTCGCGGTGAAGTGCTCACCATCATCGGCCCGAACGGGGCCGGAAAATCCACAGCGCTCAAGCTGGTGGCCGGTTTGCTCGTCACCAAATCGGGTTCGGTCACCCTCGATGGCAATGCTCTGACGACGCTCGATCCGCAGAGCCGTGCACGTCATGGCATGGTCTTTGTGCCTCAAGAGCACAATGTGTTCGGCGCTCTTTCGGTCGCAGAGAACCTCTCAAGGCAGGAAAAGGAGCGGTCTGAAGACATATTTGCCCGCTTTCCAGCTCTCAAGGAACGCCGCCGGAATGCTGCTGCGTCGCTTTCGGGTGGACAGCGCCAGACCCTCGCCATGGCCATAGCGATGATGGCATCGCCGCGCGTGCTCTTGCTCGACGAGCCCACCGCGGCGCTTTCGCCGGTGGCTGCAGCAGAAATTTTCAAGGTCGTTCGATCTGTCGCCGACGAGGGAATCGCGGTGCTGATGGTCGAGCAAAATGCGCTCGCCGCCCTCGCCATGTCCGATAAGGCGTGCGTGTTGGTGGACGGACGCGTGGTGCTGGAAGGCAAGGCTGATGAACTGGGAAGGGACCCGGAAGTTCGCCAGGCCTTTTTGGGTGGCAGAGGCTGATCGAAAGGCGATCGGTCGTTCAAAGGAAGGAACTCAACAATGACAATCGGCATGTTCAAGCGGGGCGCCAACCGTCGTGACGTGATCAAGGGGATCGCGGCCACGGCAACGTTTACGCTTGCCGCTCCGGCCATCCTGCGGGCGCAGGAGAGTGCGATTCACATCGGCACGCTCACCCCGCTCACCGGTGCAGGTGGCCCCTACGGCCCGGTGATGGCCGACGCGGTGCGCAAGGTCGTCGATGAAGTGAACGCTGCCGGCGTGCTCGGTCGCGAAATCATCCTGGTCTCGGAAGATTCGCAGACCAGTCCAGAAGCGGCCGTCCGCGCGGCGCGCAAGCTGATCGATGTCGATAACGTATCGGCCATCATCGGAACCTGGGCTTCAGCTGTGACCACAGCGGTTGCGCCTATGGCCTGGGAAAGCGAGCGGATGCTGTTCACGGTTTCCGGTGCGGACTCGATCACTCAGTTGCCTCACAATGGCTACATCATCCGCACCCAGCCCAACACGACATTGCAGGGACAGAAGTTCGGCGAGTATGCCGTGGAACTTGGCGACCGCCGCGTCTTTTTCCTTACACCGCAGACCCCGTTCGCCGATAGCCAGTACACGACGATCAAGGCCGCGGTCGAGGCTGCGGGCGGTGAAGTCGAAAGGCTGATCTACGACGACAAGAAGCCGTCGCTGCGCTCCGAACTGGACCAGGCGCTGCGCTTCGATCCCGACATGCTGATCCTTGGCGGCTATACCCCGGACACCACGGTATTGCTGCGCGACATCTATCGGGCCGGCTACGAGGGGCATCTTCTGGGCTTTGCCTATTCGATCAATCAGGACCTGATCGGCGGTCTCCCCGCCGAGGTCGTTGAAGGCGCCTATACTCTGGCTCCCTCACCGGCCGAGGGCGGCACGGCTTACGATCGGCTGGCGGGGCTGGTGGGCATCGACGTGCCGGACACCTACACCTGTCAGGTTTACGACCACATCAACCTGGCTCTGATGGCTATCGCCCATGCCGGCGGATCGTCCGGGACCGAAATCCGCGACTCGGTCCGCGAAGTTTCCCAGGGCGGCGGCATGGAAGTCGATAACGCAGTCGCGGGCATCGAGGCGATCCTTGCCGGCGAGAAGGTGGACTATGCGGGGGCTTCGGGTCCATGTGAGTTCAATGAAATCGGCGACATAACCGATGCCAGCTTCCGTTATGAGCAGGTGGTTGGCGGTGCCATCGAACTGTTGAAGATCGCATGACCTTCGAGATTTTTGCCCAGGCTCTTGCCAATGGGCTCGTGTCCGGCACCGTTCTCGCGGTGCCGGCCATTGGGTTCACGGCAATTTTTGCCATTCGCGGCTATCCGAACTTCATGATCGGTGCGATCGCCACCGTCGGCGCTTACGCCGGCTGGATGGCCAACACCGGTGCAGGTCTTTCGATCTGGCCCAGTATCGCCATCGCGTTCCTGGCTGCCGGAGCGATAGGGCTGGTAACCGAAAAAGTCGCCGTTCGGCCGCTTGCGGCGTCGGGCGCGCTCACCATGGCGATTGCTTCGCTCGCCGTGGCTATTGTTCTTGAAAATGGCGTGCGGTTCTTTTTTTCCAACAATCTGCGCGGCTTCGACGTGCCGCTCGAGCGCGACATGATGTTGGTGGGTATTCGTGTCGGTCCGCAGCAATTGCGCAACCTTTTGATGTCGGTGGGGATCATGGCGGCCATCTGGGCGGCGCTCAAATTCACCCGCTTTGGCCGGGCAATGCGAGCTTGTGCGGACAATCCTGATCTCGCCCGGCTCAAGGGCGTCGAGCCGGTGCGGATCGCCGATATCACGATTGCCGTGTCGCTGGGTTTGTGCGGGCTTGGCGGAGCCTTGCTTGCCGTCGATGCCTCTGTGGATCCGATGGTGGGGACGCGCCTGCTGCTTTCGATCTTTGCCGCCGCCGTTCTGGGCGGGCTCGGCTCCATTCCGGGCGCCGTGATCGGTGCGTTGTCTATCGGTATCATCGAAGAAATGACGGTAGCCTATCTCGCACCTGCCTACCGCCTCGCCGTGAGCTTTATCGTCATCCTCATCGTTCTGACCTTCCGTCCACAAGGACTGGTCGGCGCCAAGGCAAGGTGAGCGCATGTTGTCCTATATCGTCTTCATCCTTGCTATTGCCGCCATTTACGCCCTGCTGGCCCAGAGCCTGGTGCCGATCTGGGGACAGACCGGAATGGTCAATCTCGGTCTCGTCGGTTTTTTTGCCATCGGCGCCTATACCTCGGCACTTCTGACAACCGATTTTGGCTGGCCCGCCTTTACCGGACCGATCATGGGGTTGATCGCCGGCGGGCTTTTGGGGCTCGCTGTTACATTTTCGACGCTTAGGCTGCGCGACGATTACCTTGCCATCGTCACGCTGGGCTTTGCCGAAGTTGTGCGGATCGTTGCGTCCAATGAGATATGGCTTACCGGCGGCACAGACGGCATTGCGGGCATTCCGGCTCTGTTCGACCGGGATGGCGGGCTGATGTACCACGTCCAGTTCCTGGTTCTGGCAACGGTCATTTGCATTGTGACGGGTCTCATCATCACCCGGTTGGTAAAATCGCCATGGGGACGTGTTCTCAGGGCCGTTCGCGACGATCAGGTCGTTGCCTCGGTCGCCGGCAAAAAAGTGGTCGTCTTCAAGATCCAGGCCTTCGTGCTCGGCGCTTCGATCGCCGGCATGGCCGGAGCCCTGTATGGCAGCTACATATCCTACATTTCACCGGACCTGTTCTTGCCGCTGATCACCATTTATGTGTTCCTGGCGGCGACCGCGGGAGGCAATACACGGGCGCTGGGCGCCACCGTGGGGGCCTATCTTCTGGTTGCATGGCTGGAAATCAGCCGCTTCGCCGGCGAAATCCTGCCCATGCTCTCAGCGGTGCAGATCGCTTCGGTTCGCGAAATGATCGTGGGATTGGCGCTGATTGTGGTCCTGCGTTTTGCGCCGGGCGGTCTTTTCAAGGAAAAAAGTCAGAAGGCTCCAGCATGACCCCTCCATCGGCACAAGCGCAGCTCGACGCATTCGACACAGTGGCCAAAGCCCTTGCCGAGGGCGACCGGCACCATCTCTATGAGGCGGTCGAGGACGCCCTTCAGACCCTTGTCGGGCACAAGCTTTTTACACTTCTCATGGTTCTGCCCGGGGCAAAAGAAGTGCAGCGGTTCTACAGCACCAATGTCGAGGCCTATCCTCTGACGGGGAAAAAGACCATGGGCGACACGCCATGGGGAGATCTGGTGATCCGGCAGCACAAACCGTTTCTGGGTCGAAACAGGGCCGATATCGAGTGGGCGTTCTTTGACCATGAACTGATCGCCAGTCTGGGGCTGGGTTCGGCAATCAACGTTCCGGTTATCCGCCACGGCGAATTGCTGGGCACGCTAGCTCTGCTGCACGCCGAAGGGCATTTCGATGATGCTAAACTCGCCATTGCCAGTCGATTCGCGCCATATCTCGTCGACGCTTTCGCGACCGAGATTGAAGCCGCGCAATGATCTAAGGGAGATCCTGATGGCTTCGAGCGAACACGCCGGCTCATCGCAAAGGACAAGCAAGAGGCGGACGCAGGAGGAGCGAAGCGCAACAACGCAAGAGCTTTTGATGCAGGCGACGATCGACGCGATGTACGAAAATGGCTTCGCGCGTCTGACAACAGCCGATATCGCCAGGAGGGCCGGCGTTTCTCGTGGCGCACTGATGCATCATTATGCCAGCAAGGAGGACCTGATCGTCGTTTCTTACGAGCGGATGCTCGCCGATGCGACCCGTGAAATCAGGTCCTGGCTCGGGTTGGCGAGGGCTGGCGAGCTCATGCTCGACGATTTCCTCGACAAGCTTTGGGCGATGTATTCGGGGAAGTTGATCTTCGTCACGCTCGAACACATCACGGAAGCTCGCCACAACGAGCCTCTGCGCCAGAAATTCATGCCTGTCGTCAAGGAGTTCCACGCCGCGCTTGAGGCCTGCTGGCGTGAGTTCTTTCACGAAACAGGCTCGAGTACAGAAGACCCGATAACCGTCCTGACCATGACGACGGCACTTTTCCGAGGAATAGCAATCCAGATGGTGTTGCGTGAGGATGCTGTTTATTTCGACAAGCTGCTGGAACACTGGAAGTCCCATGTGCGCTCGCTGGTCGAGGTCGAGGCCAACGGGGAAGGGGATGCAGCCAGACCGGGTTCGTGAGGGCAGTAGCCCAAAAAGCAACATACAGGCTGTTCTGTATGTTGTGCGAAATTTGACTGCCGGCGAGCCGACATGGCGCCGTTCAAAGAAGGACTGAAAGATGCCGACCATTCTCACCAACGCCAACCTGCTCGATGTCGATGCCGGCGAAATCGTGGGCGTGCGCCACATCGTGATCGAGGGAAACCGGATCAAGGAGATTTCCGACACTCCGGTCACCGGAAGCGGAGACGTCATCGATCTAAAGGGCAAGACGCTCATGCCGGGGCTGATCGATGCGCATGTTCACATATCCGCTTACACCGCAAATCTGGCGGACCTGCCTTACCAGTCGCCATTTTACGTCGCGGCCAGGACCATTGAGATTCTGGGTGGTATGCTTGATCGCGGCTTTACCACGGTGCGTGACGTGGGGGGCGGTGAATTTGGCATGGCCCGTGCGCAGGCCGAGGGCAGCGTGCGGGGGCCGCGCATTTATTTCGGCGGCAAGGCTCTGTCGCCGAGCGCGGGTCACGGGGACATGCGCAAGCCGGGGCAGGATACGCAGGACGCGGGTTATTCGGTCCCGAGTTTGGGGCGCATCTGCAATGGCGTTGACGAAGTGCGTTCCGCCGCTCGTGACGAGATTCGCCGCGGCGCCAACCACATAAAAATCATGGCCAATGGCGGCATCGCCTCGCCGACCGACCGCATCGACTCCGACCAGTTCTCAGAAGATGAGATCTCAGCCATCGTCGATGAGGCCAGCATGGCCAACATCTACGTGGTGGCTCATGCCTACACCGCTCGCTCCGTTGAACGGGCCGTGCGTAACGGCGTGCGCTCGATCGAGCATGGCAATCTGCTCGATGAAAACACTGTCGGCTTCATGAAGGAGAAGGGGGCTTATCTTGTCCCAACCCTCGCCACCTATCGCGGCCTGAAGGATGAGGGCGTGGCCGCGGGCCTGCCCACCGCCCTGGCGGCCAAGATCGACAAGGTGCTCGATGCGGGCATTCGGGCGGTGGAAATGGCGCACAGGGCTGGCGTGCCGATGGCCTATGGCACCGATCTGCTGGGTGCGATGCACTACCGGCAATTGACCGAGTTCGACCTGCGTGGCGGTGTCGTGCCCGCCGCGGACCTGTTGCGCTCGGCCACCGTCACGGGAGCGGCGCTGCTGCAGTGCGAGGGCGAGATCGGGCGCATCGCTCCGGGGTATCTCGCCGACCTCATCGCATTCGAAGGTGATCCGCTGGCCGACATTTCAATAATGGGCCGGCTTGCCGAAACGCTCGCCCTCGTCATGCAGGATGGCAAGGTCGTTCGGTCCGCGTTCTAGCATACGTGCCGGTGGCCAGAGGAGGAAAGAATGAGTGACGACTACAAGCGTCGCAGCTATGGCGAAATCCCTGTAGGGTTTGGAGAAAAGCCTGGGATTGTCGTCGTCGATTTCATGCTTGCATTCACCGAGGCGCAATATCCGCTCGGCGGCGCGCCCCTCGTCATGCGGGCGTTGGAAAATACGCAGCGTCTGGTCACCGCAGCCCGGCGCTACGGCATTCCCATCGCAAATTGCACCACCGCCTATATGAGCGAACGCGAAATGCCGTACTGGAAGATTTCGGCGGTACGCGAGACCTTCAGACACGATCATCCCAGCGCAGCTCTCGACCCACGCATCTTTGATCCCGAATACGATTTGTTCGTGTGCAAGAAGGGCCCGTCGATCTTCTTTAACACCGGTGTCAGCGATTACTTCACCAAGGAACGGGTCGATACGGTGATTGTCACCGGCTGCAACACGAGCGGGTGCATTCGCGCGACTTCAATCGACAGCTTTTCCTACCGGTACCGCACAATCGTGCCCCAAGATTGCGTTGGCGACATCGAAGATCAGCCTCATGCAGACAATCTTCGCGATCTTGGCCGTCGCTATGTCGATGTTTCGGACGCCGATACTGTCCTGGCTTATTTCGACAGCTGGAGCAGAACACAACGCCAAGGAGGAACACGGGGCCGCTCCCCGAACCCGCTCAATGCACTTTTGGAAATGAAGGATATCGGTGATGCGACTGAGTGATTTCAAAGTACTCACCTTCGATTGCTACGGTACTCTGATCGACTGGGAGTCAGGGATTTTCGAGGCGCTAAAGCCTCTGACCTCCCGCATTGAGGGCCTGGACCGGAATGATATCCTCGAGGCCCATGCTCGGCACGAATCCTTTCACCAGCGGCAAACCCCAACCAAGCGCTACAGCGAACTTCTCGCCACCGTGTATCGCCGATTGGCCGAGGAATGGGGCCTTGCAGTGGACTGGGCGGAGTGTCTCGAGTATGGCCGCAGCGTCAAAAATTGGCCCGCCTTCGAGGATTCGGCGGGCGCGCTGAACTATCTCAAGCGCCACTATAAGCTCGTTGTTCTCTCCAACGTCGACAATGAGAGCTTCAGCCATTCAAACCGGCGTCTGGAGGTAGAGTTCGACGCCATCTACACCGCCGAAGATATCGGCAGCTACAAGCCGGCGGAACGCAACTTCGAGTATATGATCACTATGCTCGAAACGCATGGCCTCCAGCCGGAAGATATTCTCCACACGGCTGAAAGCATGTTCCACGACCATAAGCCGGCCAACGCTGCGGGCCTGGCGTCCGCGTGGATTTATCGCCGGCATGACGAGACGGGTTTTGGCGCGACGATGAACCCCGGCGACATGCCCCATTATGATTTCCGCTTCAACAGCATGGCGGATATGGTCAAGGCGCACCAGGACGAGTCGCGCGATGGCTGATGAGGGCATCCGGAAAGGGATGCGATAGGGATCAGCTAGCCCTTCGCCAGTCCTTCAAGCCAACTCAACTCATCCGTTGTCAGCGCGATGCCTGTGGCGTCCGACTCCTTGCGTTTCGCGAAGCGATGCTGGCCCGGAAACCGGGTAACGCCTGCGGATTTCATCTCGTCGATCAGGGTCTCGGCACGCACGCCGAAAGGCGCTGCGCCGGCCAGTGCGGCGTTGATAAGAATGATCAATTGGCCGGTATGTGGAGTCGCGGCGCCAGGGTGACCTGACCAGTCAAACTCGAAAGAGTAGTTCCCCCCTGTCAGCGCGGCCGAGAGGAGTTCGATCATCATTGAGATGGAGGAACCCTTGTGGCCGCCAAACGGGAGCAGCGCGCCGCCATCGAGAACGGCATTCGGATCGGTCGTGGGGTTGCCCTTGCTGTCCACGCCCGAGCCGGGCGGCAGTTGACGGCCCTGGCGCGCGGCGATCTGGACGTCGCCATTTGCCATGGACGATGTCGCCATATCGAAAACGATGGGGTCACCCGAACTTGTGGGTGCGGCAAACGCAATAGGATTTGTGCCGAATACCGCGCTCTGGCCGCCATGGGGCACGGTGCAGGCAAACGAGTTGACCATGGAAAGCGCGATGAAACCTTCTTCCGCGAAGGGTTCGAAGTCGGGCCAGAGAGCGCTCAGATGGTGGGAGTTCCTGATAGCGAGCAGGGCAATTCCGTTGGTGCGGGTCTTTTCGACAAGGTCTTCGCGCGCCAGTGCCAGGGCCGGCTGCGCAAATCCGTTTTGAGCATCGGCGCGCAGGAAACCGGCAGCGGCATCTTCGAGAACGGGTTGGGCCATACCGTCCACCCAGCCCGTCGCAAGGCTGTCGGTATAGCCTTTCATCCGAAAGATTCCGTGGCTCTTTGCGCCGTCGCGTTCGCAGCGCGCGCAATTGTCCGCCAGGATCGCCGCCGTCTGCCTGCTCGTGCCAAAGCGGAGAAAAATCGCTTCGAGAAGAGCGACGAGTTCGGCAAAGGATATGCGTGACTGGTCCATTACGCGCTCCGGGCTGGCCAGGTGTCGCCAACACGATAGCCGCCCGGCCAGGGGTCTGAGGGATCGAGCATCAGCTGTTTGGTTTCCGTCACCCAGCCGCGTCCCGAAATCGAGGGGATGATGGCAGGGGTGCCGGCGAGGTCGGTCGTGCTCTCTATCCGGCAGTTGAACCGGCTGCCGATGATCGAGATGCCCGCGAATTCTTCGCCCACGGCAAGCTGGCCTTTGGCATGAAGCACCGCCATCCGCGCCGAGCAGCCGGTTCCGGTCGGGGAGCGGTCGAGCTTGCCCGGTTCGATGGCTACGGTGTTGCGGCCCGTTTTGGTCCCGTTCTCGATTTCGACGGGCGCTGTGAACTGACAGAACGAAATATGGGACCAATCGGGGTTGGTCGGGTGGGAAAAGCCCAATTGTTCGGTCGCTGCGCGCGTTATCTTCATGCCGGCGTCCGCGAGATCCTTGGCCTCGTCAGGCGCCAGCGAGAAGCCAAGTGTCGTCGCATCGACAAGCACGAAACTGTCGCCGCCATAGGCGGTGTCCACCGTCAGCGTTCCCATGCCCTCGACTTCAATGGTGGCGTCAAGTTTTTGAGCGAAGCTGGGATGATTGGTGACGCGGATCGAGACCGCCTTGCCATCCTTGCAGGTGGCGACCACATCGACCAGCCCGCCGGGGGCCTCGAGCGTGAAGCGCGTTTCAGGCTCCTGCATTTCGATGATGCCGGTATCGAGCAGGACCGTTGAGACGCATATCGAGTTCGAGCCGGACATGGGCGGGGTGTGCATGGGCTCCATGATGATCCATCCCATGGCGGCCTTCGGGTCCTTGGGCGGGACAAGCAGATTGACGTGACGGAACACGCCACCGCGTGGCTCGTTGAGTACGAAATTACGCAGGGTGTCATCCTGGGCTATCCACCGAGCCTGTTCCCAGATGGTGTTGCCCGGTGGCGGCGCAACGCCGCCCACGATCACGTCGCCTATTTCGCCCTCGGCATGACAGCCGACAATGTGGATGAGTTTCGACGTGCGCATATTTCAGGTCTCCAACCATTTGGGCAGGCGCTGAGGGGCGGTTCCGGTCAGGGCAGCGCTGACGCAATCTGCCAGACTGCCCAGGCGAACGGCCCGACCGGAAAGGCCGGGGCCGTAATGGGCATATTTGCCGGAGTCTGTGAGGACCGTTTTGGCAGCGGGCGGGAAAACCGGTTCGGAGATTGAGCACCAGCAGAGGTCCGAGACCGTGGTGACGCCGCTGGCGTTGAGGCGCGCGAGCGTTTCGTCGCCAGCCATCCGGGCTTTTGTTTCAGGACCGACGGTGAGGATCACGCTGACCGTGTCCAGGATCGGGCGCCCGTCAAGAGCGTCGGCAAGAGCGTGACATTCGGCCAGCGAGGCATGGGGGCTGCCGATAGCGACAAGGTCGATCTGTTCAGGGCCGGCATTCAGTTTTTGCCAGATGGACGCCATCAGCCGGCGATCGATTACAGCGTGGGGCGTCTCCGGATCAAAAGCGTTGGCGGCCTCTGGGGTCACTCCCTCTATGTGGAGCATCGGGGCGGCCGATGTCGTTCCGAAGGCTGCGCACAGGGCCTTGAGATCGTCGCGGCTGGGATGGGCCGGGGCGAGGCCGCGGAGCAGGGGAATGCGATCTGGCGCGAGCAGCCCAGCGATATAGCCGATCAATGGCCAGAAAGCGCCGTCGGGATTTTGGGGTAGCTCGACGTCAATCACCAGTTTCGCTTTGCGGTGAGCGTCGAGATAGACGCCTGACAGCGGCGCGCGGCCAGTCAGCGCAATGCAGAGATCGAGGAAATCGGGGTGCTTGGCGGTCCGCGCGCCGAGCACCGAATTGGCAAAGATCACCGCATTGGATTCCGACCACCCGACTGCTTCGCCAGTGCCTGGGGCGCTGTCGAGCAGGTAAGGCGCGCAGGTGAATGTCGGGCGGCAACCCATCTTCACGTAAGCGTCGGCCAGCTTGGCGGCGGGGGAGCCAAAACCCTCGGGTATGCCCTGAATTTGCCAATGTTCATGGTCGACGGAAATGGCATTCATCGTTGTCGGGATGACGACCTGGCCACCCATGTCGGCCATGGTCTGCGCGAACGTCAGATTGGCAGGGCTGGCATAAATGCAGCCGTCGATGTGGGCCTGGGTCACGTCGATGAGCTCTTCGGCACCCTGCTGGGCGGCCATTGCACAGAGGATCCTCATGGCCTGTGCCGTGGCCGGGCCATCGCGCCCTTCGAGCATGGCCCTGTCGTTTTCGCTCAGGGCGAGAGCGGACATCTGCGGGGGCAGCAAGGCGATCGGCTGATCGTCGGCCATCAGCGTTTCCGCAGTAAGCGCCACCCTTTTTGCTGCCGCCATTGTGGCGAAGGCCTCTGGGGTGGCGCGCAGAACAGGGAGCGTATGACCGAAAATTTCGGCGACCAGCGCGCCCAGGGTGAGCACATCTTCAGGGTCGGTAAAGATCAGGGCCGCGGGCGCGCGGTTGTTCAACGCGAGGTCCAGCAGAACGCCCGAACCGGTGCATGATCCTCGCGATGAGGGCATCAGCAGTATCTTGCCCGTCACGGTCTCGCCGTGAAGAGGATGATGGATATCGATGATTTTGCCCGTCGCAGGGTCGACCCCACCCCAAAAGCTCAGCGCTTCAGGGCTGGCAAGGACGGGGCCGTCGGCTGTCCCGCTCAGTATGGTGCGGGCCGAAATGGCTGCGCTCATCTGAAAACATCACGGCGATCGTGGTGAGGATACGCCATTGGGTTGGCTCCGAGGGCGGTGGAAAGGGGCAGCGAATAGAATGCTGCCCCAATGCTGATTACTCTTGCTAAAGGACCGACTTGAGAAACTCGGCGGTTTCGGGGCGTTCGGGATTTTCAAAGAGCTGGCTGGGCGATCCAATCTCGTGGATCAGACCATCCTTGAAAAAGGCAACGCGATTGGAAACCTCGCGGGCAAACGCCATTTCGTGGGTCACCACGATCATGGTCATTCCCTCGTTGGCCAGAAGCCGCATGGTGTCGAGCACCTCTCCGACAAGCTGGGGGTCGAGCGCCGAAGTGACCTCGTCGAACAGCATGTATTTGGGTTCCATGGCGAGCGCACGGGCGATCGCCATGCGTTGCTGCTGACCGCCCGACAGCTTGCCCGGATAGACTTTGAGCTTGTCACCCAGACCAACGTGGTTGAGCTGTTTGATGGCGATTTCGTCTGCTTCGGCCTTTGATTTTCCTAGGACCTTCCGCAGCGCCAGCGTTGTATTTTCCAGCACCGTAAGATGGGGGAAGGCGTTCCATTGCTGGAAGACGATGCCGATATTCCGGCGCAGCTTGTTGAGGTCTGTGTCCTTGGCATGGACCTCGACGCCGTCGACGGTAATCTTTCCGGAATCGATCGGTTCGAGCCCGTTGATGCACATAAGCATCGTCGATTTGCCCGACCCCGACCCGCCGATCACCGAGACCACTTCGCCTCTATCAACGGTCATCGAGACGCCCTTGAGGACCTCGAAGCTGTCGAAGGATTTTTTGACGTTATCGATTTCAATCATTTTCGCGCCATTTCTTTTCGAGGTGAGCGCCGAGGCGAGAGACCGGGAAGCTCACAATGAAGTAGATCAGACCCGCGATCGCCAGAATGAGCAGCGCCTCGTGGGGTTTGCGGGTAATGATGATCTGGCTCGAGCGCAGCAACTCGATAACGCCGATAGCGTAAACGAGCGCGGTGTCTTTCATGACGCCGAGAGTCAGACCGATCCAGGAGGGGAGCATGACGCGGGTCCCGAGCGGCAATACGATGTAGCGCATGTCCTGGGTCCAGCTCATGCCCAGCGATCGCGCGGCGCGCCGCGTGGTGGTCGGCACCGACTGGATGCCACCGCGGACAATCTCGGTACAAAAGGCCGATGTATAGGCAGCGAGAACGACACAACCCACCACGAACGGGTTCATGCCCCATCCGGCGATGGACTGAAAGGAATTGAACAGGATGAACTGGATGAGCAGCGGCACCGAACGCAAGACGTCGAGTACGGCCCCCATGGAATAGTTCACATACCAGGGCGATTGCACACGGATCACGCCGAAGACGATCCCCATCAGCGTACCGCCAAGCATGGCCCAGAAAGTGATGGCGAGGGTGAGACCCGCACCGGTCATCATGAAGGTCAGATCACCGATGGTGATGGAAGTTCCAAGCATTGTCCGGTCCTCCCCCTAGTACCTGAACAGCCGCCAGGCGATGAGCCTGGCACCGCCGGTGACGATCTTTGCGATGACGTAATAGATGGCGGCGGCGAGCGCGAAGAACTCGAAGGTTCTGAATGTGCGCGCGTTGAGTTCCTGTGTGACGCCGGTCAGATCGACGTTCAATCCAACGAAGATGCCGATGGATGTCATCAGGATCGCCCAGACCATCTGGTTTGTCATGGGGTGGAACACGGCTCGAAACATTTGCGGCAGAACGATCAGCCGGAAAGCGTCGAAGGCGCCGAATCCCAGCGAACGGGCAGCTCGTGTCTGTGTGGCGGGCACGGCGCGCAGACCACCGCGAAACGTCTCTGCGAGATAGCCCGCATTGTTGAACGCGATGCCGACAAGAACGGCCCAATAGGAGTCAAAATAGAAGATGTTGATGCCAAGGGCCCGGAAGTCGATCCCGAACAGGCCCGCAACGCCCTGCAGCACGGCTGGCACGCCGAAATAGATCATGTAGACCTGAAACAGTGCCGGTGTGTTGCGGGCAATCTCGATCCAGGTGCCGGCGAACGCGCGCAATGGCGCGCTTCGCGAACTCTTGGCCAAAGCCAAAGGCACGCCGATCAGTATGCCGATAATCATGGAGAGCACTGCGATCTGCAGAGTGATCAGAGCGCCGTCGATCATCTCGGGCAGGGCGCGGAACGCTTGCCCCCAGTGGAAGGTATAGTTGATGTCAAACATCGCGTGACGGTTCCCCGGTTTCGATCAGGCCCACTTGGGGCGCGCCGCGAAAGCAAGACCGCAGGCGCTCCAGGGAGCGCCTGCGAACCGGGATGGCTTAGTAGTACACGCCGGGAACAGTGAGATCGGGGGCTGTTGCGCCGCCGCCGACCCATTTTTCGAACAATTCTTCGTAGCGGCCGGTGCGGATCTGCTGATTGACGAAGAGATTGAGATAGTTCAGCAGGCCGTATTCCTGGCGCAGGCCGATCAGGCTTACATAGTCGACGAGGTAGGGGGCATCACCCTTGATCACAAAGCCGTCGAAATTGCCTTCATTTACGGTGGCTGCAGCGACAGTTCCCGTCACCACAGTTGCGTCGATCTGACCCTGGTTGAGGGCGAGGAACACATCGGCCTGGCTCTGGAAGGTGCGGAAGGAACCGCCGGCATCCCACTCGTTGAAGTCTTCTTCGAGCGCGATGGCTTCAAACACACCGGCGACCGAACCGAGATTCTTGCCCGCCAGGTCTTCATAGCTTTCGATACCGGTATCTTCACGCGTCAGGACGACGTTGATGAAGGCAAAATAGGGAATCGAGAAGCCAATGGTCTTGGCGCGCTCGAGCGTGTCGGAAGTCGAGGCAACACCGACGTCAGCGCGTCCGGAAACAAGCGCCGGAATACGGTCGGGGAAGGGAGTTTCGACGATCTCTGCCGTCACGCCGAGAGCTGCGGCGAGGTCATTGCAGGTATCGACGTCAAAGCCGATCGGCTCGTTGTTTTCGTCGCGCGAGCCCATGGGCGGGAAGTCGAGTGTCACGGCACAGCGCAAGGTGCCCGAAGCAATGATGTCATCGAGCTTGTCGGCGAAAGCCGGGGTTGTTGCGGCAAGACTTAGCGCTACTGACGCAGCCGCAATCAAGGCAGGAAATTTCATGATGATCCCTCTCTTTTTGGTGACGTTTGATATTCCCGGTCGCGCATCTCACCCAATTTTCAGAGCTTGTTGTGACGCACGCCATTCCCTCTTCCAGCCCACTGGGAGCCGGTTTCATATTAAGTTTGCATAATTGTATCCAATCTACAATATACTAATTGCAGGAAGTTTCACATACTGATTGCGGCAAGTTTCGCCGGGTCGTATTGGTGCCGCAGTGCCGTGATGCGAGGGTGAACTGGCGGCAAACCGTGGGGCCAAAAATTGGCTAGTACATTGAAGTTAAAAGCATTTGATCTTGGCAGGCAGGCGTCTTCGGCCGACGTGATATATGACGCGTTGCGAGATGCGATCATTCGGGGGGAGATCGAAGAGGGCGAACCGCTGCGCCAGGATACGATTGCGCAGATGTTCAACGTTTCCCGAATCCCGGTTCGCGAAGCCATGCAGAGGCTCGAGGCGCAGGGACTTGTCGTTTCAGAGCGCTACAAGGGGGTGATCGTCGCCTCTCTGAGTCACGACCAGATTACCGAAATTTTCCAGTTCCGCGCGCTCGTCGAGCCGACGGTGATCAAACTGGCGGTTCCGCTGATGACCCAGGCATCGCTGGACGCGGCACAGCGCTATTGCGACGCTTTCGCAGCAGAGACCGACCCTGTTCGCTGGGGTGATCTCAATCGCGATTTCCACACCGCGCTGTATAAGGATTCCGACAAGAAGTTCTTTCTCTCCATGATCGACAAGACCAACGATCTCGTCGAGCGCTATGTGCGGTTGGTGTTGTACCTGACAAAAGGGATGCGTTCGGCCGTCGCGGAGCACCAGGCGATCCTGGACGCCTGCAAGGCGCGCAAGCCCGAACTGGCTGCGGAACTGACGCGCCAGCATATCGATCAGGCCGGCAAGGCGCTTGTGGGCTTTCTGCGCGATCACCATCGCTAACTCGCCGCTGCACCGAAATTTTCACTGGTATTGCCGCCCTGCCGCGCCCGCTTGGTGAACGTCTCATGGCGTGGAACGAAGCGGCCATCGGGGCATTGATCGCGCAGGATTTTCTGCGGAGAAAGCGTCATGGCCGGTCAACCAGCTCAACATCAGGAAAAGCAACCGGGCCGCGAGGGGGCGATGAACCCAGAGCCGGAATACGCGCCGCTATACCCGGGGAGCGGGCGACTCGATGGTAAGGTTGCCATCGTAACTGGTGGGGATTCGGGTATCGGACGCGCTGTCAGTGTGCTGTTCGCCAGAGAAGGCGCCAAAGTTGTCATAGTTTATCTCGATGAAGACGATGACGCCGAAAAGACCCGTCAGCTTATTGAAGCAGAGGGCGGCGAGGCGCTGGTAATCGCCGGAGATGTCGGTGATCCCGCGTTTTGCGGAGCGGTCGCCGAGCGCGCCATTGCCGCTTTCGGCCAGATCGACATCCTCATCAACAATGCGGCCGAGCAGCATGTGCGTGAGGATATCGCCGAGCTTGACGCGGACGCGATGAAGGCCGTCTTCGAGACCAATATCTACGGCTATTTCCATATGGTTCAGGCGGTCCTCGATCATTTGGAATCGGGTGCGCGGATCATCAATACCGCATCCATCGTCGCCTACCGTGGTCACCCGCAGCTTATCGACTACGCCATGACCAAGGGCGCTATCGTCGCCCTCACGCGTTCGCTATCGGACCGCTTTGCCGACAGGGGCATTCTGGTCAATGCGGTTGCCCCCGGGCCAATCTGGACGCCGCTCATTCCGGCCAGCTTTCCTGCCGAGAAGGTGGAAAAATTCGGCACTAATACCCCGCTCGGGCGACCGGGCCAGCCCAATGAGGTGGCGCCCGCCTATCTGCTGCTGGCATGCGAGGACGGACGATATATGACCGGGCAAACCATCCATGTTAACGGCGGCGACTATTCGAGTAGTTGAGCCTGTACGGCCACGAGCGTGATGGCTGGAAAAATCGCCGGCCGCTAGAGTTTGACCACGGTACGGGAGGCCGCGCTCTGGCTCAGCAAAGCAAGGCGGATCAGGCTGTGATCGCGACATTTGTGCGTATTGGCAATCCGCACGGCAGCTTCTTCGAGCTTGAGCAGGCGGCGGTCGTGTTGCGCGACCTCCTCACGCACCGATTGCGCGACGGTTTTCTGAGTTTCCATAAACGGCTCCATCTTAGGCTCCTAACTTATAGCACCGGCTCGGCGATGCATTAACCTGGGTTAGTGGCTGCCCGAGGGGATCGGCTGCCCCATTTGGAACCCGCATTCGTCTCTGTGAATTGAATCGGCAACGCCGTTTATGTTCAGGACAGCCCCATGCCCTCTGCACGTCCCGTCTGGAAAGGTCAGATCAGATTGTCTCTGGTGGCCATACCGGTCGAGCTCTATTCCGCTTCGAAAACCGGCGCCCGTCTGTCTTTCCGGCAGATTCATGGGCCCTCGGGCAAGCCGGTCAAGTACGAGAAGGTCGTGCCCGGCATCGGACCCGTTGATTCCGACGAAATTCTCAAGGGCTTCGAATACGAAAAGAATGATTTTGTCCTGCTCGAGGACGAGGAGATCGATGCCGTCAAGCTCGAGACGCGCAAGACACTCGAACTTGTGCAATTTGTCGGCGGCTGTGAGATCGATCCGATCTATTTCGACAAATCCTATTACGTCGTGCCGCAGGACGAGTTGGCAGAGGACGCCTTTCGTGTGGTGCGCGATGCCCTGCGGTCCACCGAAAGGGTCGGGTTGGGGCAGATCGCCATGCGAGGACGCGAATATATTTGTGCCCTGAAACCGTGTGGCACCGGACTCTTGCTCGAAACACTTCATTATGAAGATGAGATTCGAAAGTCAGATCCATTCTTTTCCGGCATATCGAAAACCAGGGCGGAAAAGGATCTGCTCGACGTCGCCACCCAGCTTATCGAGCGCAAGACGGCACCGTTTGAGGCAGAAAAGTTCAAGGATCACTATACCCAGGCCCTGCGCGCCCTTGTCGACAAGAAGCTCAAGTCGAAAGGCAGGAAAAAGATTGCCGCCGATACCGAAGAGCCAACGGCCGCGGAATCCAAGGGCAATGTGATCGATCTTATGGATGCCCTGAAATCCAGCCTCGAAGGTACTGGCGGGCGTAAGAAGCCCGCAGCGAAATCCGCCAAATCCACGCGTAAGAAGGCAAGTTGAGAATGGCCCAGGCCCGCGACCTGCTCGACGAATACCGCGCAAAGCGGGATTTCACGAAAACCAGCGAGCCCAAGGGAGGCAAGGGCGCGGCCTCTGGCAACGTCTTTGTCGTGCAAAAGCACGACGCAACGCGGCTCCATTACGATTTTCGGCTCGAATATGAAGGCGTGCTCAAGAGCTGGGCCGTGACGCGCGGCCCCAGTACCGATCCAGCCGACAAGCGGCTTGCCGTCCGGACCGAAGATCATCCGCTCGACTACGCCACCTTCGAGGGCATAATTCCCAAGGGACAGTATGGCGGCGGCACCGTCATGCTCTGGGATTTTGGCACCTGGGAGCCCATTGAAGATCCCAAAAAGGGGTTCAAGTCGGGCAAGCTCAAGTTTCGCCTCAAGGGCGAGCGGATGAAAGGCGATTGGGCCTTGATACGCATGAAGCCGAAAGCCGGCGAAAAGCGCGAGAACTGGCTGCTCATCAAGGAACACGACGACTTCGCCACCGACGGCGGCTCCGAACTTCTCGACGAGGACACGAGCGTGTCGACCGGCCGCAAGATGGCCGCCATCGAAAAGGGCAAGCCACCGGCAAAAAAGGCAAAGGCGGATGAGCGACCTTTGCCGAAATTTGTCGAACCCCAGCTTGCAACCCTGGTCGATAGCGTCCCGACAGGCAATGACTGGCTGTTTGAGATGAAATATGATGGCTATCGCTGCGTGGCTGCTGTTTCAGGCGAAAATGTCCGGCTCTACACGCGCAACGGGCTCGACTGGACCGACAAGTTCGCTTCCCTGGTCGCGCCGATGTCGATGCTGACGAAATCGAGCGCGCTGCTGGATGGGGAGATTTGTGCTTTTGATGAAAGCGGCAAGACCAGTTTCTCGACCCTGAAGTCGCGCCTTTCCGAAGGTGGACCTCTCGTCTATTTCGCGTTCGATCTTCTTGAGATCGATGGCAAGTCATTGCGGTCCAAGCCGCTTTCAGAGCGCAAGGCGGCACTGGAAGACCTTTTGGGTCGCCGCACGCGCCACGATCCGATCCAGTTCTCGCCAGACATCGCCGGCAAGGGTGAGGAGGTTTTTTCTGCCATTTGCGAGGCCGGTCACGAGGGTATTATCGCCAAACGCGAAACGGCGCCGTACCGCTCCGGTCGCGGCAAATCCTGGCTCAAGGTCAAATGCACCCTGCGGCAGGAATTCGTCATCGTTGGCTGGTCTCCGTCCGAAAAGCGGCGCGGCGTTTTCGCGTCGCTGCTGCTGGCCACCCAGGAAGATGGAAAGCTGGTCTATCGCGGCCGTGTAGGCACGGGATTTTCCGATGATTTGCGGTCCAACCTCCAAGCGATGCTGGAAAAGGATGCCCGCAAGACCGCACCCCTGAGCGGGGTGCCGCGCGAAATGGCGCGCGGCGCTCACTGGGTTTCGCCGCGCCATCTGGCCGAGATCGCCTATACCGAGCTGACGCCGGATGGCGTTCTGCGCCATCCTTCGTTCTTGGGATTGCGGGAGGACAAGCTGGCAAAAGACATCAGCCTGGAACAACCGGCCAAGGCCAAAGGAAACAAAGCCATGTCGCTGAGTGAGGATTTGGGGATCGCCGCCGCGGAAAAGGCTGGCATCAAGCTCTCGAGCCCGGAAAAGGTGCTTTATCCCGGGCAAGGGGTGACCAAGGGAAAGCTCGCCGCCTATTATGCCTCGGTGGTCGAGGCGATGATGCCTTACATCGCCGATCGTCCGTTGAGCCTTGTGCGCTGTCCCGCTGGCCGCGCCAAGCAGTGCTTTTTCCAAAAGCACGACACCGGCGGGTTTGCGCAGGGCATGGATACTGTCCAGATCACTGAAAAGGACGGCAAGTCCGACAGCTATTTCACCTTGAACGGTCTTGAGGGGCTTCTGGCGGGCGTGCAGATGGGCGTTCTGGAGTTCCATATCTGGGGCTCGCGGCGCGATGCCGTTGAAAAGCCGGACAGGATTGTCTTCGATATTGATCCGGATGAGGGCCTCGATTTCGGCGACGTCAAATCCGCCGCGCTCGATATTCGCGATCGGCTTGCCGACCTGGGCCTTCAAACCTTTGCCATGGTAACCGGCGGCAAAGGTATCCATGTGATCGCGCCGGTCACCCGCCGCGCCGAATGGCCGGACGTCAAGGCGTTCGCATCGGGGTTTGCAAAGCAGATGGCCGAGGATGAACCTGATCGATTTACGGCAACGCTTTCCAAAAAGGCCCGTAAAGGCAAAATGTTCATCGACTATTTGAGGAATGAACGGGGATCGACAGCGATCGCGCCTTACTCCACCCGGGCCAAAGAAGGGGCGCCCGTCGCTGTGCCCGTGGGTTGGGACGAGGTCGAGACGCTGGCCTCGGCCAACGGCTTTTCCCTTGAAGCGGCAGTCGAGCGGTCGCAAACCAATCCCTGGCCCAGCTACGCAAAGCTGCGTCAGTCGCTCCCCAAAACCAGCAAATAGCTCAGGCGGGGACTGGCTTGATCTTGCCGGGATCGCGCAAGTGCAGATAGCCCGGAGAGAACAGGCCCAGTGTGGCCAGGGCATCGAAGTCGAACAGTTCGACCATGCCTGATTGGAATGTGATCAGGCCCGATTTGCGCAGTTCCTGAAGCGTGCGGTTGACGTGTACGGTGGAAAGCCCCAGCACGTCGGCCAACTCGCTCTGGGTCAAAGGCAAGGGGAACCGGGGGCCGGTGGTGCGCGCAACAGCGGCGAGCCGAAGATAGACCTCGCACAGCAAATGGGCGACCCGTTCGAGCGCTGAGCGTTTTCCGATGCTGACCAGCCACTCGCGCGAAATCGATTCCTCAACCAGCGTCGTGCTCCAGAGCGCCCTTGTCGCGCGTGGCGAGGTTTCGAGCAGCTTGAGCAGCTTTTCGTTTGGAATGGCGCTCATCGAAAGCGGCGACAGGGCGGCCAGAAGGGGCTGAGTGCCACCTAGCACGAACTGACGAAGATCGATGATGTCGCCGGGAACCAGGATCGAGAGTATCTGTCGGCGCCCGTCCGGCAGATCGCGGTAGCGGCAAGCAAAACCCTCGTCGATGACGTGAACGTGGTTGTCGATCAGCTTGCCTGTAAGGGTCGAACTTCGGGCCGAAAACTGGCGTGATTGGGCCGGAAGTGCCAGGAGGCCCGCGCGGTCCGCCGGTTCCAGGGGCATGTGGCTTTCGAGCCGGGCAAGGAGCAACTCGGTCACGTGTTACACTTCTCCAGCTTCATTTGACGCTTGGGTAGGGCGTGTCGGTCAGCAGGCGGGCGAGATGAGCTGAAGTCTCTACGACCATCTTTGCCGCGCTTGCCACTGTTTCGGGAATTTCGTCGAGGTCTCGGAAGTCCGTCGAACTCATGGCCTCGCCAACCCAGTAGGAGACAGCGTTGGGCGCGATGGAAAACCCGACATCGTTGAGTGCCTGAAACAGTTCAGCCGATACATGATGCGCTCCATCCTCGTTGCCCACAACCGCTACGGCCGCAACTTTCCCATAGCTGGGCATGCGCCCCGCGCTATCCTTTTCCGAAATGAAGGCGTCCATTCGCTCGAGCGCCCTTTTGATAACGCTCGACGGTTGCCCCATCCAGACCGGTGTGCCGGCAATCAGAATATCGGCCTCCATAATCTTCTCGCGAATTTCGGGCCAGGCGTCACCGGGCCCCTCGTCCGAGGTCACGCCCGGCGGAATCTGGTGGTCGGCCAGTCGGACGGTCTCGCCGCTGATGCCGTGTCGGGCAAAACCTTCCATGAGCAGGTCGATCATGCGGTCGGTCGAGGAGGTCTTGCCGCTTTCCGACGGTTTGAGAGTGCCATTGAGTGCAAGAACCTTGAGAGGGGGAGCCATAATGAACTGTCTTGTTATTCGAGGTGGGGCTTAATTCATGTTAATATCGCTTCAGCCGAATTTTGTTACCGACGGTGAACCGAATGGTTGTTGTCGGTATCAACGAGTGCATGGCGAACGCGTTCCAACTGGACGTGAAGGCCAATCGCCTAATATGCTCAAATCGTGCAACGAAGTTTGCTGTCGATACTTTTGCACTCGGAGCGGCGGACGAGGCGGAGGAATTTTATGAACTCGGCGTACCCAACATTGTGCGGGAAAGCCATTATGGTCGTGGAAGACGAATATCTGATCGCGCTCAATATCGAGATGGCGATTGTCGATCTGGGCGCGAACGTGGTCGGCCCGTTTTCTCAGATCGACGATGCACTCGCTGCACTGCAAGGCAGCACGAACCTTCCCGATGCCGCTATTCTCGACATCAATGTCAGGGGACAGCACGTTTTTCCCGTCGCCGACCGTCTTCACGAGCGCAGCATCCCGTTTGTCTTTGCCACAGGGTATGACAACTGGACCATTCCGAACCACCTCGCCCATGTGCAACGCTTTGAAAAGCCGACTGATCCGGTCCGGCTGATCCATGCGCTGGCTGACCAATTGGTGTCGCGCGACGCGTCGGGGGTGGCATGAGCGCGCTTGAACAAGCGGATTCGGATTCTGTCGCCGGGAAATGCGTTCTCGTGGTTGAGGACGACTATGTCCTGGCACGGGAAGTGTGCAACGATCTCAAGAGCCACGGCGCCAATGTTCTCGGTCCGGCGCCGACTGTTCATTATGCCAGCCTTATCGTCGGGCGGCGGCGTCTCGACGGAGCCATTCTCGACATCAAACTGTTCGGGCAGGAGGTTTACGAACTCGTCGACGTGCTGATGGCGCGCGGCATTCCGATTATCTTTGCGACAGCCTACCAGAAAGACCATATCGACGCGCGCTATCGGTCCGTCGAGACACTCCACAAGCCATTGGACCTTGGGCACCTCAGGCGCAAGGTCGCCGCCTTCCGTCCGCAACGACCGTCCACCCCGGCCAAAGCTGCCGAACCTGTATCCGCGCCGCGCGAGGCGCGTGGGCACGAGACGGTCCAGGACCGATGGGCGCGACTGTTGTTCGACGCAATGCGGAGTGACACCTGATACGGCTCAGGAGGCCATATGATCGACGATAGCGGCAAGGGCCATCATCGGGGCGGGGCCATGCTCTCCGTGGATGGCGAGGAGGGGTTCCGGCTTATCGTAGAGAATGCGCGCGACTATGCGATATTCACAACGGACAGTGAGGGCAATATCGATAGCTGGCCGCCCGGCGCCGCCAACGTTTTCGGTTGGTCGAGCGATGAAATTCTGGGCAAGCCCGCTTCCATGCTCTTTACGCCTGAGGATCGGGAAAGCGGCGCGCCAAGGCAGGAACTCGATACTGCGCTGTCGCGTGGGCATGCTCCCGATGTCCGCTGGCACCAGCACAGATCCGGCTCGCGAGTCTATATCGAGGGCAGCGTGTGGCCGCTGAAACGGGCCGACGGAAGCCCAAGAGGCTTTCTCAAGATCGGCCAGGACATGACGCTGCGCCGCCAGCACGAGATTGCGTTGATGGAAAGCGAGGAGCGCTTCCGGCTGCTCGCGACCACCGTGCCCCATCTTGTGTTCCGCTCCACCACCGAGGGCCGCCGGACCTGGGCCAGCCCGCAATGGACCGCCTATACCGGTATGAGCGACGAGCAGTCAGAGGGTTATGGCTGGCTCGAGGCCATTCACCCCGATGATCGCGAAGTTGCACTCGTCAAATGGGACGAGGCAGGCGAGGATGGCGAGCTCTATTACGGCGAGCATCGTATTCGCCGCAAACAGGATGGCATGTATCGCTGGCACCAGACCCGTGCCGTCCCCATCCGGTTTTCCATGGATGGTCCCGACGAGTGGGTGGGGTCGGCTTCCGACATCCACGATATGCGCCAGCTCCAGGAGCGGCAGGGCATCCTTGTGGGCGAGTTGCAGCACCGTACGAGAAATCTGCTGGCCGTCGTTCGCTCCATAGCGTCACAAACCGCCTCCACGGTTGGCTCGCTGCAGGAATTCCAGGCCGCCTTCGACCATCGCCTCGGAGCTCTCTCACGCGTTCAGGGATTGTTGTCGCGTGTCGAGGGGGAGGCGGTCACTGTCGAATCCCTGCTGCGCATGGAACTCGACGCGGTTACCAAAGACTGGGATCGTATTGAGATCGAAGGGCCGAGGATCCTGGTGGACGATGGAACCCTGCAGACCCTCACGCTGGTCATTCACGAACTGAGCACCAATGCCGCCCGCCATGGCGCGCTTTCGGATCCCGAGGGCCGGATTGTCATCCGGTGGTTCCGGCCCGACGATCGCAAGGGCGATGGAGCGGGGCACCTGGTTATCGAGTGGTGCGAGAAGTTTTCCCCGCGCACACCCGATCTGAGCGGCCCGCGCGGCTTTGGCCGGCAACTGATCGAGGAAGCCATTCCCTATCAGCTTGGAGCGTCGACCCGGTTTGTCCTTGAGGAAACGGGGCTTCACTGCGTCCTCACTCTTCCACTCGACCCTCAGGAAGAATAGCGGAACCGCCTTGCCAGGGACCGCATTGTCCTCGTGGAACGGCCGTCAGGGGCGCGCATGAGCGAAGACAGGACAGCAGCAGCGGACAACCCCGTCATCGCCGATGTCATGGAGCATGACGTCAAGTCCGCCGTGGCTGTCGCGGGCCATCCCATTCACGCCATGATGGTTCATTTCCCCATTGCCCTGGTGTTTGCAACGCTGGGGGCCGATCTGTTCTATTGGTGGACCGGTGATCCCTTCTGGGTCCGCGCCGGCCTGTGGTCAGCCGGGTTTGCCTTCTGGTTCGGGATAGCCGCAGGCATCGCGGGAACCGCAGAGCTCATTCTGGTAAAGGGCATTCGAGGCCGCGTCGGCAGTTGGACGCACGCGATCGCGGCCATGACACTGCTCGCTGTTACAGGCACCAATTGGGGTGTCAGACTTGCTGATACGGACGCTGTTCTGCCGCTGGGCCTGGGCCTTTCGGTATTGGCCGGCATTTTCACCGGATTGGCCGGCTGGCACGGCGGCAAGCTGGTCTTTGACCATGGCGTCGGGATGATCGTAGGTCCGGACGAATAGTCACAAGCACATCGAAACGAAAAGGCTTGGCGCAAATACGAAGATCGTGGCGGCAAGCGCGGCCACGCTTGCTATTGCGCCGATCCGGGCGAGGCTGGGGGCCGGGCGCGCAGCCTTTACGGCGCGGCGCCAATGGCCAATGCTCCACCAGGCCACGACAACCATCGAACCTGAAGCGATCAGCGTCAGCCCGATCATCACCCAACGCTGGAGCGCCGCGGGCCAAGCGAAAGCACATCCGATTGCGTTGATCGCATAAAGGCCCACAAACGCGGCGCTCCAGGACACAAAGCCCATGACGATCACCAGCATGGATCGGGGCGGAACAGGCGTCGGTTCCATCAGCGCACCCCTTCGAGCATTCCGATAAGCGCGGGCATGAGCAGGACCAGCGCTCCGCCGACGACGCCGGTTACGGCCGTGTAGTCGTGCCAGAGCCCGGCGAGCCGCGGGCTCAGGCTACGGCGCGCAGAAACGTAGCCATTGCGCGCTTTAAGCACTGCATGGAGCCCGAGAGCAAAGCCGCCAAAGGCGTGGAGCCAACTATACCCTATCAGTGCAGCAACCGTGGCTATATGCGCGTGTGTTGTCGGATCAGGCAGCATCAACAGCGTGGCCGAAAACATCCCAAGTGCAGCGAGATCGATGGCCAGTGTCGCCATCAGCACCGGCATGAAAGCCTTGCCCGAACGGTTCAAGCCGTTCACCCACCGCATGAGACCGGCAGCAACCACAAGCAACAGTGTCGCGCCCACAAGCCAGATATCGCCCGAAGCGATCTCCGCCGGCGGCCAGCCGGGTGCAATGAGCCACAGATACAGCGCGCCGAAGACCAGCGAGGCGAACAGCGTGCCGTTGGCTGCGAGCGTGAAGACCATGGCCCACCACGGCGTCGGGCCATCCACCTCGGTGTCGGGCAGGGCCTGCTCGCCGCGTCCGACATCGATCGGACCCTCGTCGGCCGTCGAGCCCGTGCGGGCCGCCCAGAAGAAAAAGCTTGCCAGCGTTGCCAGAGCGAACAGAAGCGCCAGAGGGTAGAGCTTGAACAGCAGACACAGCACCATCGCGCCCGTCAGTGCCGCCGATACAAGAGGCAGATAGGTCGGACGGGGTAGGATGACGACATGTTCGAGCCGTCCTGTCGTCATATCCACGCCAAGCGTTTCCATTCGGCCCTTGCGCGCGAAACCCAGATAGCCATGCCCCGCCGCCAGTTGCGCGCCCAGACTGTCGGGATCGATGGCGTCCGCCCTTTTGTCGATGCGGGGCAGGGAAGCAAAGGCATAGGATGGCGGACGCGTCGGCATCGCCCAGTCGAGCGTTGCAGCCTTCCAAATGTTGCGTCGGAACCGCCGGCCAAACCGGAATTGCAGAATCATATCAACGGCAAACAGCGCAAACCCCATGGTCAGGATGAAGCCGCCGACGCTCGAGAGCAGGTTCAGCCAGTCCCAGCCAAAATTGGACGGGTAGGTATAAATCCGCCGCGGCATGCCCATCAGCCCGGTCAGGTGCATCATGAAAAATGTCAGGTTGAACCCCACAAAGATCAACCAGAAGGCCGGCACCGAAATGCGGTGCATGGTTTCGCGCCCGGTGATGTGGGGCAGCCAGAAATAGATGGCGGCCAGCATGGGAAATACGAACCCGCCGACCAGTACGTAATGGAGGTGGGCAACGACGAAATAGCTGTCATGGGCCTGCTGGTCGAAGGGCACCATTGCAAGCATCACCCCGGTCAGCCCGCCGATCACGAACACGAGGAAAAACCCCGTCACATAGAGCATGGGAATGTCGAAGCGCGGCTTGCCATGGGCCAATGTCGCCAGCCAGGCAAAGATCTGCACAGCCGTTGGTATGGCCACCAATGCGCTCGCTGCCGAAAAGAATGCCAGCGCCAGGTGCGGTATGCCCACTGTGAACATGTGATGCACCCACAGGCCGAACGACAGGAAGGCCAGCGCGACGATAGCAGCGATTATCGCGTGATAGCCCACGATCTGGCGCTGGGCGAAAACCGGAATGATCGTCGAGAGGACGCCCGCCGCCGGCAGAAAGATGATGTAGACTTCCGGGTGCCCGAACAGCCAGAACAGATGCTGCCAGAGCAGGGGGTCACCGCCGCGCGTCGGGTCAAAAAACGGCAGGTCGAAAGCGCGTTCGAGTTCGAGCAGGGTCGAGCCGAGGATAAGCGGGGGAAAGCCGAACACCATCATTAAGGCCGTGACCAGCATGTACCAGGCAAACAGCGGCATGCGGTCGAGTGACATGCCGGGGGCGCGCAGCTTGAGGACCGACACGGTGATTTCCACCGCTGCCGAGACCGCCGATATTTCAACGAACGTTACGCCGAGCAGCCAGATGTCGGCATTGATGCCGGGCGTATAGGGCTGCGAGGAAAGCGGGGTGTACATGAACCATCCGCTGTTGGGTGCCACGCCAAACAGCATCGAGGCCACGATGATGGTTCCCCCGAAAAGGTAGCACCAGTAGCCATAGGCCGTCAGGCGCGGGAACGCGAGGTCGCGCGCGCCGAGCATTTTGGGCAGCAGATAGATGGCCAGCCCTTCCAGCATCGGGATGGCAAAGAGGAACATCATCACCGTGCCGTGCATGGAAAAGAGCTGGTTGTAGATTTCAGGCCCGACAAATGCTGAATCGGGCGTTGCCAGTTGGGCCCGGATCAGCATGGCCAGCAGGCCGCCGATGGCGAAGAACACGAAGGCGGTCAGCATGAACCGCTTGCCCAGCACGGTATGGTTGACCGCCGAAAGCCGCTGCCAGCCCGGCCCGGTTCGCCATATGCGGTCGAGCGCCTTGTGCAGTGCAATGGGCGAAAGCTTTTCGGGAGTGGGGTCAGCCATCGGCCAGCTCCGCCATGAGGGTATCGAACGCTTCGCCGTCATGGGCTTCGATCGTAAAGCGCATGCCGGTATGGCCCGCGCCGCAGAACTCGGCGCAAACCCCACGGTAGGTGCCGGCGCGGTCTGCCTGGATGCGGATGGTGTTTTCGTGGCCGGGTATCGCGTCGATCTTGCCGGCCAGCCGGGGCACCCAGAACGAATGAATCACGTCGCCACTCGTGACGATCACATCAACCGGTTCACCGGCCGGAATATGAAGGATGGGCGTGGGCGGGGCGCCCGGCGCGTCAGCATAGGAAAACTGCCATTGCCACATGACACCGTGCGCCGCGACGCGCGTCGGCGTTTCGGCAAGGGCATGCGGCAACAGCCTTTCGCCGGTGAAAAGGGCGTAGCCAAGCAGCACAGTCAGCAAGACGCCCGGCATTGCAAGGCCACCCCATACGATCCAGCGCGTCGGCGCAACCGATCCACCGAAACCGGGACGTTTCCAGACGGCCCACAGCAAGCCGGCAACGAGCAGCAACAGCGCCGCTGCCGCCCAGAACATGACCCACCAAAGCGCGGAAATGGCTGCTGCGGCAGGGCCGGCGGGATCGAGTACCGACAGCGATCCCGCACAGCCACCCAATAGCGGGACCAAGACCAGCATCGGCAAGATCGACCGCCCCCTCACTGGAAGTCCCAGCCCATCATATTGCCCACAACCTCGGAGAGCTGGCCGGGCGCCAGCCAGTCCGGGGTCAGGCGCGACACGTCGATGATTGGCTTGGCGGAAACCACACCAAGGATTGCCGACACAACCGTGAGCGTCCCGCCCGTCACAATCACGAAGCGCAGCGTCGAATAGCGGGCGCTTTCGTCAAAGAGCTTGAGTATCAACAGGCCCGACAGGATGTGGATCATCACCATCATTCCCACGAGCGCAAGCTTGAGCGCGAACCAGGGCTCGAACGTCGAGCGCAGGAAGATCAGGCCCGTCCCGCTGCCCACGGCGACGAATGCCGCTGGCGAGAGGATGACAACGTAAAAAAAACGCACCATGGCGTGCAGCCGGTTCAGGGCATCGGGATGTGCCACGTCCTTGCGCTGCGCAAACAGAAACGGCAGGCACACCAGACCCGCCGCCCAGACCGAAATCGTTGCGATGTGGACGAACTTTAGAAATGTCGTCATCGGGACAGGCCTTGCCGCCGGTGCGAGGGCACGGCATTCGTCAGACGCAGTACCAACCATAGGCCCGCCAGGAGATAGGGTGCCATCGCCGGTACCCACATCAGCAGGCCGGCCAGTTGCTGATCTGCCAACGCCGACAGCCCAAACGGCGCCGTAGTCGCTAGGTGGGGGGCGTAAACCGGGTAGGGGGCGAACACGAGGAGCCCACCCAGCAACCCCATCTGGGCGATGAATGCGACGAGGGCGATCAGTGCTGCACCCGTCCGGGCCAGCGGCGAAAGCACTTCGCGCCACAAGAGCCAGGATGTTGTCAGGAGAGAAAGCTGCATCAGCCAGTACGGCCCGGCGCGCACGGTCGCCCATTCATAGGCGCTGGGGGCGTGCCATAACCAAACGGTCAGTGCATTGAGCAGTGTGAGTGCCGACAGCGGCAGCAGCGGACCACTGCGCCAGGGCAGGGCAATTGCAGCAAGCGGCGCGATGATGCCGATCAGAATGACATGGTGAGCGACGCGGGCTGAAAACAGTGCCGTCGTCAAGCCGCAAAGAGGGGAGAAGAATGCTACGAAAATCAGAGCCAGAGCGGCGCCTAGTGCGCTGCGCCCAAAAGAATCCCGGCGGCCCGACACAAGCCATACGCCAAGCACTGCGACCATCAAGATCGCTGCGAATGGGTCAAACGCCCACCGCAACCAAAGGTCGTGAGGCATGGGCGGCGGCCCACAATAGGGAGTTGAAAAATCCATACAATCGGTCCCCCGTAACCGAGGCGCGCAATATGCGCCGCATGGATTTTCCAATGCCGGGGGCGAAAATTTGTTCCCGTGAATGATCCGGCCAACGGGAAGTTCGGAGCGTCCTTATGCCCGAAAGCCGGTGTAATTTTCGGCCAGCGACTGGCGCGCTATGCGCGAAGCGCTGAGATAGTCGAAATCGGCGCGCTGGATGCGACGGCCGAAATCGCCACTGTCGGGGAATGTGTGCAGGAGCTGGGTCATCCACCACGAAAAGCGTTCGGTACGCCAGGTGTTTTCCAGAATTTTTCCGGAATAGGCATCGATGCCTGCACTTGACCGTTCGCCGTAAAACTCATTGAGCGCGGTGGCGAGCTCCATGACGTCATGGATTGCCATATTTAGGCCCTTGGCGCCGGTAGGCGGCACGATGTGGGCCGCGTCTCCGGTCAGGAACAGGCGGCCAAAGCGCACCGGCTCGGCAACGAAGCTGCGCAGCGGCGCGATCGATTTTTCGATCGACGGGCCCGTTTTGAGACTTTCGGCGATATCGGGATTGAGGCGGGCGCGCAGTTCGTCCCAGAACCTGTCATCTGACCAGTTTTCCACCTTTTCGGTCGATTCCACCTGCACATAGTAGCGCGACCGGGACAGAGAGCGCATTGAGCACAGCGCGAAGCCGCGCTTGTGGTGGGCATAAATCAGTTCTTCGGCGACAGGGGGCTGGTCCACAAGCACGCCGAGCCAGCCGAAAGGATAGATTCGTTCGAAAAGAGAAATGGCTTTGTCAGGAACGCTGGCGCGCGAGACGCCATGAAAGCCGTCGCAGCCGGCAATAAAATCGCATTCGATCTGATGGCTTTGTCCGTCCTTTGTGAAGGTGACGCGCGGCGCTTCACCGTCGAAATCGTGAATCGCGACATCGCTGGCCTCATAGATCGATTTGGCGCCCGAAGCGGCCCGCGCGTCCATCAGGTCGCGGGTCACTTCGGTCTGCCCATAGACCATGACCCTGCGCCCGATTAGATCGTTGAAATCGATGCGCAGCATGTCGCCGTCGAAAGACAGTTCCACACCGTCGTGAAAAATCCCCTCGGCGTCCATGCGCTCGTTGACGCCCATCTGGCGCAGCAGGTCCACCGAGCTTTGTTCGAGTACGCCGGCCCGGATCCGCCCCAGAACGTATTCAGCGCTGCGCTGTTCGATGATCACGGCGTCGATGCCGGCCGCTTCCAGCAGCCGCCCCAGCGTCAGTCCGGCCGGGCCGGCACCGATAATTGCAACCTGAGTGCGCATGAGATTCCTCCGCAAGTGACGGCGTTGTCGCCTGATTTGGTTGCAGAGTGTGGATTGCAAGGGCAATTGCCAATGGACAGGCGCGACAAAGAGTTGGATTATAGCAACATGGAAGCCATTCCGACCTACGCCCTTTATGGTGAAAACGAGAACAGCGGCGAGAGCTGGCTGCACTGGGAGACGATTACCTCCCGCTCGCGCCTGCATGGCTTTCGCATATCGCCCCATCGGCACGACCAGCTTTACCAGATCCTCTATCTCAGGGGCGGCGCTGCCACGGTCATGCTCGATGGCGAAACATTCGAGATTTCCCCCCCCGCGATCGTCATTGTGCCGCCACTTACGGTTCACAGCTTCGTCTTTTCCGAAGGCGTCGATGGCTTTGTCCTGACATTTTACATCCAGGATGTCCGAAACGGGCTGGCAGACATCGGAAATGCCATGGACGGGCTGATGCGTCCGCGCATACTCAAACCGGTGGCCGGGGTACTGGGGGCTGACGAACTCGATCACACCGTCGAGCGGCTGATCGCCGAAGCCGACCGGAGCGCGCCGGGGCAGGTTGCGGCGCTCAGGGCGCGTTTGAGCCTGCTGCTCGTTGCCGCGCATCGGCTCGATCTGGCGGCCGCGCGCAGCGATGAATCAGGCAACGCGCCCGCCGACCGGCACGCTCATGCGTTTCTGGGCCTTGTCGACCGGCACTTTCGGGACACCCGCAAAGTCGGGTTCTATGCGGGCCGGCTGGGCATAACGCCGACCCACCTCAATCGGGTCTGCCGGCAGGTGCTCGGCCTTTCGGCGCTCACGATCATCGAGCGGCGCATTCTTCTCGAAGCCCGGCGCTATCTTCAGTTTTCGAATCTGAGCATCAAGGAAATCGGTATCGTTCTGGGCTATCCCGATCCCGCCTATTTCAGCCGCTTCATGTTGCGACGGCTGGGGCAGGGACCGCAGGCGATACGCGACGGCCTCAGCCGGCAAGTTCGCGGATAACGGCGCGGATCGTGTGCTCCAGAATTTCGAGCGAGGCGTTCGAGGGTGAACCCTCCCGGGTCGTCAGGCCCACGGCGCCCTGGGTTTCGGCCGTGTCGACGGGCAGAGCCGCAAGGCGTCCCGCCGCGATCTCGCGGATCACCACACCTTCGGAAATCACCCACACGGCGTCCGTCTCGGCCACAAAGACGTGCCCGAAGGAATCCGAGACCGTTTCGATCGCGTGGGGCAGTTCGGCCATGCCGTGGGCAAGAAGATATCGGTCGACATAGGGGCGGATGACCGACCCCGCAGGCGGCATCAGGATGGTATAATCGCGGATCCGCTCGAAATCGAACTGATCGCGCGCAAGAAGCGGGTGCCCGGAGCGGACCACAAACCGCACCTGCTCGGAATAAAGGTACTCGAACGTCAGGCCGGCCATCTGCTCGGGCGCCGCGAGCCGCCCCACGACCAGATCGAGCGTTCCGGTGCGCAACTGGCCGAGCAGGACATGGTTTTCCCCGGTCACGATCTTGACCGGGCTGTCTGTGCCCTCTGCCAGAAAGCGCTCCATCACCTTGGGCATTATGCGCGCCGAAACCGTAGGCAGCGCCCCGATGCGGACCGGCGGCCCGGCATCGACCCGGCTCAGGCTGTCAATTCCGGTCTGCAGAGCGGCCACGGATGCCCCCGCATGGCGCAAGAACACCTCGCCATAGCGCGTGACCCTGAGCCCGCGCCCGTCCTTTTCAAACAGCTTCTTGTCGAGAATCTCCTCGAGTTCGCGGATGGTTTTGGTCACCGCCGGCTGGCTGACGGCGAGCACCTGTGCCGCGCGCCCAACGGAATTCTGGCGCACCACTTCAATGAAGGTGCGCAAATGGCGGAAGCGGACACGACTGTCGATCATCTGATAACCCATAAACTGCAGGTTATCTGTATCGCCGATAGTTTCATTTTACAAAACCAATTACGCGCTCCAATCTGACTTGTCGGAGGAACCTCATGGACTGCATCAAAGTCGGCGACATTGTCCTGCACTATCGCGCGCGCGCCGCCGCAAATGGCGCCGCCACGATCGTGTTCATAAATTCCCTTGGCACCGACTTCCGCATCTGGGACGCCGTGATTGCCGCGCTGGATGCCGATCTGGGCGTTGTCGTTTACGACAAGCGCGGCCACGGGCTCTCGTCATTGGGTCAAACCCCCTATTCGGTCGCCGATCACTCGGGCGATCTTGCGGGCCTTCTCGACGCTCTGGCGATATCGAAAGCCGTTATCTGCGGGCTTTCGGTCGGTGGTCAGGTCGCCCAGCAGCTCTATTTCGAGCGGCCCGACCTGGTTTCCAGGCTCGTCCTTTGCGACACAGCCGCGAAAATCGGCGAGCCCGATTTCTGGAACCAGCGCATCGAGACCATCGCCCGCGACGGGCTGGCGTCGGTCACCGATGGCATCATGGAGCGCTGGTTCAGCAAGCGCTTCCGAACCTCGGGCGATCCGCTTTTTTCCGTCTCCCGCTCCATGTTCGAGCGGCAGCCTGTCGAGGGGTATCTGGCAACCTGCGCCGCCATTGCCGGTTTCGACAGGCGCGCGGACACGGCCGCCATTTCGGTCCCGACCACAGTCCTTGTGGGCTCGGAGGACGGCGCGACGCCGCCCGATCTCGTGCGCGGCTTTGCCGATGCCATTCCCGACAGCGATTTTCAGATCATGGACGGGGCAGGACATCTGCCCTGCATCGAAACACCCCAACCGGTGGCGGCAGCCATTGGCGCGCTGGTTGCACGGATTGCACAAAAGGAGCATGCGCAATGACGCAGCACGAGGGCCCCACGGCCCGCCACAATCAGGGCATGGCGACGCGCCGCAGCGTGCTCGGCGCATCCTATGTCGATAAGCGGGTAGCCGCGACCACCGAGTTCGAGCGCCCGTTTCAGGACCTCATCACAGAGGCTGCCTGGGGCCATGTCTGGTCGCGTGACAACTGGGACAAGCGCCAGCGCTCGATTGTCACCATCGCCCTTCTGGCCGCCCTCGGGCACTATGAGGAAATGGTGATGCATATCGAGGCGACCGTGCGCACCGGCGCGACCGAGGACGACATCCGTGAAATCATGCTGCATGTGGCAATTTACGCGGGCGTTCCCACGGCAAACCATGCGATAAAGCTCGCCCGGCAGGCTCTCGAACGCATGAAGGAAGGCAAGAATGAATAACCGCTTGAGCAATTCGCGCGCCGAGGCAGGCGCCTTCATGGAGCGCGATCATTCCCTGCATCCCCCCGCCTTTACGCCGGGATACAAGTCTTCGGTCCTGCGGGCGCCCAAACAATCGCTGATCAGCTTTGCCAGCACGCTGAGCGAGAAAACCGGCCCCGCATTCGGCCACAACATGCTGGGTGAATACGATAACGATCTCATCATCAACTTTGCCAAGCCCGGCGAGGAAGCCATCGGCCAGCGCATCGTGGTGCATGGCCGGGTCATCGACCAGAATGCCAAGCCTGTTCCCAACGTGCTCGTCGAGTTCTGGCAGGCTAATGCCGGTGGGCGCTATCGGCACAAGCGCGAGGGCTACCGCGCGCCACTCGATCCCAATTTCGGCGGCTTCGGGCGCACGATAACCGATGATGATGGCTATTACTGGTTCCGCACCATCAAGCCCGGCCCCTATCCCTGGCCCAACGGGGTCAACGACTGGCGGCCGGCCCATATCCATTTCTCGCTGTTCGGCACCGGCTTCGCCCAGCGTCTCGTCAGCCAGATGTATTTCGAAGGCGATCCGCTCATCAAGATCTGTCCCATCGTCAACACGATCAGCGATCCCGATGCGATCGACCGGTTGGTGGCTCGGCTCGACATGAACAACACCATCCCGATGGATTCGCGTGCCTATCGGTTCGATATCGTGTTGCGTGGCCGCCGCTCGACCTTCTTTGAAAACCGCAAGGAGGGCAATTGATGTCAAAGCCGCTCGAGTACCTCAAGGAAACGTCGTCCCAAACGGCCGGCCCTTACGTTCATATCGGAATGACACCCAATTGGAGCGATATCAACGGCGTGATCCCCGAAGATCTCGGCCGCCGGGTCGTCTCGGACGGGGTCAAGGGCGAACGCATCAAGGTCACGGGCCGGGTCATCGATGGCGGTGGCAATCCGGTTGGCGACTGTGTCGTCGAAATCTGGCAGGCCGATGCCAACGGCATCTACAACAGCCCCATGGAACACCGCTCTGGCGTTGATCCCAATTTTTCGGGCTGGGGGCGTCAGGCTGCCGGAGAAAACGGCGAATTCGCGTTCGAAACAGTCAAGCCGGGCTCGGTTCCCCTTGCCGGGGGCGGGCTCATGGCGCCGCACATCACCTTCTGGATCGTGGCGCGGGGTATCAATATCGGGCTCCAGACGCGGATGTATTTTTCCGACGAGGAAGGGGCCAACCAGAAAGACCCGATTCTTGCAAAGGCCCGCATGATTGGTCGCGACAAGACGCTGATCGGTCAGCGCGACGGCAATATCGTAACCTTCGACATCTACCTTCAGGGTGAAAACGAAACGGTCTTTCTGGACATCTGATGTCTCTTTCCCCCTTCGATCATCCTTTCCTTTCCGGCCTGTTCGGTGATCCCGAACTGGCCGGGCTGCTCTCCGCTCGGGCAGAGATCGAGGCCATGGTGGCGTTCGAAATTGCTCTGGCGGCGGCACAGGCCGAATGCGGGGTCATTCCGCAGGCCGATGCGGAGGCGATCGCCGGTCTGGAAACCAAATACACAGCAGATTTCGAGGGGCTCAAATCGGGGTTGGGACGGGACGGCGTGGTCGCTCCCGAAATGGTCAAGCAGATGCGCAGCGCGCTGGGTGACCAGGCTGCCCGATCGCTGCATTTCGGGGCCACCAGTCAGGACGTGGTCGATACGAGTCTGGTTGTTCGTCTCAAGTTGATAACGGCAATTCTTGCCACCCGCATTGCTGCCGTTGAAAAGGCTCTCGCGCATCTGTCCGACCGGTTCGGCGGCCGCAAGCTCATGGCCCGGACGCGTATGCAGGATGCGCTCGAGATTACCGTTGCTGATCGGATTGCCGATTGGACTGCGCCGCTTGCCCGGCATCGTCAGCGGCTCGAAGAGATCGAAGAGCGTCTGCTTGTCGTCCAGTATGGCGGCGCCGTCGGCATTCTTGAAAAGCTCGGGGAAGATGGCCCGCGCGTTACAAGGGCTCTGGCAGAGAGACTGGGCCTCGGCTTCACCGAAAAGCCCTGGCACAACCAGCGCGACGCGATCGTCGAATTTTCCGGCTGGCTCGGCCTGGTTTCCGGCAGCCTGGGCAAGATCGGGCAGGATATTGCGATGATGGCGCAAAATGCCCCGCGCGATGTGGTTTTGACCGGGGGTGGCGGGTCGTCGGCCATGCCGCACAAATCAAATCCGGTTGCCGCCGAAGTGCTCGTCACGCTAGCTCGCTATGTGGCGGGAAGCAGCGGTACCATGGCGCAATCGCTCGTCCATGAGCAGGAGCGTTCGGGCGCTGCATGGACGCTGGAATGGCTTGTCCTGCCCCAAATGATCCTGGCCACCGGCAGCAGCCTGTTGTTGGCCATCCGCCTGCTCGATTCCGTGGATGGCATGGGGCAGGGTTGATTGTCTGCGTCTATGCCTGGCGCGTTCGGGCCCGCTCGCCTGCGCAATTTGCCCGATCAGTCCAACGTCTGGGTTTGAACGTTCCTTGAGATCGGTTATGAAGACCGCCATATAGCAGGCACGGATGATCCGGATTTGAACCGGCTCACATGTGGGAGAGTTCCGATGACTTACGGCAAGGCACCCCGGCCACCCCAGAGTCCGCCGTCCATTCTGGCACGGAAGGGTGGTGCGCCGATCGTGTGTCTCACTGCTTATACCACGCCAATCGCTCAGCTTGTCGATGACCATTGCGATCTCGTTCTGGTCGGGGACAGCGTTGGCATGGTTATGCACGGCCTGCCCAACACCCTCGGGGTCGATCTCGCCATGATGGTGATGCACGGCAAAGCGGTTCGCCGCGGCCTGAAATCGGCTCTCATGGTCGTCGATCTGCCGTTCGGGACATATGAGGAAAGCCCCGAACAGGCGTTTCGCAATGCTGCAACGCTGATGCGCGAAACCGGGTGTGACGCCGTCAAGCTCGAGGGCGGCGTCCATATGGCGGAAACCATTGCGTTTCTGACGCGCCGTTCGATTCCGGTCATGGCTCATATTGGTCTGACGCCGCAGGCGGTCCACACCATTGGTGGCTACAAGGTTCAGGGTAGGGGCGCCGATGCCCATGCCATTCTGCGCGATGCGCAAGCCGTTTCCGAAGCTGGCGCCTTCGCTGTGGTTGTCGAAAAAGTGCCCGATATCCTGGCGCGGCGCATAACGTCGGACATCGATATTCCGACCATCGGGATCGGTGCATCGGCGGCTTGCGATGGGCAGATACTGGTCATTGATGACATGCTGGGCATGTTCGCCGAGTTCAAGCCCAAATTCGTAAAGCGCTACGCGCAACTGGCCGACGATGCCGAAAGGGCCGTAGCGGCTTATGCCGACGATGTGCGTGCACGCCGTTTTCCAGCCGCCGAACATGTGTTCGGTGACGTGCCCGCCAGCGTCCCGGATGCTGGATGAGCATGCTGGTCGTTCGCAGCGTCACAGAGGTTCGGGCGCAAATTGCGCAATGGCGCCGGACCGGGGACAACATTGCGGTGGTGCCCACAATGGGTGCCTTGCATGAAGGGCATTTGTCGCTCGTCCGGTCCGCCAAGGGCAGGGCGAAGCGCGTTATCGTCACGCTTTTTGTCAATCCCACCCAATTTAACAATGCCGAGGACCTCGCCAAATATCCGCGTGATGAAGCCTCGGACATCGCTCGGCTCGATGCCGAGCATGTCGATATGCTGTTCGCGCCCGATGTCGCGGAAATGTACCCGGAGGGCTTTGCCACCAAGGTTTCGGTTTCCCGGTTGAGCGAAGGTCTTTGCGGCGCGCACCGCCCCGGACATTTTGACGGCGTTGCGACGGTGGTCACCAAGCTGTTGCTTCAGACACAGGCTGATTCCGCATTTTTCGGCGAGAAGGACTATCAGCAACTCAGCGTCATTCGCCGCCTTGCGCGCGATCTCGATATTCCGGTCGAAATCGTCGGCGTGCCCACCGTCCGTGAGGCGGACGGCTTGGCCATGTCGTCGCGCAATGTCAGGTTGAGCGAAACGGCCCGCAAACAGGCACCGGCCATGGCCGAGGCGTTAAGGGCTGCAGGCGCAGCCATTGAAGCGGGTCAGCCGGTTTCGTCCGCCACAGACACCGCTAAGACGACGCTTTTGACGGCGGGTTATTCCCAAGTCGAATATCTCGAACTGCGCGATGCCGAAACACTTGAGCCGATTTCCAAACTCGATCGTCCCGCCCGGCTGCTCGCTGCCGGCTGGCTTGATGGTGTGCGTCTGATCGACAACATTGCCGTCTTGCCAGCACACTGAGCCGCCTATTGCGCGGCACCGGCCTCGCTCTGGGTTATCAGGGGCAGGGTGATCCGGAAACAGGCGCCCTCCTCGCGGGTGGAAACCAGTTCGAGCACACCGTCCATCCTTGAGATGATTTCCCGGCTGATCGGTAGCCCCAGGCCCGCACCGGCATATGGCCCCGTTTCGCCCAGCCGCCCGCGATAGAACTTGTCGAAGATTCGCGGCTGTTCTTCCTGGGCGATCCCGATGCCGTTGTCCTCGACTTCGATGATATAGGCGCCCCTCTTGAGCCTCGAGCGCACTTCGACAACCGGAGCGATGGCTCCATTGTATTTTATTGCATTGGAAATGAGGTTGATGAGCACCTGGCTCAGGCGGTCGGGATCGGATCGCACGTAGGCGGCCGAGGCCCTGGTTCCGATCTTGACCTGCGTATTGCTCTGGCGCGCCAGTGCATCGCAGACCCGAAGCGCCTGATCGAGCGATTCTTCCGCATCAATGGGGCGGTTCTCCCAGGCGCGCTCACCGCGTTCCAGCGCTGAAAGATCGAGAATCTCATCGAGCAGGGAGGTCAGGCGCAGGCTTTCCTTGTGGATGGTCGACACGAATTTGGCCCTGGAGGCGTCGTCGAGTTCCTCGTCGTCGAGCAGGATTTCGGAAAAGGCCCGGATCGCGGTCATCGGCGTGCGCACCTCGTGGCTCACCTGGCTGAGAAATTCATCCTTCTGCAGGTCCACCTTACGCAACTGCCGGTTGGCTTCCTCGAGCTTTTCTGCGGTTGCCCGCAACTGGGTGGAGGTCCTTTCCAACTCCTGGGAATATTCGATGGCCTGCTGGGTTTCGTCCGCCATCTGCATGACTTCCTCGAGCGAGATCGAGTCGCCCGAAACCACTTTGGACAGCATGACGTGGGCCGAAGCCGCGCCGATCGATCCTGCCATCTCTCTTTCCAGCCGCCGGATGAACGATGAACTCGGTTCCAGGGTCGTCCACGGCATTCGCGCCTGCTTGGCTTCTTCGGAAAACAGCGCCACGGCGCGCTCGTGACCCAAAACGCGACGCGCGACCAGAAACAGGTCATCTGCGGTCGCAGATCCACGGATCGGGCTTGCCTCGTTGCTGGTGCGCCGGAAGACGTTGAGGAACAAAGCGGCCTGCACGTGTTCGAGAGCCGACTGGTTGGTCATCAGTGAGCCGAGGATCAAGACAGTGGTGTTGAGGAACAGACTCCAGAACACGGCATGTGTGAGCGGATCGAGATCGTCAAAACCGAACAGGCCTTGTGGGCGTAGCCAGTCAATCCCCCAGGGTCCATTGGTCATGACCGAGGCGACAAGTGGACTTGAGGAGGCAAAAGAGGGCATGAAACTCGACCACAACCAGACCACAAACCCTACGGAAATTGCGCAGATAGCAGCTTTTGTTGAAGCATCACGCCAGAAAAGGCTCGCAAGTATTGCCGGCAGGAATTGCGCGACACCGGTAAATGAGATCAATCCAATCGGCGCCAGCGCATCCGACCCACGGGTCAGATAGAAATAAGCAAATCCCAGCAACAGGATAAGCATGATCGAAAGGCGCCGGGCGTTGAGGATCAACCGCCTCACGCCCTGTCCATCCCCGATCCCGTCACCCGACGTCAGCCGCAGCATGATCGGCACGACAATATGATTGGACACCATTATAGAAAGTGCAATGGATTCAAGGATGATCATCGACGTCGCCGATGAAAATCCGCCAATGAACGCAAACAGCGCCAGCGCATCCTGACCCTGCGCCAAAGGCAGCGTGAGCACGAACATGTCAGGGTTCGACCCCACCGGCATAAAAGTGAGCCCGAACAAGGCGATAGGCAGGGTGAAAAGGCTCATAGCGAGCATGTAGGCGGGAAAGGCCCAACTCGCCGTGCGCAGGTGTTTTTCGTCCGAATTTTCGACCACGGTGACCTGAAATTGCCGCGGCAGGCATATGATCGCCGCAGCGGCCAGAACCATCATGGAAATCCAGCGGTCGCCAAAGGTATCGCCGGCATGAATGTTCAGCCCGGCCGTCTCGGCATCGGCAAAGATAGCGTCCATGCCACCGCCGACATAGACAACGAAAATGCCGACGGCGAGCAGTGCCGTGAGCTTGACAACAGCCTCGAAGGCAATCGCGGCCACAACACCGTGGTGCTGCTCCTTGGCATCCACGTTGCGGGTGCCGAACAGGATTGTGAACACGGCCATGCCCGCGGCTACGCCAAACGCCAGCCCGACCTCGTCCCAACCTGCCAGGCTGCCGCGCCCGAATTCGGAAGAGCCTGCAATGGCTTCGATAGAGGAGGTTATGGCCTTTAGCTGTAAGGCTATGTACGGCGCGATAGCGATCACGGCCAGCACGGTAATAAGCACGGCCAGCGTACTGGACTTTCCAAAGCGGGACGAAAGCAGATCGGCAATGGACGTGATGCGTTGGTCGTGACTGATGCGGACCAGACGCCTCAGGATGAACCACCAGCCAATGAAAACGATGGTGGGGCCAAGATAAATCGTGAGATATTCCAAGCCATTGCGCGCTGCCGTGCCGACCGCGCCATAGAAGGTCCAACTCGTGCAATAGACAGAAATCGAGAGCGTATAGACGAAGGGCGAGCGCAGAAAGCCGCCGCTTCGGCTTCGCGTGTGCCGGTCACCCAGATATGCTATGACAAACAGCAGTCCGACATAGGCCACGGCTGTGGCAATGACGAAGTCGGCCGTGAGCGTCATCGGGGTTCCTCGCCCGCCGGTTGATGCGGTTCATCGCGCGGCAGCGCGTATCCGAACCAGGCAGCGCCGATAACGAGAAACACCCAAAGACCGAAAAGGAACAGGGTTGCGACCGGTAGTCCGAAGATGATCGCTTCGAACCTGAACAACAGGATCAGCGGCGGCAGGCTGGCCATTGCACCAAACAGTGTGAAAAACAGCGATGCACCGATGATCTTACGGCGGGTCATCGCGGATCGACTTCAACTGGGCTGCCGGTCATCCGCGGGCGCGCCAAGCAAGCTGCGTACCGCGTCGACAACATCGGCATTGGAATAGGGCTTGGTAACAAACTTGCTGGCGCCGAGTTCTTCGGCAATCCGCCGATCTTGCTGCTGGCCTTTTGCGGTCAGGACAAGAACAGGCAAGTCCGCGGTGGTCCGGTCGGCGCGAATTTGTTTGAGAACTTCAAACCCGCTGCGCTTGGGCAACATGATATCGAGAACCAAAACACGGGGACGGTAACGCCGGACGGCGTCCATGACAGCCTCGCCATCCGTGACGGCGCTGATCGTCCATCCCGCTCTTTTCAGAACGAAATCAAGTGCTTCAAGTATACTCGGCTCGTCTTCTGCAATGAGAATATCGATCGCCAAAACTCCCCCTCCGAGCCCCTTCCTCCTCGAGACTCACATTCACATAACCGCAATTTCCGCCATTCGCCAAGTCCCTCTGATTGGCGGTTAGGATCGGACCGTGGTCAATGTGGGCTCATCGCCGGGAGCAAAAGGTGCCTCTTCGCGGCTGATGCAGTCCGTTCGCGTGCAGAGCCGGCAGGTCGGTCCTACGGGGACGTCGGCATCGGAATCGCCCAGGTCCAAGCCGTCCGCATAAACGGTACGATCGGCGTGAAGGATATCGGTCACCAAAAGGATCGAATGGGGAAGGGCTTGATCGGCAAACCCGGATGCACGGCGAGAGACCGCCTTGGCCACGAACAAAAACCGCGAGCCGTCCGAAAACCGCACCACTTGTCTTACGAGTTGGCCGGAAGATCGAAACGCTGCGTAGAGCGCCCACAGGGGGCATGCATGGCCTGTGTGCGGCAGCAACAGGCCCGGCAGTGGAAAGTGCTTGGTCAGGCGTCCGGCCGGATCGGAACGCAGGAAGCCAAAAGGTACACCTTCTGCGCCCTCCGCTCGCAGCGTTACAAGCCGGTGGGCTATCTGCTCAAAGCTGGCATTGTAGCGTTCGCTAAGAGCCTCGACGTCATAGCGCAGGTTTTCGGCATCGTTGAGAAATTGGTCGTAGGGAAACAGGGCCGCGCCGGCGATGTAGGAAGCGAGATAGTTTCGGGCGAGGTGACGAGCCGTTGGCGAAGAAAGGTGGGGAACTTTGACCGCTTCGGTCAGCGCGCTGTCGCTGGTCAGTTCGGAAATGAGGCGAACCATCTGAAACTGCCTGGTCGATTGCGGCACCGTGTTGCGGAACCATAAAACTCCACGCTCGGCATCATGACCGAAGGCCCGCCCAGAGTTTGGTCTGGCATTTCGCTCGACGCGGACGCCATGGACCGTTTCCAGGAGATGAGCTATTGCCGCTTCTCCCAGGGCGCCGGACTCCTGCATGTCCCGGGCAATCTCGGCTCCGCGCTGCTCGAGCGCTGGAAAATAATTGCGTGCGGCGAAAATCATATCGTCGAGTTCGCGGCGTACAGATGCGGATTTGCTGACAGTGCTGGCATGGTCGAATTGTCCGATCAGGTTTTGTGCGACTGCCGACAAGCTGCGCGTTTCGCGCGAGATCGAGCCAACGAACCGCGCCCGGTCCGCACCACTCAAATCCTCCACATCTTCAAGGATTTCGGCCGAGGATCGTACCGCCGTAATACCCGATAGGACCTGGTGCAAAAGCTGACTGAGCAGCGGATCGGCCCTCAACCTGTTGGCATAGGCGTCTGCGCTGGCGGAGGCGGCCACGTAGGCTCGATAAAGCTTGGCGATGACGCGGGCGATGTCGGGTTGTGTTGCGACAAGACTGCGGGCCGTCTCCATACCAAGCCCGACATCGGCGATAGCAGGGTCGGCGAAAGTCTCAACCAGTTCGTGAATGAGTCGGTGTTCTGCCTCACCCGTGAGCTCGTCAATAGAGATATCGAGCTGGGCAGCTATGCGCTGGAGCAGGGTGCCGCCAACCTGGCGTTTGTTGGCCTCTATCAGATTGAGGTAGCTGGGCGAGATTTCAACATTGCGTGCCAGGGCCGCCTGAGAAAGCCCCAAATTCTTGCGTCTTGTACTTATTCGAAGCCCGATTGGCGCCCGCATACAGCCCTCGCCTGTCAACTACTTGACACTATGTACGCCGAAATCAGTCAAAGCTTTACAAGAATTCCTATTAATTACAATAGCATATTGCCCTTGTATTAACGGCAATCGATACTCTGGCGGTGGATTTGGGACATATGGAGGTATGGCCCGCCGCACCAAAGGAGGAGATTAATGAGCGATTTGAAACGCGGAATCAGCCGTCGTCGCGTCGTCAAGACGGGTATGGCGGGCATCCTGGCGACGGGGGTTTCGCCCCTCATCTTGTCCAAGGGGGCTTGGGCGCAGGAATTTTGCAACGCGCCGACCGGTGATACGGTAACTCTCGGGTTCAACGTACCCCAAACCGGTGCCTATGCTGACGAAGGGGCTGATGAACTTAAGGCCTACCAACTGGCGGTAGAACATCTCAATGGCGAGGGCGACGGAGGTCTGATCCCGCATTTTTCGTCCAAAACGCTGACCGGAAATGGCGTTTTGGGCAAGCGCGTTGAATATGTCACCGGCGACACCCAGACCCAGTCTGACCCGGCTCGTGAATCGGCCCGCCGCATGATCGAACGCGATGGCGCTGTGATGATCACCGGCGGCTCGTCTTCGGGCGTGGCCATCGCCGTGCAAAGCCTTTGCCAGGACATGGGGATCATCTTCATGGCGGCATTGACTCATTCCAACGACACTACGGGCAAGGACAAGCGCAGATATGGCTTCCGCCATTTCTTCAATGCCTACCAGTCCGGCGTCGGTCTCGGTCCGCAACTGGGCGCGGCCTATGGCAACAATCGCCGGGCCTATCACCTGACGGCTGACTACACCTGGGGCTGGACCCAGGAAGAATCGATGATCGCCGCGACCGAAGCGCTCGGTTGGGAAACTGTGGAAACGGTTCGGACGCCGGTGGGTGCCGGCGATTTCAGCCAATACATTACACCGGTTCTCAATTCGGGCGCCGACGTTCTGATCCTCAATCACTATGGCTTTGACGGCATCAATTCGTTGACTCAGGCCACCCAGTTCGGTCTTCGCGACCGTCAGGCCAACGGCCAGGATTTCCAGCTTGTCCTGCCGCTGGTCTCCGATCTCATGGCGGCTGGTGCCGGCTCAGCGATGCAGGGCGTTTACGGCACGTCGAACTGGTACTGGAGCATGCAGGATGAAGGCTCGAAAGCCTTTACCGCTTCGTTTGGAGCCAAATACGGGTCACCCCCCAGCCAGGCCGCGCACACTGCCTACGTTCAGACACTGCTTTATGGCGACGCCGTGGAGCGGGCAGGGACCTTCTATCCGCCCGAAGTTATTGCCGCGCTCGAAGATTTCGAATTCGACGGCATGGGAAATGGCCCCACGCTCTATCGTGGTTCCGATCACCAGTGCTTCAAGGACGTTCTGGTCGTTCAGGGCAAGGAACAGCCTTCCAACGAGTTCGATCTGCTCGAGGTGGTCAATACCGCGTCGCGCGACAGTGTGACCTACGACCCGGCGATCTTCGGCGGCGACCTGGGCCCGTCCGACCCGCAAATGTGCTGACGCCGAACTGACGGTTGTTTGCATGTCCGGCCGCCGCGGTGGCCGGACAAACCTACATCTGGAGCCAAATCGATGGATGCGATTCTCGCGCAATTGCTCAACGGGCTGGACAAGGGCGGCGCTTACGCCCTGATCGCCTTGGGCCTCACTCTGGTTTTCGGCACTTTGGGTGTCGTCAATTTCGCTCATGGCGCGCTGTTCATGCTTGGCGCATTCTGCGCGGTCACGTTCCGTGCGCTTATTACGATGGAAAGCGTCACGATCGACGAAACCCAGCTTTCGCCCTGGGGCTCGCCTCTCGAAGTCCGCACGCCGATGGCCGAGATGTGGTTCGGCGATTTCGGCGCGGTGCTCGTTGATTATTCAGTACCGTTTTCGATCCTTCTAGCCATCCCCGTCATGCTGATCATCGGCGTGGCGATGGAGCGCGGGCTGATCAAGCATTTTTACAAACGTCCCCACGCCGAACAGATTCTGGTGACGTTCGGCCTAGCCATCGTTCTTCAGGAAGTGGTCAAGGCGTTTTTCGGTCCCAATCCGTGGCCGCAACCGATCCCTTCCGATCTGCGCGGCGCCACCGATGTCGGCGCGCTGTTCGGAATGCAGGCTGGTGCGGTGACATACCCGCTTTGGCGGCTGGTCTATCTTGGCTTTTCGCTCGCCGTCCTGGCCGCTGTGTTCGCATTCTTGCGCTTCACGACCTTCGGCATGGTGGTTCGTGCGGGCATGGCTGACAGGGAAACCGTGGGTTTGCTCGGGATCAATATCGATCGCCGCTTTACGATCATGTTTGGCCTGGCGGCGGTGGTGGCAGGCCTGGCAGGCGCCATGTACACGCCCCTGCTGCCACCCAACTACAATCTTGGCATGGATTTCCTGGTGCTCTCGTTTGTCGTCGTCGTGGTTGGCGGCATGGGGTCGCTGCCCGGTGCGGTCGCTGCCGGTTTCCTGCTGGGGATCCTGCAGTCCTTTGCCTCGATGACGGCCATCAAGGCTCTAATTCCGGGTATCGACCAGATCATCATTTACGCGGTTGCCGTGATCATTCTGCTTGTTCGTCCCCGTGGCCTGCTTGGCCGGCGCGGCGTGATGGAGGCCTGAGATGGATTTCTTTCGACTTCCCAAGAACGAATACATCACCCTTGCGGTCTTCTCGCTGGTGGTTCTCACCATGCCGGTCTGGCTGCAGCCGTTAGGGGCGGCGTATCCGGGGCTCATGCAGCAATTCACGATCTTTGCGATCTTTGCGGTAGGCTTCAATGTCCTCTTCGGTCTCACAGGATATCTCAGCTTCGGCCATGCGGCCTTTCTGGGTGTCGGTTCCTACACGGCGGTTTGGTCGTTCAAGCTGTTGTCGATGGACGCCATTCCGGCGTTGATCTTCGCCATCGTCATGGCTGGGGTCTTTGCATTGGTCATTGGCTTTGTGTCATTGCGCCGCTCGGGAATCTACTTTTCGATCCTGACCCTGGCGTTCGCCCAGATGAGCTACAACCTTGCCTATTCGGTGCTGACGCCAATCACTAATGGCGAGACGGCCCTGCAGCTAGCTGGCTCTGACCCGCGCGTACTCGATAACCTCTTTGCTGTTGGCACCTCGTCGACCATCCCCTCTCCGAGTCTTTTGGGCAATGCTCTGGGGGGCATGGGGGGCTTTTATCTCTGCGCCGTGATCCTGCTCGTGGTGTTCTTTATCGCCCAGAAGATATTCACTTCTCCATTTGGAATGATGCTGCGGGCGGTCAAATCCAACCAGACACGTCTATCCTACATGGGGGTAAACACGCGTCCCTACACGCTGGCGGCCTTCGTTATTTCCGGCATGTACGCTGGCCTGGCCGGCGGTCTTCTGGCGGTAACCGATCCGCTGGCCGGTGCCGAACGCATGCAGTGGACAGCTTCGGGCGAGGTTGTCTTGATGACCATCCTTGGTGGCGTCGGCACATTGATCGGGCCGGTCATCGGGGCATGGCTCATCAAATTCATGGAAAATATATTCTCGGCCTACAATGATCGCATCCTCCAGTTCTATTTCGACTGGATGCCCGACGGTATTCAGGACTTCGCGGTCACCGTGGCGTCGAAATTCGTGGGCGAAGGCTGGAAGCTCACGGAGGGACTGGTGTTCGTACTGGTCGTCGTCTTCCTTCCGGGCGGTATCATGGAAGGCGTTCGGCGTATCCGCTCGCTGGTCGGCAACGGCCGCAAGCACGAAGAGACGCAAGCCAAACTCAGCACATCGGCAGCGGAATAGGAGGTTGGTCATGGAAGCCAATAAGAATGTCGTTCTGCATGTCGCCGATGTGCACAAGAACTTCGGTGGTCTGCATGCTCTCGCCGACATCGACCTGCAGGTCGAGGAGGGCAAGACGCATGCGATCATCGGGCCGAACGGGGCGGGCAAATCAACCCTGCTCAATGTCATCATCGGACGCATCCCGCCCACCAGCGGCGCTGTGGTCTTTGATGGCACGGTGCTGACTGGCAAGCAGCCCCACCAGATCAATCAGCTCGGCGTCTGCCGCGTCTTTCAAACTCCGGAAATCTTTTCCGACCTTTCCGTGCTTCAGAATGTCATGACGCCTGCCTTTGCCCGACGCGACGGTGCATTCAAGATCAATCTGGCCAAGCCTTTCGAACGAGAGACAGCTTTGCGCGAGGAAGCCGAAGCTATGCTGGAAGATGTCGGGTTGATTGACCGGCGCGGCATTCACGCGGGTTCTCTGTCGCGCGGCGACAAACGCCGGCTGGAGCTGGCGATGTGCCTGATCCAGAAGCCCCGGCTTTTGCTACTGGACGAGCCGACGGCCGGGATGAGCCGTCATGACACCAACACCACAATCGAGCTGCTCAAAAAGATCAAGAGCCGCGGCATGACCAAGGTGATCATCGAGCACGATATGCATGTGGTTTTTTCGCTTGCTGACAAGATCTCGGTGCTGGCCGGCGGGCGGATCATCGCCGAGGGCCTGCCCGAGGACGTGCGTGGCGATCCGCGCGTACAGGAAGCCTATCTGGGAGGAGCGCATTAATGAACGCCGTCTCGACAAACATGCAGCCGGAAGCGACGGCTCAGGCCGATGCACCGTTTCTGTCCGTGCAGGACGTCCACGCCTATTACGGCGAGAGCTACATCGTGCAGGGGGTGAGCTTCGAGGTGCCTCACGGCAAGATTCTTGCGCTATTGGGGCGCAATGGCGCGGGTAAAACTTCGACCCTGCGCACCATTGCACGGCTCGACAATCCCAGCTTGCACCAGGGGGAAATCTGGCTCGACGGCCAGCCGGTGCATGGCATGAAGGCCTTTGAAGCGGCTCGATCCGGAATCCAACTCGTTCCGGAGGACCGCCGCATCATTCAAGGGTTGTCGGTCGAGGAAAATCTGGCCCTTGCCCAGGTGGCGCCGGGCACTGGATGGGACCTTGACCGCATTTACGGTCATTTTCCCCGGCTTGCCGAACGCCGCCGGCAGGAGGGCACGACGCTCTCTGGCGGCGAGCAGCAGATGCTTGCCATTGCCAGGGCTCTGGCCCGAGATCTCAAGCTCTTGTTGCTCGACGAACCCTATGAGGGGCTTGCACCGGTTATCGTCCAGGAAATCGAAACAATCCTGCACGAGATCAAGGATCTGGGCATCACCACGATCATTGTGGAGCAGAATGCGGTCGCGGCACTCAAACTGGCCGACCGGGCCGTTATCCTCGACACCGGAGAGGTGGCGTTCGCCGGGACAGCTCGCGAAGTGCTCGAAAATGCCGAGTTGCGGCAAGAATACCTCGCCATTTAGGAGGATGGACAATGAACAGCCAAGCTCCCGTGGCACGGCATACCCGGCTCACGCCGGAGAGTTTTGAAGAAAAATACGCAGCATCGCTATCTAACCCTGAGGCTTTCTGGGCAGAGCAGGGACGACGGCTGGACTGGATCGAGCCCTACACCAGAATCAAGAACACCACCTTTGCCTACCCGGACGTCTCCATCAAATGGTTCGAGGACGGGGTTCTCAACGTTTCAGCCAACTGCATTGATCGGCACCTTGCGACCAATGGCGACAAAACGGCGCTGATCTGGGAGCCGGACAGTCCGACAGATCGTGCCCAACACATCAGCTTCCGGCAATTGCACGACGAAGTCTGCCGGTTTGCCAATGTGCTCAAGGATCTGGGTGTCAAAAAGGGTGATCGGGTCACCATCTACCTGCCGATGATACCGGCAGCGACCTATGCGATGCTGGCCTGTGCCCGCATCGGAGCGCCACATTCGGTCGTTTTTGCCGGGTTCTCGCCCGACGCTCTGGCGGGGCGGATCAATGACGCGGATTCGAGCATAGTGGTTACGGCCGACGAGGGACGGCGCGGTGGCAAGGCTGTTCCGCTCAAGGCCAATGTCGACAAGGCACTGGAAGATTGTCCGGGCGTTTCCAAGGTTTTGGTGGTGGAAAATACCGGAGCCGCCGTCGCCATGAAAGGCAGCCGTGATGTCTGGTGGCATGAGGCAGCCGCCGGAGTGGAGCCGTTCTGTGCTCCAGAGCCAATGAAGGCCGAGGATCCGCTGTTCATCCTTTATACGTCGGGCTCGACCGGCAAGCCCAAGGGCGTCTTGCACACCACTGGCGGCTATCTTGTCTGGGCCTCTCTGACCCATGAGATGATTTTCGATCCGCGGCCCGATGATGTTTACTGGTGTTCGGCCGATGTCGGTTGGGTGACAGGACACAGCTATATCGTTTATGGACCTCTGGCCAACGGCGTCACCTCGCTGATGTTTGAAGGCGTTCCCAACTGGCCCGACCCATCGCGCTTCTGGCAGGTGGTCGACCGGCACAAGGTCAACATCTTCTATACGGCTCCGACGGCCATTCGTGCGCTCATGGGCGCTGGCGTCGAGCACGTCGAAAAGGCCGACCTTTCATCCTTGCGTCTCATCGGAACGGTGGGCGAGCCGATCAATCCCGAAGCGTGGCAGTGGTATCACAAGCATGTCGGTCGAGGCCGATGCGAAATCGTCGATACCTGGTGGCAGACGGAAACCGGCGCGTCGATGATCATGCCGCTTCCCGGCGTGATCCCGACCAAGCCAGGTTCCGCGACCAAGCCGTTCTTCGGCGTCGATCCGCTTGTTCTGACGCCTGAAGGCCAGGTGATAGAGGAGACCAAGGCGGAAGGGGTTTTGGCGATAGCCGACAGCTGGCCGGGGCAGGCGCGTACCATATGGGGCGACCATGCGAGGTTCGTCGAGACCTATTTTTCGACCTATAAGGGCCTCTATTTCACCGGCGATGGCGTTCGGCGCGATGAGGACGGCTATTACTGGATCACCGGGCGCGTTGACGACGTGCTCAATGTCTCCGGCCACCGATTGGGTACAGCCGAGATCGAGAGCGCTCTGGTTGCTCACCCGAAGGTCTCCGAGGCCGCGGTTGTCGGCTACCCGCACGAAATCAAGGGGCAGGGGATTTATTGCTACGTTACGCTGATGTCGGGAGAACAAGAGAGCGACGATCTCCTGGTCGAACTGCGCAACTGGGTTCGCAAGGAAATCGGGCCGATCGCTTCTCCCGATTGCATCCAGTTTGCGCCGGGACTTCCCAAGACCCGCTCCGGCAAGATCATGCGTCGTATTCTGCGAAAGATCGCGGAAAACGACTTCGGTGCTCTGGGTGATACCTCGACGCTCGCCGATCCTGCGGTCGTCGATAATCTCATAGACAATCGCCTGAACCGATAGAAACACCCGCCGACGGCGTTACCAGCGGCGGGCGTTTCAAGAGGAGACCGGGCCCCGGCGGTTGCCGGGGCTTTTTCATGCGGGCTGAAGATTGGCTCGGTCGTTGCGCCAGGCAAGCCAGGCGTTATGCCCCAGGATTGCAACGCAGCCAAAGAACCCGGCAATTTCAGCGGCCGGATATGGCGACAGACAACCAATGGCGGCAAGACAGAGCACCACCCGCAAGACGATATGCATTCGGGTTTGGAAGAAGCCCTCGAGTACGGCGACAAACGCCACTGTGCCAGCAAGCGCCAACGCGCCGTTCCAAAGCACTATGGGCAGCGGCCCGCCTATGATGATTTCTGGGTTAAACACCATGAACATGGGAATGATGTAGAGGCCCTTGGCAAACTTCCACGCCTGGATGCTGGTCTCCATCGGCCCGCTTCGCGCTATTGCTGCCGCTGCAAAACCGGCGAGGGCGACCGGTGGTGTGACGTTGGAATCCTGGGAATACCAGAACACCACAAGATGCACGATCAGCAGCGGAATGCCGAATTCCTGGTTGAGGGCTGGCCCGACCAGGATGATGATCACGATATAGGCGGCGGTGACGGGCAAGCCGAAGCCAAGGATCAAGCTGGCGACAAGCACCAGCAAGAGGGCCAGCAGCACGTACCCGCCGGAGAACGCGAGCATCATGGAAGTGAATTTCAGGCCCAGGCCGGTGAGGCCAATAATGCCAACGATTATTCCGCCGATGGCGCAGGCGATCGTGACCGTCAGCGCGTTGCGGGCGCCGACCTCACAGGCCTCAACCAGCTTAAGACCGCCGAGCTTGAGAGCTTCGCCAATCGAGGGGCGTTTGGTTCCGTCCTCCCGCGGTGCGAACCGGAGCCAGTCATAGCTTCCCTTGAGGATGGCGACGATCAGCACCGAAATAACGGCCCAGAAGCCGACCCGCATCGGAGAAATGCCGAGGACCAACAGATACATCAGGGTCGCGAGGGGCACCATGAAGTGCCAGCCGTTTTTCATCACCTCGCGTACGGAGGGCAATTCGCTCGCCGACATGCCCTTCATGTTCTGCTTAATGGCGATGATATGGACGAAAAGATACACCGTCAGGAAATAGAGGAACGCCGGAAATATCGATACCAGAACGATGTGGAGGTAGGGGACACCTGTGTATTCAGCGATCAGGAAGGCTCCGGCGCCCATCAGGGGCGGGGTTATCTGCCCGCCTGTTGAAGCGGCGGCTTCGATGCCCCCTGCCTGCGCGGGTTTGTATCCGAGCCGCTTCATCAGCGGGATGGTGAAGGGGCCGGTGGTGACCACATTGGCAATGGTCGAACCCGAGATCGATCCCATGGCCGTCGATGCAACGACCGCAGCCTTGGCCGGGCCGCCCCGACGGCGTCCGGTCGCGGCGTAGGCAAGCTCGATGAAGAAGTGACCCGCTCCGGTGACTTCGAGCACGGCACCAAATAGCACGAAAATGAAGACGTAGGTCGCGGCCACGCCGAGCGGGAGGCCGAAAATCCCTTCCTGTCCGAGATAGAGTTGTGCTGCCAGGCGGTCGATGGGGTAGCCCCGGTGGCTGAGAATTCCCGGTATGATGTCGCCCAGCCACGGCAAGGGCCCGTTTGGTCCCGCCATTGCGTAAAGGATGAAAACGATGCCGATGATGGTGATGCCTTTACCGACCACACGCCGGCTGGCCTCGAGGAGGGTGATAACCGCGATCACACCCACTGTAACGTCGGTCGAACTCCAAAAGCCTGCGCGGTCGATTATGTCGTTGAGAAAGACGGCGATATAAAAGCCCGATACGATTGCGAGCGCGAAAAATACGGTATCGATCAGGGCTCCTACCGGACCTTGCTTGCGGTGCGGGCCGGCGACCGGGAACACCAGAAAGGCGATCGTCAGGATGAAGCCAAGATGGATGGATCGTTGGTAGAAGAGACCGAGCGGATTTATGCCCGCTGTGTAGAGCTGAAACAGCACCAGGGCGACTGACAGAATGATGACCGCCAGACGGATGGGCCAGGGGCGCTCCACCACGGAACTGGTCGGAGGCGGTATGTCCGGGGTCAGCGTGCCCTGTTGCTGGAAGATCGATTTCAGCATGAATTTTCTCCCTCGTGTCCTGAGCCATTCAGGACGATGCGCACGGCCTCACGTGGCGCTATGGCAGACAGGTTCTCGTCTCGTTGATTGACAATGATCCGGTGGTCGACTCCGGGCGCCCCTACACGCAGGCGCAGGCAATTATTGGGTACGGGCTCGTTTATGTTCTCGATCCAGTAGCCGCCCTCAGGTGCCGAAACCATCGTGCCGCGGCCAGGAATATGGCCCAGCCCTGCTGCAAAATCGGGTTGATGGGATCTTTCGAGTAGCATCTGCCCTTCGCTCGCGACAAAGCAGTCCCGGACGAGAAAGTGCTGGACCGAATGATTCCAGAAAATGCACCACCGCGTACCCTCGGCGACCGGTTCCTGAAAGATGGTTTGGCCGTTTTCCAGGAGAACTTCCAGCACCAGACCATCGTTCTCGTCGGACAGCGCTACGGTTGAAAGGATCAGGGCGAGCACCAGGCTCGCCCCACCCATCTTGCCCTTAGGGCCGGGCATTTTCGGGAATGTCCGCTCCGGCTTCCTCGTAGTAGCGGATCGCCCCGGGATGCAGCGGAATCGGGGTTGCGCCCAGTGCAAACTCGATCGTCGTGTCGTTGGCCGCCGGGTGGATTGCCCGCAGGTAGTCGACCTGCTCATGGAGCAGCTTGGTTACCTGATAGGCCAGTTCTTCATCCATGCTGGCGCTGACCACCAGTGCGTTGGGGATGCCGACCGTAGGTGTTTCGGTATCAACACCCTCGTAGCTGTTGGCCGGAAGAACGTAATCGGCAAAGATCGGCTCGACATCCTTGGCTGCCGCGACTTCTTCTTCGCTCAATGGAATCAGGCGAATTTCGCGGGCCACGGCCAGAGACATGATCGAGGAGGTCGGAGGGCCGACGCTCCAGATGCCTGCATCAATATCGCCGTCGCGCAGGGCATCTGCTGTTTCGTTGAAGTTGAGACGCTGGGCTGCGGCAAGGTCCTCATAAGTGATGCCGTTGGCATCGAGGATGGCCTGGGCGTTGAGTTCGGTACCCGAGCCGGGTGCGCCGACCGAAACCCGCTTTCCAACGAGGTCGGACAGCCCTTGGATGTCGGAATCTGCAGGGACGACGATCTGCACGGCGTTGGGATAGAGGGCGCCAAGCGACAGGATATCGACCTGACGACCATCGAATGCGCCGGTGCCGGTATAGGCCTGGGCAACGGTGTCTCCGAGCGCGATGGCAAAGTCGGCCGCACCCTGATGGACCAGCGCCATGTTTTCCACCGACGCGCCAGTGACTTCGGCAACGGCGCTGTAGCCTTCGAGATTTTCGGTGACCAGTTCGGCCAGACCACCGCCGATCGGATAGTAGGCGCCACCGGTTCCGCCGGTTGCGATGGAAAGTTGCTGTTGGGCAAACGCGGGTGCGTTCACCGCCAGCGCGCCGATTATGGCGCAGGCTGTCAGAAGTTTCATTGTTTCCTCCCAATTGCAGCCAAAGGGACTGCATGGTTCCTCTCTAGCGCCGGGATCCCGGTCGCTACACCAGCCACGCTTCCTCTGCATGGCCGGCGAGGTATTTATTGCAATCGCTGTGCCAACGGCGCGATAATGTGCCTGGCGCGATAAATCCTTTCATTTCAGGTTCTTACAGATTCGAGTGGTCATTTTGATTCAACGCGATCGGCAAGAAATTGCCGATGGCCAGCGATTTTGCGCAACTTATTGCCCATATTGATCGTCGGCCTCGCGTCTCCTGATGCCGAGCCTCGTCATTTTTTCGTTGAGGGTTCTCCGGGGTACGCCAAGTTTTTCGATCACTTCGCTGATGCGGCCGCCGCTATCGGCAAGGGCGCGCTCGATGATGCGACGTTCATAGGCCTCGAGTTGCTGGGCGAGAGGCATGACGTCCGCGAGATCTATGGGCCGGCTGTTATCGGCGGCCGCAAAACTGCTAAGACCCAGCGCGTGCCGCTCGGCAACATTGCGCAACTCACGCACATTGCCCGGCCAGTCATGCCGCATCAGGGCGTCGAGTGTGGCTCCTTTAAGGGGCCGGGTCTCGCGATTGTGGCTGCGGGCCGCCTCTGCCGCGAAAAACTCGAAAAGAAGTGGGATGTCATCTCTGCGGTCGCGCAGGGGCGGGATGTTGAGCTCGACAACAGAGAGACGGAAATAAAGATCGGAACGGAAGGCTCCCGTGGCGCTTTCGGCCTTCAGATCGCGCTTTGTCGCCGCAATTGTCCGGAAATCGACGGGAACGGATGTGTTGGAGCCAAGTCGTTCGATGACGCGTTCCTGTAATGCTCTCAAGAGCTTGGCCTGCATTGCCAAAGGCATCGATTCAACTTCATCGAGCAGAAGGCTGCCCCCGCTTGCGTGCTCGATCTTGCCGATCCGGCGGCCGGCGGCGCCAGTAAAGGCACCGGCTTCGTGCCCGAACATTTCAGTTTCCACCATAGTATCGGGAATGGCGGAGCAATTGACGGCCACGTAATTGCCCTTCGCGCGTCGACCCAGATCATGAAGACATCGAGCCACGAGATCCTTGCCCGATCCGGTTTCCCCATAGAGCACGACGCTGACGTCGGTTGCCGCGATTTCTGATACTGCTTCGCGAAGGCGCTCGATTTCGCGCGAGGTGCCCAGAATCCTGTTGCGCAACGTGTCGGCCGGTGCTGCCGCTGCCAGATACCGGTTTTCCAGTACAAGGCGACGTTTCTCGGTTGCGCGGCGTACGGTCTGAGCCAGGCGTTCGGGATCGAAGGGCTTTTCGATGAAATCATATGCACCGATACGCATCGCCTCGACAGCGCTTTCAATGTCGCCCTGACCGGTCATGAGGATCACGGGGATGTCCGGATCGATTTCCAGGATGCGGCGCAACAGAGCCATGCCATCCATGGATGGCATGCGCAAATCTGTGAGGACGATACCGTTGAGGCCCGCTGAAATATGTTCGAGCGCGGATTGGGCCGATCCGAAGCTCTGCGCATCATGTCCGGCGACCCCGAGCCATTGCTGCACCGCATGGCGCATTGGCTCTTCGTCATCGACGAAAACGACGGTCTGCCGTTCAGCCATTGCCTGCCACCTCGCTTTGCAGTGCCGGCGATGCTTGGTTTGCCGCAAGGAGTTCGATAGTCAGGACAGCGCCGCCATCAGGACGGTTTGCAGCTCTGAGCGAGCCACCGAACTCGCGAATGATCTCGTAGGAGATCGTCAGGCCCAAACCCAGACCGGCCCCGGACGACTTGGTGGTGACGAAGGGGTCGAACAGCGTTTCCAGTATGGCCAGGTCGAAGCCGGGACCGTTGTCACGGACCTCGATGAAGATGCGTTCGCCAGCGGCACGCATGGAGAGCTCGACAATCGGATCGGGCGTTTCGGACACAGCGTCGATGGCGTTACGGACCAGATTGATGACGACCTGTTCGAGCCGGACGTCGTTTCCCAGCGTAAAGGCTGGGATAATCGATGTTCGTATTGTGATGGCCTCTGTCTGCAGTTGAACGTCAACAAGGTCGAGCGCCTTCTGGACGGCACGATCCACCGAAATCACTTCAGCCGGGCCCATGCCTTCCTTGCGCGCGAACGATTTGAGGTGGGAGGTAATTCGCCCCATGCGCACAGCCAGATTGTCCACCTTTTCGAGATTGTCGAGGACGGCACCGGTGTCGCCGAGAGGCGCAAAGACCCGTGTGGTGGCAATATAGGTGCGCATGGCGGTAAGGGGCTGGTTGATCTCGTGCGCTATGGCAGCAGACATCTGCCCAAGCGCGGCGAGCTTTCCCGCCTGTATCAGATCGTTCTGCGCGCTGCGCAGTTCGCGTTCAGTTCGCCGGCGCTCCTCCACCTCGATATGCAGGGTCTCGTTGACCTCACGAAGCGCGCTGGTGCGCTCCGCAACGCGCTGTTCGAGTTCGGCCCTGGCGGTCCGTTCCATGGCAAAGCTCCGCTGGCGCTGGGCGAGGTAAAACAGGATGGCGATCACCAAGGCCGAGCCCGTTGCGCCGATCATGGTTCCGTCGCGACTTGCATCGGCGACGCTCGAGAGATCCGTAAGTTGGTTTACCGTCCAGCCCAGCTCGGGAATGTGAACCGTCTGGCGTAAAAAACTCCCATTGGCGGGAAGACCTTCGATCCAGACCTGACCACCGTCGGACGAGTGCTCTTCGATCCGCAATTGTTCGATTTCAGTGCCCGCATATTGCTGGGTGCTCTGGATTCTGGTGATGGCGGTTTCGTCCACCGGTGCGAGCGAGCGGTATTTCCAGTCGGGACGGCTGGCGAGGAAGATGATGTCGTTCTCATCTGTCACCATTATGTGTTCCGCGGCTCGGGCCCAGATTGCTTCGAGGTCATCGAATTCGATCTTGGCGACGGTGACCCCGGTCGGCCTATCTCCGCCGACTGCGCGGGCAATGAAATAGCCCGCTCTGCCGGTCGTAACGCCAATGCCGAAATAGGTGCCCTCGCCACCGGCTATGGCCTGGGTAAAATAGGATCGGAAGCCGTAGTATTGGCCGACAAAGCTGCCCTCGGTATTCCAGTTGCTGGCTGCGATCGTGTGACCATCAGGTTTCATGACGTAGAGCGCTGCCGGGCTGCCCGACGCTTCGATTGTCTCGAGCTTGCGATTTAGAACATCTATGGCGTCCGGGTCCGACGATCCGCCAAGGACGGCCTGCACGTCCGGATCGAGTGCGAGCACCAATGGAAAATGGGTATTTTGGGCAATGGTGTCGCTTATCGTCTGCGCGACGAGTTCGGCGCGCGTTTCCCCGGTGGATCGCGCGGCGTTAAGCGCCGATTGTTCCCAGAAGACGCGGGCTCCCATGGCGCTGGTGACGACCACCAGCGCTGCCAGCGCGATCTGTACATATTGGCGCAGCCTGTCTTTCCTCATCCCCTTTGAAGGTTAGCGGCGGCAGAACCGCCTGCCTAGCCCTTAAACGGCGGCAGGGCACCAATACGTGCGCTCGCGTGCGAGGATCGGCAGGTCGTGAGGACGCCAAGCCAGGAATTTTCCCAGTTGCGGCAGTTAGGACTTTGGTTGGTCTGGACGCCCGCGGCCCTGCAGCATAAGCAGGACTGGAAACCCCCTTTGGAGATGGCACGTGGCACGCAAAACTCTTGAAACCTGGATCGCGGAAAGCAGGTTCGATGCGGCTGTAGGGGGCATTTTCGGGATGGTCGCCGACTGCGCTATCGAGATTTCGGTCGCGCTGCGCGTAGCCTCGACGGCCGGTGACACAGGGGCTGCGCAGGCAATAAATGTGCAAGGGGAAGTGCAGAAAAAGCTCGACGTCGTCGCCAACGATATTTTTCTGAGGCGGGGAGAGGCCAGCGGGGTTCTGGCTGCCATGGTATCGGAGGAACTGGACGACATAGAACTGGTGGCTGGAGCGGGCAATGCGCGCCATGCGTTGGTTTTCGATCCGCTTGACGGTTCGTCCAATCTCGAAATCAACGGCGCGGTGGGGTCCATCTTTTCCGTGCTCGACCTGCGCAAGAGTTCAGGGATCACGACTGCAGATGTATTGCAGCCGGGGAAAAAGCAGATTGCCGCGGGCTACGCCCTGTATGGCCCCGCTACACTTCTGGTGCTGACGACAGGGCAGGCGGTAACAGTGTTCAGCCTGGACGAGGCAAGTGCTGAATTCGTTGTGGTTCGGGACAAGGTGGAAATCCCTCAAGAGGCGGCCGAGTTCGCCATAAATGCATCGCGCCAAACGCGTTGGTATGCGCCGACCCGCGCCTTCATCGACGCCTGCCTTGCCGGAAAGTCCGGCCCGTTCGGCAAGAGCTACAACATGCGCTGGTGCGCAGCGATGGTCGCCGATCTACATCGCATATTGTGCCGGGGAGGAGTCTTTCTCTATCCCGAGGATGAGGACACCAAAGGCAAGGGGGGACGACTGCGCCTACTTTATGAAGCCAATCCCATGAGCATGATCGTCGAAGCGGCTGGTGGTGCCTCAAGTACAGGGACGGAGCGTCTTCTCGACCTCGAGCCTTCGAACCTGCATCAACGGATTGGAATCATCATCGGTTCGCGCGGTGAGGTCGAACGCGCGAAATCGTTCTATTGAACTGGGCTCAGTTGCTTAACGCCCAGTAAACCCTTTCATGCAGTTTTGCTGAAACGGCGTAAGTTTACTGAAAATCCATTCCGATACTGTGTGATCTACGTAGAACCGGCAATGCCGGTCGCAATCGTGCGGTTTATTGGGCGCCAAAGGCGCCGGAGATGGACGAACGGGCATGGGACGCAGTTTGTGGGACTTGGTCCGGCGCGAAGATGGCGTCGTGGCCGTGATTTTCGCCGTTATGGCAATACCGTTCATCGCGATGGCCGGATGGGCCGTCGATTACGTACGCCTTCAGCATGTAAGAGAATTTCTGCAAAATCAGGTCGATTCGGCCGCCTTGAGCGCTTTCGTGGAAGAGGATGAGACCTGGCAGACAAAATGGGGGCTCGTTGAATCTGTAGCGTTAGCTGAAATCGATCGTGAGTATCAGGGCAGCTGGGCGCAAAACGTCATTCTCACACCAGACCGGATCAGCGACTACGACCTTGAGGTAACTGCTTCTGCACTGGTGCCACTCGCGTTCATGAGTATCCTGCCCGGGGTTCCGGACACCCAACTTGTCTCAGTATCGGCGACCGTGCGGTTTTCTGACGTTAAAGAAGTTCGAGAGCCGCCTGACACTTCATTACTTGATCCCGAGGCCGGCGATTTTAACCGGCTCTGGATGTATTGCTTTTGGCCGAATCGCCCGGAAAATGACCCGGATTTGCCGCGTCGGACGCGCATGGTGCCGGTAGCCGACAACGGCGGTTCGGAGTTTCTTGCCGATTTCGATTCACCTCCGACCACACCGGGTCTGGTTTCGATTTATAACAGCATAGCCACGTCGAACCCTCTTGGATTGGATGGGGTAGAGCAGGGCCCGTGGCGTATATCGGAAGGTGCCAACACCAACGACCGCGAATACGAGTATATGTGGCCCGACTGTGCGCAAGGCTCTTTCCTGAGCTTTCGGTTGGAGAACGTCCGTTTCGCTCGTACGCAGCAGCAGTACTGGGACACCGGCGCAGCGCCCAACAACGGTGGAGACAAGAAGACGGGCCGCTTCAACTATTACACCGATACCTTTTTCACGTTGGGAAGCACCACCGAGCAATACGCTGGACTCCAGGGTCCAGAGCCCTATGTCCCGGCGGGACAGACGGTCAATATTCTCGAGACTGTTCTTTGTGACACGATCGAAGACTGTCGCCCGGCAAGCCAGGGCGGCGTTATCCCTGAGGGTACCAATCGCACACCACAGCGGGCCACTGGGAGTTGCGATGGTAATGAGGGAAAGTATATGTACTATGGCTGGGAAGATCGGCCCCCTGGGCTGTCGGGTACCTCCAGCAACTGGCAGCATATTGCTTGGACCGACCGGGACTATGACGATATTCGCATCATCATCAAATGCCCGACCTTTGAAACGGTGGGCGAGCGGAATGCGCGCCTGATCTACTGACCTTGGCTATTGTTACGAACAGCGGAAGGGACGGTTTTCGACCGTTCCTTTTTGCTGTGGGCGGGTGCCGGGGCAGGCGTTGATGTTCGAAGCAGAAAAACCACTTGTCTCTCAGCGCCCAACCGGGTAAACGCCCCCGCAGTTCTAACTCTTGATTAACGGTTGTGAGCAATGGGCAAGGAAAAATTTAGCCGTAACAAGCCGCACTGCAACATCGGCACTATTGGTCACGTTGACCATGGCAAGACGTCGTTGACAGCAGCGATCACGAAGGTTCTGGCGGAGACTGGCGGGGCGACGTTCTCTGCTTACGACCAGATCGACAAGGCGCCTGAAGAAAAGGCTCGCGGGATCACGATTTCGACGGCGCACGTCGAATACGAGACCGAAAAGCGTCACTATGCGCATGTCGACTGCCCCGGCCACGCTGACTATGTGAAGAACATGATCACCGGTGCGGCCCAGATGGACGGCGCGATCCTTGTTGTTTCGGCTGCCGACGGCCCGATGCCGCAGACCCGCGAGCACATCCTGCTTGCCCGTCAGGTTGGCGTGCCGGCGCTTGTGGTTTTTTTGAACAAGGTCGACCAGGTCGACGACGAAGAGCTGCTCGAGCTGGTCGAGCTTGAAGTTCGCGAACTTCTGAGCTCGTACGAATTCCCCGGTGACGACATTCCGATCACCAAGGGTTCGGCCCTGATGGCGCTTGAAGACAAGCGTCCGGAAATCGGTCACGACGCGGTTCTCGAGCTGATGAAGACCGTCGACGACTACATTCCGCAGCCCGAGCGTCCGAAGGACCAGCCGTTCCTGATGCCGGTCGAAGACGTCTTCTCGATCTCGGGTCGTGGCACGGTTGTGACCGGTCGCGTGGAGCGCGGCATCGTCAAGGTTGGCGAGGAAGTCGAGATCGTTGGCATCAAGCCGACGCTCAAGACGACCGTTACCGGCGTTGAAATGTTCCGCAAGCTGCTCGATTCGGGTGAAGCGGGCGACAACATCGGCGCTCTGATCCGTGGTATCGACCGTACGCAGGTCGAGCGTGGTCAGGTTCTGTGCAAGCCCGGTTCGGTGACCCCGCACACCAAGTTCGTTGCTGAAGCCTACATCCTGACCAAGGAAGAAGGTGGCCGTCATACGCCGTTCTTCACCAACTACCGCCCGCAGTTCTATTTCCGGACGACGGACGTGACCGGTGTGGTGACGCTGAACGAAGGCACCGAGATGGTGATGCCTGGCGACAATGTGGAAATGAACGTGGAACTGATCGTTCCGATCGCGATGGAAGAAAAGCTCCGCTTCGCCATCCGTGAAGGCGGCCGCACCGTCGGCGCCGGCGTCGTCTCCAAAATCGTCGCTTAAGCGCTTCGATTTTCATTGAATTTCAAGGGCGGCCCTCGGGTCGCCCTTTCTTTTTGCCTTGTGATTGCAACAGGCTCTTGCGCTGGAAAACCAACTCGACTAGACCATGGCACGGCACAGGGGTGTAGCTCAGTTGGTAGAGCATCGGTCTCCAAAACCGAGGGCCGTGGGTTCGAGTCCCTCCGCCCCTGCCAGTCCTTCTTTGCGGGAAAAGGTCGTCTGACGCCCATTGTACACTCGGTGTACCCGGCGCCCACGCCCAATGGACACGGTTTTCGCGCCTGTTCGCAGCGGCCAAAAAAGATGGTCGCAAGGTCTTGCCTTGAAGCGTTCCAGAGACTAAATAGGCCCTTCTTGGCCGTGCGATGCGACTCGCGCGGCAATTGCTTATGGACTTAAGCCCCAGATTTAACACCAGGTATCGAGCGGTATATGGCCCGGACTAATCCTTTTACGTTTTTTCAGCAGGTGCGTTCGGAGGTCGGCAAGGTTGTCTGGCCAACCCGGAACGAGACGCTGATCTCGACTGCGATGGTTCTGGTCATGGTGATCTTCGCGAGCCTGTTCTTTCTGGCCGCCGACCAGATCATCCAGTTCTTTGTCGGGTTAATACTGTCCATTCGCTAAAGCGAAGCGGCGGGATCAGGAGCGAAAAAAGCAGTATGGCCAAGCGTTGGTACATTGTTCAGGCGTATTCGAACTTCGAGCGCAAGGTTGCAGAAGACATCAGGCAGAAGGTTGTCTCCAACGGCCTCGAGCATCTTTTCGAGGACGTTCTGGTGCCGACCGAGAAGGTCACGGAAGTTCGTCGCGGCCGCAAGGTCGATGCCGAGCGCAAGTTTTTTCCCGGCTACGTGCTGGTCAAGATGGAACTGACTGACGAGACGTTCCATCTCATCAAGAATACCCCGAAGGTCACCGGGTTCCTCGGCGCGGACAACAAGCCGCAGCCGATTTCGGAACGCGAGGCGATGAGCATTCTCCAGCAGGTGCAGGAGGGCGTCGATCGTCCCAAGCCTTCGGTCTCTTTCGAGGTCGGCGAGAACGTTCGGGTTTCCGACGGTCCGTTCGCGAGCTTTTCGGGCGTCGTCGAGGAAGTCGACGAAGAGCGCGCGCGCCTCAAGGTGGAAGTTTCGATTTTCGGTCGGCCCACGCCGGTCGAGCTGGAATACGGTCAGGTCGAAAAGGTCTGATCGGTTACGCCCTGGCAACAGGGCGAATGATGTGTGGGAGAGGGCGATGGTTGCCATCCATCGGTCAAGCCTCGGACCACGCCGTCACCAAATGGCCGTTTTGGCGGTCTATTGAAAGGAACGCAGTATGGCAAAAAAGATTATCGGTTATATCAAGTTGCAGGTGCCTGCCGGCTCCGCGACTCCGTCGCCCCCGATCGGCCCGGCCCTCGGCCAGCGCGGTCTGAACATCATGGAATTCTGCAAGGCCTTCAATGCGGCCACGCAGGAGATGGAAAAGAACGCGCCGATCCCGGTCGTCATTACCGCTTTTGCGGACAAGAGCTTCACCTTCGAAATGAAGCTGCCCCCGGTCACCTACTTCATCAAGAAGGCGATCAATCTCAAGTCGGGCTCCAAGCGCCCGGGTCACGATAGCGCCGGCACCCTGTCCCAGGACCAGCTGCGCGATATCGCGGAAAAGAAGATGAAGGATCTCAACGCGGATACCGTTGAAGCCGCAATGAGCATGGTTGCCGGGTCCGCCCGCTCCATGGGCCTTCAGGTTGAGGGGTAATCGGACATGACCAAGATCGCAAAGCGCACAAAGCAGGTTCGTGACGGTATCGACCGCAAGAAGCTCTACGGCGTCGACGAGGCCATCAAGATGGTCAAGGAACGCGCCACGGCAAAGTTCGACGAGACCGTTGAAGTTGCGATGAACCTGGGCGTTGACCCGCGCCACGCCGACCAGATGGTCCGCGGCGTCGTCAACCTGCCCAACGGCACGGGCAAGACCGTTCGCGTCGCCGTGTTCGCCAAGGACGCCAAGGCCGAAGAGGCCAAGAAGGCCGGTGCGGATATCGTTGGCGCAGACGATCTGGCCGAGGAAATCCAGAAGGGCAACATCAATTTCGATCGCTGCATTGCGACCCCGGACATGATGCCGCTCGTTGGCCGCCTCGGCAAGATCCTGGGCCCGCGCAATTTGATGCCGAACCCCAAGGTCGGCACCGTGACCCCCGATGTCGCCGGAGCCGTCAAGGCTGCCAAGGGCGGCGCCGTGGAGTTCCGTGTCGAAAAGGCCGGTATCATTCACGCCGGTGTGGGCAAGGCTTCGTTCACCGAAGCTCAGCTCGTTGAAAACATCAAGGCGCTGACCGACGCCGTTTCCAAGGCAAAGCCTGCGGGCGCCAAGGGAACCTACGTCAAGCGCGTCGCCGTTTCCTCGACAATGGGCGCTGGCGTCCATGTCGATCCTTCGTCGGTCATCTAAGGCCGAAGAAGAAACCAGTTTCGGGCGGTTCCGGCCGCCCGAGATGCCCAAAAGGGACAAAATCCCTTTTGGGTAAAGTCCTGTCCGAGACTGTGTGGTGATGGCGGCTTGCCATCCTAATTGCCGGGGGCTCCCGGTGGCCACCAATAGATGGGGTGATGACCGGACGAGATTTTCGCAGAAATGCGCTCGTTTTGGTTTGAACCGAACCGGCTTTTGGGGTGCGCCCCTTGAACCGGTTTACAGGCACTGCACCGCTGTTCCGATATTGGGGCAGCTTATTGCAACGGGTTCGATCCATGTGGGATCGGGCCTAACTCGTGGAGAGTAGCAGTGGATAGAGCGGAAAAAGCTGAGGTCGTCTCCTCGCTCCAGCAGGCATTTGCCGGCTCGGGCGCGGTTGTCGTCGCTCACTATGCCGGTCTGTCGGTGTCTGACTTCGAAAAGCTGCGTGTGCAGATGAAGCAGGCCGGTGGACAGGTTAAGGTCGCAAAGAACCGCCTTGCCAAGCTCGCTCTTAAAGAAACCGAAACCGCGGATATCTCGGGCCTTCTTACTGGCCCGACGGTTCTTGCCTATTCGGAAGATCCCATCACGGCACCTCGTATTGCCAAGAAGTTCGCTGACACGAATTCCAAGTTCGTGATTCTCGGCGGCGCGATGGGCTCGACCGAACTCGATGCCGATGGCGTCAAGGCACTGGCCGATCTGCCTTCGCTGGACGAACTGCGCGCCAAGCTCGCCGGTCTGCTCACGCAGCCTGCAGCCCAGATCGCACGTCTGGCCAAGGAACCGGGCGCTTCTGTCGCTCGCGTTATCTCCGCTTATTCGGAAAAGGGCGCTGCATAAGGCGGCGCGACCATCCACGGTTCAAACTGAAACCAAAGTTGAAAAGAAAAGGCTGATCAAATGGCTGATCTTGCAAAGCTCGTAGACGATTTGTCTGCACTGACCGTCCTGGAAGCTTCCGAGCTCTCCAAGATGCTCGAAGAAAAGTGGGGCGTTTCCGCCGCCGCTCCGGTTGCCGTTGCTGCCGCTGGCGGCGCCGCACCTGCCGCCGCTGCTGAAGAGCAGACGGAATTTGACGTTGTTCTGACCGCCGCTGGCGACCAGAAGATCAACGTCATCAAGGAAGTCCGTGGCATCACCGGCCTCGGCCTGAAGGAAGCCAAGGACCTCGTCGAAGGCGCTCCCAAGGCTGTCAAGGAAGGTGTCAACAAGGCGGAAGCCGAAGACATCAAGGCAAAGCTCGAAGCAGCTGGCGCCAAGGTCGAACTCAAGTAGTTCAACCAGACTTTTCGGGATGGCCCGCGGGCCATCCCGTTTCCCGCCTCCTGCTTAGCGGAGCGCGGACGCCACCCGGGAATAACAGGGCAGGGCGGAAGTTGCGGAACAAGGCGGATATCGGGTCCAGGCCACAACGGGCCGGATGATGCCGCCAGACAAAGACATAACGTCATAAAGGGCACCTGTTCAAAGAACCGACGGCTGATTGTCGATTCTTTGAACAGCTGCCTCCGAGACATTCCAGAGCATTTTCGCGTTTCTTAGAACCGCTCCATGCTCATGATGTTGTTCACGCGTTGCCGAACCGCAAAAGTGCATTCCACTTTTGCTGGCAACGCTCAGACGAGAGGAAACGGGTACATGGCTACCACGTTCAACGGGCGCCGCAAGGTGCGCAAGTCCTTTGGGTCAATTCGTGAAGTCACGGAGATGCCGAACCTGATCGAGGTGCAAAAGGCATCTTACGATCAGTTCCTGATGGTCGATGAGCCCGAAGGCGGGCGGGGCGATGAAGGCCTCCAGTCGGTCTTCCGGTCGGTCTTCCCGATCACCGATTTTTCCAACACCGCGTCTCTCGAATTCGTTCGTTTCGAATTCGAGCAGCCCAAATATGACGTCGAGGAATGCCGCCAGCGCGACATGACCTTTGCCGCGCCGCTCAAGGTGACGCTGCGGCTGATCGTGTTCGAGGTCGACGAAGACACCGGCACCCGCTCGGTCAAGGACATCAAGGAGCAGGACGTCTATATGGGCGACATGCCCTTCATGACGTCGAACGGCACCTTCATCGTCAACGGCACCGAACGCGTCATCGTCTCCCAGATGCACCGTTCGCCTGGCGTGTTCTTCGATCACGACAAGGGCAAGACCCATTCGTCGGGCAAGCTTCTGTTTGCCGCGCGCATCATTCCCTATCGCGGGAGCTGGCTCGATATCGAATTCGACGCCAAGGACATCGTCTATGCGCGTATCGATCGCCGCCGCAAGATCCCGGTGACCTCGCTGCTCAAGGCCCTGGGCCTGGACGCGGAAGAGATCCTGGACACCTATTACGATATCCAGACCTACACCAAGAGTGAAAAGGGCTGGAACAAGCCATTCGACGCCGAGAAGATGAAGGGCACCAAGCCCGTTTACGATCTGATCGACGCCAAGACCGGCAACGTGGTTCACGAAGGTGGAGCTCGCCTGACGGCCCGTGCCGCCAAGAAGATCGTCGAATCCGGTGTGACCCATCTGCTGGCCACCAACGAAGATCTCTACGGCATGTACCTTGCCCGCGACATCGTTGACCTGTCCAACGGCGAAATCTTTGCCGAAGCCGGCGACGAGATCGACGAGAAGGTGCTGGAAACGCTGGTCGAGAAGGGCTTTGACGAGCTTCCGATCCTCGACATCGACCACATCAATGTCGGTGCCTATATCCGCAACACGCTGGCCGTGGACAAGAACGAAAGCCGCGAAGACGCGCTGTTCGACATCTACCGCGTGATGCGTCCGGGCGAGCCGCCCACCATCGACACCGCCGAAGCCATGTTCAACTCGCTGTTCTTTGACAGCGAGCGCTATGACCTTTCGGCGGTCGGCCGCGTGAAGATGAACATGCGTCTCGATCTCGATGCGCCCGACACCATGCGCGTTCTGCGCAAGGAAGACATCGTCGCTGTCGTTCGCACCCTGGTCGAACTGCGTGACGGCAAGGGCGATATCGACGACATCGACAACCTCGGCAACCGCCGTGTGCGTTCGGTCGGCGAATTGATGGAAAACCATTATCGTCTCGGCCTTCTGCGCATGGAGCGCGCCATCAAGGAGCGCATGAGCTCGGTCGAGATCGACACGGTGATGCCCCAGGATCTCATCAACGCCAAGCCGGCTGCGGCTGCGGTGCGCGAGTTCTTTGGTTCGTCCCAGCTTTCCCAGTTCATGGATCAGACCAACCCGCTTTCGGAAATTACCCACAAGCGCCGTCTTTCGGCGCTTGGGCCGGGCGGTCTGACACGCGAGCGCGCAGGCTTTGAAGTCCGCGACGTTCACGTGACCCATTATGGCCGTATCTGCCCGATCGAAACGCCGGAAGGTCCCAACATCGGCCTGATCAACTCGCTGGCCACCTTCGCGCGCGTCAACAAGTACGGGTTCATCGAAACCCCGTACCGCAAGGTCGTGGACGGCAAGGTGACTGACGAGGTCGTCTATCTCTCGGCCATGGAAGAAGCCAAGCACCACGTTGCGCAGGCCAACGCCACGCTGAGCGACAAGGGCGAGTTCATCAACGAACTGGTCGTGGCCCGTCACGCCGGTGAGCCCTCGCTCACCCCGCGTGAAATGGTCGACCTGATGGACGTTTCGCCCAAGCAGGTGGTCTCGGTTGCCGCTTCGCTGATTCCGTTCCTGGAAAACGACGACGCCAACCGCGCCCTGATGGGCTCGAACATGCAGCGCCAGGCCGTGCCGCTTCTGCGTGCGGAAGCCCCGTTCGTGGGCACGGGCATGGAAGCCGTCGTGGCTCGGGATTCGGGTGCCGCGATCGGTGCCCTGCGCACCGGTATCGTCGATCAGGTGGATGCGACCCGTATCGTTATCCGCGCGACCGAAGAAAACGATGCGTCCAAGTCGGGCGTCGACATCTATAACCTGATGAAGTTCCAGCGCTCGAACCAGTCGACCTGCATCAACCAGCGTCCGCTGGTGGTGGTTGGCGATCATGTTCAGGCCGGCGACATCATTGCCGATGGTCCTTCGACCGAACTGGGCGATCTGGCCCTGGGCCGCAACGTGCTCGTCGCGTTCATGCCCTGGAACGGCTACAACTTCGAAGATTCGATCCTGCTTTCCGAAAAGATCGTTCAGGACGACGTCTTCACCTCGATCCATATCGAGGAATATGAAGTGATGGCCCGCGACACCAAGCTCGGACCGGAAGAAATCACTCGCGATATTCCCAACGTTTCGGAAGAAGCGCTGAAAAATCTCGACGAGGCCGGTATCGTTCACATCGGTGCCGAAGTGCAGGCGGGCGATATTCTGGTGGGCAAGATCACGCCCAAGGGCGAAAGCCCGATGACGCCGGAAGAAAAGCTGCTGCGCGCCATTTTCGGTGAAAAGGCATCGGACGTCCGCGACACCTCGCTGCGCATCCCTCCCGGGGATGGCGGTATCGTTGTGGAAGTGCGCGTGTTCAACCGTCACGGCATCGACAAGGACGAACGTGCCATGGCGATCGAGCGTGAGGAAATCGAACGCCTCGCCAAGGACCGTGACGACGAACAGTCGATCCTCGACCGGAACGTCTATGCGCGTCTCAAAGAGATGCTGTTCGGCAAGGCCGCCACGACCGGGCCCAAGGGCTATGTCGCAGGCACCAAGCTCAACGACTCGATCTTTGATGCTCACGCACGGTCCAAGTGGTGGCAGTTTGCCGTCGATGACGACAAGCTGATGAGCGAGATCGAATCGCTCCAGGGCCAGTATGACGAGAGCCGTCGTCTGCTCGAGCAGCGGTTCATCGACAAGGTCGACAAGCTCCAGCGTGGCGACGAGCTTCCGCCAGGCGTGATGAAGATGGTCAAGGTGTTCGTCGCGACCAAGCGCAAGGTGCAGTCGGGCGACAAGATGGCCGGCCGTCACGGCAACAAGGGCGTTATCTCGCGCATCATGCCGGTCGAGGACATGCCGTTCCTCGAAGACGGTACGCATGTCGACATCGTGCTCAACCCCCTGGGCGTGCCGTCGCGCATGAATGTGGGGCAGATCCTCGAGACGCACCTTGGCTGGGCGGCTCGCGGCATGGGCCGCAAGATCGACGCCATGATGGACGCCTATCGTCAGTCCAAGGACGTCACGCCGCTCAAGAAGGAAATCTCGGTTCTCTACGAGGGCGACGACTATGTCGGCGATCTCGACGATGACGGCATCGTTCGTCTGGGCCAGCAGCTTTCCAAGGGCGTTTCCATTGCGACCCCGGTGTTCGACGGGGCCAAGGAAGCCGATATCGTCACCATGCTCGAAAGGGCAGGGCTCGACGGTTCGGGGCAATCGACGCTCTATGACGGCCGTACCGGTGAAGAGTTCGACCGCAAGGTGACAGTGGGCTACATCTACATGCTCAAGCTGCACCACCTTGTGGACGATAAGATCCACGCCCGTTCGATCGGTCCATACAGCCTGGTTACCCAGCAGCCGCTCGGTGGCAAGGCCCAGTTCGGCGGACAGCGGTTCGGCGAGATGGAGGTGTGGGCGCTCGAAGCTTACGGCGCTGCTTACACCTTGCAGGAAATGCTCACCGTCAAGTCGGACGACGTTGCCGGCCGCACCAAGGTTTACGAAGCCATTGTGCGTGGCGACGACACCTTCGAAGCGGGGATCCCCGAGAGCTTTAACGTTCTCGTCAAGGAAATCCGCTCGCTGGGCCTCAATGTCGAACTGACCGACATGGAAGCGGACAATGACGAGCCGGGTGGCGATCCCGAACTCGCACCTCCTGCGGACGCGGCGGAATAATCCGCCGCCTCCCATTGAACCGAATCTCAGCTCCGCTGCGATGCGCTGACACCCAGCCGCATCGCAGGGGGCACCAAGGAGACAAAAGATGAATCATCATCAGCACGTCATGGATCCGTTCAACTCGCAGGCGGCTGCGCCGACTTTCGATCAGATCAAGATCAATATCGCGAGCCCGGAAAAGATCCTGTCGTGGTCGTACGGCGAAATCAAAAAGCCCGAGACCATCAACTACCGTACGTTCAAGCCCGAGCGTGACGGCCTGTTCTGCGCGCGCATCTTTGGCCCGACCAAGGATTACGAATGCCTGTGCGGCAAGTACAAGCGCATGAAGTTCAAGGGCGTCATCTGCGAAAAGTGCGGCGTGGAAGTCACCCTTTCGCGCGTTCGCCGCGAGCGCATGGGCCATATCGAACTGGCTGCGCCGGTTGCCCATATCTGGTTCCTCAAGTCCCTGCCGAGCCGCATTTCGCAGCTGCTCGACATGACCTTGAAAGATGTCGAACGCATTCTCTATTTCGAGAACTACGTCGTCATCGAACCGGGCCTGACCCCGTTCAGCCAGCATCAGCTGGTGACGGAAGAAGAGTATCTCGACGCCCAGGACAATTACGGTCCTGACGCCTTCACCGCCATGATCGGCGCTGAAGCGGTGCGCGAAATGCTGGCCGCTCTCGACCTCGAAAAACTCGCCGCCGATCTGCGCGTCGAGATCGCCGAGGCGACCACCGAGCTCAAGCCGAAAAAGCTGGCCAAGCGCCTGAAGATCGTCGAGCAGTTCATCGTTTCAGGCAACAAGCCCGAATGGATGATCATGACGGTCATCCCGGTCATTCCGCCCGAATTGCGCCCGCTGGTTCCGCTCGATGGCGGCCGGTTCGCGACTTCGGATCTGAACGATCTCTATCGCCGCGTCATCAACCGTAACAACCGTCTCAAGCGCCTGATCGAACTGCGTGCTCCCGATATCATTATCCGGAACGAAAAACGCATGCTGCAGGAAGCTGTGGACGCGCTGTTCGACAACGGCCGCCGTGGCCGCACCATCACCGGTGCGAACAAGCGTCCGCTGAAGTCGCTGTCCGACATGCTCAAGGGCAAGCAGGGCCGGTTCCGCCAGAACCTGCTCGGCAAGCGCGTCGACTATTCGGGCCGTTCGGTTATCACCGTGGGTCCCGAACTCAAGCTGCACCAGTGCGGCCTGCCCAAGAAGATGGCGCTCGAACTTTTCAAGCCCTTCATCTATTCGCGTCTCGACGCGAAGGGCCTGTCTTCGACCGTCAAGCAGGCGAAAAAGCTGGTTGAAAAGGAAAAGCCCGAAGTCTGGGATATCCTTGACGAAGTGATCCGTGAGCACCCGGTTCTTCTCAACCGCGCGCCGACGCTTCACCGTCTGGGCATCCAGGCATTCGAGCCGATCCTGATCGAGGGCAAGGCCATCCAGCTTCACCCGCTGGTCTGTGCCGCGTTCAACGCCGACTTCGACGGCGATCAGATGGCCGTTCACGTGCCGCTGTCGCTCGAAGCCCAGCTTGAAGCGCGCGTGTTGATGATGTCGACCAACAACATCCTGCACCCGGCCAACGGCCAGCCGATCATCGTGCCGAGCCAGGATATCGTGCTGGGCCTGTACTATGTGTCGATCATGGCCGAGGGCGAGCCCGGTGAAGGCATGGCGTTCGCGTCGATGTCCGAACTCGAGCACGCGCTGGAGAACAAGTCGGTCACGCTGCACACCAAGATCAAGGGCCGGATCAAGGCTCATGATGCCGAGGGCAACATGACGACGTCGATCATCGAGACGACGCCGGGCCGCATGATGCTTGGGCAGATCCTGCCCAAGACCGTGCCGTTCGAGGTGGTCAACCAGCTCATGACCAAGAAGAACATCTCCAAGGTTATCGACACGGTTTACCGTGCCTGTGGCCAGAAGGAGACCGTGATCTTCTGTGACCGCGTCATGGACCTGGGCTTCAAGCAAGCCTGCCGCGCCGGCATTTCGTTCGGCAAGGACGACATGGTCATCCCCGACACCAAGGCCAAGATTGTGGGCGATACCCGCAAGCAGGTCGAGGAGTTCGAGCAGCAGTACAATGACGGCCTGATCACCCATGGTGAGAAGTACAACAAGGTCGTCGATGCCTGGGCCAAGTGTGGTGACAAGGTCGCCGAAGAGATGATGAAACGCATCTCGGCGCACGAAAAGGACGCCAACGGCCGCTCCAAGCAGATCAACTCGGTCTATATGATGAGCCACTCCGGCGCCCGTGGTTCGGTCGCCCAGATGAAGCAGCTCGCCGGCATGCGCGGCCTTATGGCCAAGCCGTCGGGCGAAATCATCGAAACGCCGGTGATCTCGAACTTCAAGGAAGGCCTGACCGTTCTCGAGTACTTCAACTCGACCCACGGTGCCCGTAAGGGTCTGGCCGACACCGCGCTCAAGACGGCAAACTCGGGTTACCTGACCCGCCGTCTCGTGGACGTCGCCCAGGATGCCATCATCACCGAGGACGATTGCGGCACCGAACGCGGCCTGACCATGGAACCGATCATCGATTCCGGTCAGGTGGTCGCTTCGCTCGGCCAGCGTATTCTGGGCCGTGTGGCAGCGGACGACATCATGGTTCCCGGCACCGACGAAGTTCTCGTCGCCAAGGGCACCCTGATGGACGAGGCCGATGTCGAACGGGTCGAAGCCGCCAAGGTTCAGTCGGTGCGCATCCGCTCGCCGCTGACCTGCGATGTTCGCCAGGGCACCTGTGCGACCTGCTATGGCCGTGACCTTGCTCGCGGGACGCCGGTCAACATGGGTGAGGCTGTCGGCGTTATCGCCGCCCAGTCGATCGGTGAACCGGGCACCCAGCTGACCATGCGTACGTTCCACATCGGTGGTACGGCGCAGGTGGTGGATAACTCGTATCTCGAGGCCGGTGCCGAAGGTAAGATCACGTTCCGCAACAAGAACATTGCGACCAACTCCGATGGCCACATCGTGGTCATGGGCCGCAACGTTTCGATCGTGATCGTCGATGGCGAAGGCAAGGAACGCTCGGTCCACAAGCTCGGCTATGGCTCACGCCTGCGGGTCAAGGAGGGCGATCAGGTCAAGCGTGGCCAGCGTCTGGCGGAATGGGATCCCTATACCCGTCCCGTTCTGACCGAAGTGGAAGGCGAAGTGATTTTCGAGGATCTGGTCGATGGGGCTTCGGTCTCCGAACAGACTGACGAAACCACGGGCTTTACCAAGCGTCTGGTCATCGACTGGCGGTCCAGCCAGCGCGGTGACGGCCTCAAGCCTGCCATCGCTGTCGGTGCGCAGGGCCAGGCCTTCAAGACCGAGCGTGGTTCGGATGCGCGGTACCTGATGAGCGTGGATGCGGTCATCGCCGTCGAGCCAGGGACACGCGTTGCCCAGGGTGACGTTCTGGCCCGTATTCCGCTCGAAAGCGCCAAGACCAAGGACATCACCGGCGGTCTGCCGCGTGTGGCCGAACTGTTCGAGGCTCGTCGTCCCAAGGATCACGCGATCATTGCCGAAGTCGACGGCACGATCCGCTTCGGACGCGACTACAAGAACAAGCGCCGCATCATCATCGAGCCGACCGACGAGACTCTCGAGCCTGTCGAGTATCTCATCCCGAAGGGCAAGCCTTTCCATCTTCAGGAAGGCGACCCGATCGAGAAGGGCGAATACATTCTGGACGGCAACCCGGCCCCCCACGACATCCTTGCGATCAAGGGCGTCGAGGAGCTGGCACGCTATCTCGTCAACGAGATCCAGGAGGTCTATCGCCTGCAGGGCGTGCTGATCAACGACAAGCACATCGAGGTGATCGTTCGCCAGATGCTGCAGAAGGTCGAGATCACCGAGCCCGGCGAATCCGGTCTGCTCAAGGAAGAGCAGCTTGACCGGATCGATCTGGACGAACTCAACGAGCAGCTCATTGCCGATGGCAAGAAGCCCGCAGTGGCCGTTCCGGTCCTGCTCGGCATCACCAAGGCATCGCTGCAGACCCGTTCGTTCGTGTCGGCCGCCTCGTTCCAGGAAACCACACGCGTCCTCACCGAGGCTGCGGTTTCAGGCAAGGCGGATCTGCTCGAAGGTCTCAAGGAAAACGTCATCGTTGGCCGTCTCATCCCGGCGGGCACGGGTGCGCGTATTTCCAACGTGCGCCAGATCGCGGCCAAGCGCGACGATCTCATTCTGGACGAGCGGCGCCGTCAGGCCGAAACGGTTGCCATTCCGGCACCCGAGGCGATGCCTGCCGCACCGGACTCGCCAGCCGAGTAATCGGCTTGCATCAAGATTTGAGAATGGGGGCTTCGGCCCCCATTTTTGTTGGCGCAGGCAGTCGCCGAAAGTTCACCCTGTCGTCATCGGAGATTTGCATGTCGGGGGCAGTTACCGGGGGTCGAACACCCAACCGGAGACTTCCGATGCGCATTCTTTGCGGGGCCACGCTTTCGCTGGCCATTCTTTCATTCGCTTTGCCGGCCCTTGCCCAGACTCCCGAGCAGCCTGTGCTTGTCGACCAGATTGTTCTTCCGACCGAACTGATGCTGGACGGGGTGCCGTTTGGCGGCATTTCCGGGCTCGATTACGACCCGGAAAACGACATCTTCTACGCCATCTCCGACGATCGGGCGCAGAATGGTCCGGCGCGCTTTTATACGATCGGGCTGACGCTGGATGGCAGCGAGATCACCGGGCTCGATATCGTCTCGACCCATGAGCTTCTCAATACCGAGGGACAGAGCTTTGCCGCCGGCGCCGTCGATCCCGAGAGCATTCGCTTTGCCGCGGACACCGGCACGATCTTGTGGACCAGCGAGGGCAATGCCGAGGGAGCGCCCGAGATCTACGAGGCCGATCTCGACGGCCATGTGGTGCGGACATTCGATGTGCCGGCCGCCTATATTCCCGATGCGGACGGGAAGGGCATCTATGGCAATCAGGCCTTTGAAAGCCTGAGCCTTTCATTCGATGGCGCGAGCATCCTGGTGGGCACCGAGAACGGGCTGATGCAGGACGGTGGCAAGGCAACGCTCGAAGCGGGCAGCCCGTCGCGCATCGCGGTCTTCGACCGGGACAGTGGAGACCTGACCGCCGAGTACATCTACCAGACCGACCCGATCCGTGTGCCTTCGACCGAGGAGCCAAATTACAATGACAATGGCCTTTCCGAGCTCCTGGCGCTCGACGAAGGCAGGATCATTGCGGTCGAGCGCACCTTCGCAAGCGGCTATGGCAATGAGATCGCCTTTTATGTTGCCACGTTCGACGGAGCCGACAACATCGCAGGTGTTGCGACGATCTCGGGCACCGATGTGGTCCCGATGGACAAGCAGCACTGGTTCACGATCGGTGAAGGGGATTTCGGCCTCGATATCGACAACATCGAATCCATCGCCTGGGGACCTCAGATCGAGGGGAATCGCACTGTATTGATCGCCTCGGACAACAACTTCAACCGCAACGGCCAGCTCACCCAGTTCGTGCTGTTGGCGGCGCCCGGACTCTGAGCCGGTTCGGGGGGGATTCGCGGGGAAGGGCCTTTGGAGGCCCTTTCCTTCGGACGGGGCGACACCGGACTTGAAAATCGGGTCGCTCCGGGCCATATCCGGTCCTGCGCTGGGCGCAGGGCAGGGGTTCGGGGGCCAATCGGGCTTTTTTCCCCGGAATGTCTTGACGATTCTGAATCAACCCAGTAATACCCGCCCTACCTAAGCGGTCGGTCGTGATCCGGCATCGAATGTGAAGCGCCCAATGCGACACATTCAAGCCGATCAAACACACTGTCGGGTAGTTAGACGCAACAAGTCCTGGGCGCATGATTGCTTCCGCAAGGAGGTGATCCTCTGCATTCATGGCGCCACCGGTTCTCTATCGAGACCGGGAGGGCGCTGCTCGCTTGTTATGTCGAACAGGTTTTTGTTTGTACGGATGAAAAGAGGGTTCGAGCGATATGCCGACCATTAATCAGCTGATCCGCAAGCCCCGGCAGGCCAAGCCGAAGCGGAACAAGGTTCCGGCGATGGAGGCCAACCCGCAGAAGCGCGGTGTTTGCACGCGTGTCTACACGACAACGCCAAAGAAGCCGAACTCGGCTCTGCGTCGTGTGGCCAAGGTGCGCCTGGTCAATCAGCGTGAAGTCATTACCTATATTCCCGGCGAGGGGCACAACCTCCAGGAGCACTCCGTCGTGCTGATCCGCGGCGGCCGTGTGCGCGACCTTCCGGGCGTGCGCTATCACGTGCTGCGCGGCGTTCTGGACACCCAGTCGGTGAAGGATCGCAAGCAGCGCCGTTCGAAGTACGGCGCCAAGCGGCCGAAATAAGGAGATCTGTGAGCAATGTCCCGTCGGCATAGTGCAGAAAAGCGCGAGATCAACCCTGATCCCAAGTTCGGTGATCTGGTTGTCTCCAAATTCATGAATTCGCTCATGAAGGACGGCAAGAAATCTGCCGCCGAGAGCATCGTTTATGGCGCGTTCGAGGTGATCGAAGAGCGGACCAAGCAGGACCCCATCCAGGTCTTTCACGGTGCTCTGGAAAACATCCGTCCCGCCGTTGAAGTCCGTTCGCGTCGCGTCGGTGGTGCCACCTATCAGGTGCCCGTCGAAGTGCGCACCGAGCGTCAGCAGGCCCTGGCCATTCGCTGGCTGATCGATGCCGCCCGCAAGCGTGGCGAGCAGACCATGGTCGGTCGCCTGTCGGGCGAGCTCATGGATGCCGTCAACGGACGCGGACAGGCCGTCAAGAAGCGTGAAGACACGCATCGTATGGCTGACGCCAACCGTGCATTCTCGCACTACCGCTGGTAAGGAGAGACAGGCATGGCCCGCGAATACAAACTCGAAGATTATCGCAATTTCGGCATCATGGCGCACATCGATGCCGGCAAGACCACCACGACCGAACGTATCCTGTTCTACACCGGCAAGAGCCACAAGATCGGTGAAGTTCATGACGGCGCTGCCACCATGGACTGGATGGAGCAGGAGCAGGAACGCGGTATCACCATCACTTCGGCCGCCACGACCACATTCTGGCAGGGCCGCGATGGCAAGAAGCGTCGCTTCAACATCATCGACACTCCGGGCCACGTTGACTTCACCATCGAAGTCGAGCGTTCGCTCCGCGTGCTCGACGGTGCCGTCGCGCTTCTCGATGCCAATGCCGGTGTCGAGCCGCAGACCGAAACCGTCTGGCGCCAGGCCGACAAGTACGCTGTTCCGCGTCTGATCTTTGTCAACAAGATGGACAAGATCGGTGCCGATTTCTACCGCTCGGTGGAAATGGTCGGTACCCGTCTGGGCGCCAAGGCCGTCGTTCTGCAGCTGCCGATCGGCGCTGAAAGCGAATTTGCCGGCGTCGTCGATCTGATCGAGATGAAGGCATATGTCTGGGACGGTGAAGAGCTCGGCGCCAAGTGGGATATCGTCGATATCCCGGCCGACCTCAAAGATCGTGCCGAAGAATATCGCGAGCAGATGATCGAAGCTGCCGTCGAACTCGACGAAGCTGCGATGGAAGCCTATCTAGAAGGCCAGATGCCCGACAACGACACCATCCGCAAGCTGCTCCGCAAGGGCATCATTGCCAATAACTTCTTTGGTGTTCTGTGTGGTTCGGCGTTCAAGAACAAGGGCGTGCAGCCGCTTCTTGATGCAGTGGTTGACTTCCTGCCGGCTCCCAACGACATCGAAGCCATCCGTGGTATCGACGCCAAGACCGAAGAGCCCATCGAGCGTCACGCTGACGATGATGAGCCCCTTTCGATGCTGGCGTTCAAGATCGCCAACGATCCCCACATGGGTTCGCTGACCTTCTGCCGCGTGTATTCGGGCAAGCTCGAAGCTGGTGCGCAGCTCCAGAACACGGTCAAGGACAAGCGCGAGCGCGTCGGCCGCATGTTCCAGATGCACTCCAACTCGCGTGAGCAGATCTCGGAAGCCTATGCCGGCGACATCGTCGCCATCGTGGGCCTCAAGGACACCACGACCGGTGATACGCTGTGTACGCCGCAGTCGCAGGTTATCCTTGAACGCATGATCTTCCCCGATCCGGTTATCGACATCGCTGTCGAGCCCAAGTCCAAGGCCGACCAGGAAAAGATGGGTCTCGCCCTGCAGCGCCTTGCTGCGGAAGATCCCTCGTTCCGCGTCAAGTCGGACGAAGAGTCGGGCCAGACGATCATTTCGGGCATGGGCGAGCTTCACCTCGACATTCTCGTCGATCGCATGAAGCGCGAATTCAAGGTCGAGGCCAATATCGGCCAGCCGCAGGTTGCGTATCGCGAAACGATCACGCGTGCTGCGGAAATCGACTACACCCACAAGAAGCAGTCGGGTGGTTCGGGCCAGTTCGCCCGCGTCAAGCTGACGATCGAACCCAATGAAACCGGTGCTGGTTTTGCTTTTGAAAGCAAGATCGTCGGTGGTTCGGTGCCCAAGGAATACATTCCGGGCGTTCAGAAGGGCCTGGAGTCGGTCATGGGTGCCGGTATCCTGGCAGGCTTCCCGATCGTGGACGTCAAGGCCACGCTGACCGATGGTGCCTACCACGACGTCGACTCCTCGGTGCTGGCGTTCGAAATCGCCGGTCGCGCAGCGTTCCGTGAAGGTCTCCAGAAGGCCGGTGCGAAGCTGCTCGAACCCATCATGAAGGTCGAAGTGACTACGCCGGAAGACTATATGGGCGACGTCATTGGCGATCTGAACTCGCGCCGTGGTCAGATCCAGGGCACGGAAAGCCGCGGTGTCGTGCAGGTGGTCAACGCCTTCGTGCCGCTGGCCAACATGTTCGGTTACGTGAACTCGCTGCGCTCGATGAGCCAGGGACGTGCACAGTACACCATGGTGTTCGATCACTACGAGCAGGTGCCCCAGGCGGTCGCCGACGAAGTTCAGGCGAAATACGCCTAGTTGGAAAACAATTAATCAGCGGCCCCGGGGCTGTCTGAAGATGGAGATATGTGATGGGCAAGGAAAAATTTAGCCGTAACAAGCCGCACTGCAACATCGGCACTATTGGTCACGTTGACCATGGCAAGACGTCGTTGACAGCAGCGATCACGAAGGTTCTGGCGGAGACTGGCGGGGCGACGTTCTCTGCTTACGACCAGATCGACAAGGCGCCTGAAGAAAAGGCTCGCGGGATCACGATTTCGACGGCGCACGTCGAATACGAGACCGAAAAGCGTCACTATGCGCATGTCGACTGCCCCGGCCACGCTGACTATGTGAAGAACATGATCACCGGTGCGGCCCAGATGGACGGCGCGATCCTTGTTGTTTCGGCTGCCGACGGCCCGATGCCGCAGACCCGCGAGCACATCCTGCTTGCCCGTCAGGTTGGCGTGCCGGCGCTTGTGGTTTTTTTGAACAAGGTCGACCAGGTCGACGACGAAGAGCTGCTCGAGCTGGTCGAGCTTGAAGTTCGCGAACTTCTGAGCTCGTACGAATTCCCCGGTGACGACATTCCGATCACCAAGGGTTCGGCCCTGATGGCGCTTGAAGACAAGCGTCCGGAAATCGGTCACGACGCGGTTCTCGAGCTGATGAAGACCGTCGACGACTACATTCCGCAGCCCGAGCGTCCGAAGGACCAGCCGTTCCTGATGCCGGTCGAAGACGTCTTCTCGATCTCGGGTCGTGGCACGGTTGTGACCGGTCGCGTGGAGCGCGGCATCGTCAAGGTTGGCGAGGAAGTCGAGATCGTTGGCATCAAGCCGACGCTCAAGACGACCGTTACCGGCGTTGAAATGTTCCGCAAGCTGCTCGATTCGGGTGAAGCGGGCGACAACATCGGCGCTCTGATCCGTGGTATCGACCGTACGCAGGTCGAGCGTGGTCAGGTTCTGTGCAAGCCCGGTTCGGTGACCCCGCACACCAAGTTCGTTGCTGAAGCCTACATCCTGACCAAGGAAGAAGGTGGCCGTCATACGCCGTTCTTCACCAACTACCGCCCGCAGTTCTATTTCCGGACGACGGACGTGACCGGTGTGGTGACGCTGAACGAAGGCACCGAGATGGTGATGCCTGGCGACAATGTGGAAATGAACGTGGAACTGATCGTTCCGATCGCGATGGAAGAAAAGCTCCGCTTCGCCATCCGTGAAGGCGGCCGCACCGTCGGCGCCGGCGTCGTCTCCAAAATCGTCGCTTAACGAGCCAATTGAGAGCGCGGTGCGCGAATGGCGCGCATCGCGGTCCTTTTTTCGGGATAGAACACAATGAACGGTCAGAATATTCGCATCCGGCTCAAGGCGTTCGACCATCGCGTGCTCGATAATTCGACCCGCGAGATCGTCAACACGGCCAAGCGCACAGGCGCGCAGGTTCGCGGACCCATTCCGCTGCCGACGCGAATTGACAAATACACCGTCAACCGGTCGCCCCACGTCGACAAGAAGAGCCGCGAGCAGTTCGAAATCCGGACTCACAAGCGTCTTCTGGACATCGTGGATCCGACCCCCCAGACGGTGGATGCACTGATGAAGCTCGATCTCGCCGCCGGTGTCGACGTCGAAATCAAGCTCTAGGCTTAAGCGTTTAGACGCGGTTTTCGCTTTAGTGGGTCCTCTTGGGAAACAATGACCCGGAAAGCCGCAAGATAAAGAGAAGGTAACAACCGATGCGTTCTGGATTGATCGCACAGAAGCTGGGAATGACCCGCATCTTCACCGATGACGGCGCTCATGTACCCGTTACCGTTCTGGCGCTGCAAGGCTGCCAGGTGGTGGGCCAGCGGACGCAGGACAAGGACGGCTATGTCGCGCTGCAACTCGGCGCAGGCTCGGTCAAGGTCAAGAATGTAAGCAAGGCCGAGCGCGGACATTACGCCGCTGCCAAGGTCGAGCCCAAGCGCAAGGTCGTCGAGTTCCGCGTGAGCGAAGACAACCTTATCGAAGTGGGTGCTGAACTTCAGGCGGACCACTTCATCGAAGGTCAGCTCGTGGACGTCACGGGCACTTCGATCGGTAAGGGCTTTGCCGGTGCCATGAAGCGTCACAATTTCGGTGGCCTGCGTGCATCGCACGGCGTGTCGGTCTCGCACCGCTCGCACGGTTCGACCGGTCAGAACCAGGACCCCGGCAAGGTGTTCAAGGGCAAGAAGATGGCTGGGCACATGGGTGCCGAGCGCGTCACCACCCAGAACGTCAAGGTCGTCAAGACCGATGTCGAGCGTGGCCTTATCATGGTTCAGGGTTCGGTTCCTGGCTCCAAGGGCGGCTGGATCCAGATCCGTGACGCCGTCAAGAAGCCGCGTCCGGAAGGTGTTGCGTTGCCTGGCTCGTTCAAGGCCGCAGCCAATGGGGAGAGTGCATAATGGAACTCCAGGTCACAACCCTTGAGGGTAAGTCGGCCGGCAAGGTCACTCTCGATGACGCCGTTTTCGGTCTCGAGCCCCGCGCCGACCTGATCCAGCGCATGGTGCGCTATCAGCTTCTGAAGCGCATGTCGGGTACGCACGACGTCAAAAATCGTGCCGAAGTGTCCCAGACAGGCAAGAAGTTCGGTCGCCAGAAGGGCGGCGGCGGTGCTCGTCACGGTTCGCGCCGTTCCAACATCTTCCGTGGTGGTGGTCGCGCATTCGGTCCGACTCCGCGCAGCCACGCGGTCGATCTGCCCAAGAAGGTCCGCGCGCTTGCTCTCAAGCACGCTCTTTCCGCCAAGGCAAAGGCCGGTGATCTCGTCATCATCGACCAGGCCACGGCCGAAGCGCCCAAGACCGCCGCACTTCGCGCGATCTTCGGCAAGCTCGGTTTTTCCAATGCGCTGATTATCGGCGGCACCGAACTGGACACCAATTTCGCGCTTGCCGCGCGGAACATTCCCCAGATCGACGTGCTTCCGGCGCAGGGCATCAACGTTTACGACATTCTGCGTCGTGAGAAGCTGGTCCTGACCAAGGACGCTCTTGCTGCGCTGGAGGGCCGGTTCCAATGAGCGCGCTCAAGCACTACGACATCATCCGCAATCCGGTCGTGACTGAAAAGTCCACCATGGCTTCGGAAAACGGTCAGGTCGTGTTCGATGTTGCCATCGACGCAACCAAGCCGGAAATCAAGGCCGCCGTCGAGGCGCTCTTTGAAGTCAAGGTCAAGGCTGTCAACACGATCGTCCGCAAGGGCAAGGTCAAGCGGTTCCGCAACATGCTTGGCACCCGCAAGGACGTCAAGAAGGCCGTCGTTACCCTCGTTGACGGTCAGACCATCGATATTTCGACCGGTCTGTAAGAAGGCGAGAAGGAAGAGTTCAAATGGCTTTGAAACAATACAATCCCACCTCGCCGGGCCGTCGCCAACTTGTCGGCATCAACCGGTCCGAGCTCTGGAAGGGCGGTCCGGTCAAGAAGCTGACCGAAGGTCTTTCCAAGTCGGGTGGCCGTAACAACAACGGTCGCGTCACTTCGTTTGCACGGGGCGGCGGACACAAGCGCAGCTATCGCATCGTCGATTTCAAGCGCACCAAGTTCGACGTCCAGGGCACCGTTGAGCGCCTTGAATACGATCCCAACCGGACCGCGTTCATTGCTCTGGTGACCTATGACGACGGTGAGCAGGCCTACATCCTGGCGCCGCAGCGTCTCGCTGCCGGTGACAAGGTGATCTCGTCGATGAACGCCGTGGACGTGAAGCCGGGCAACACCATGCCGCTCGAGCGCATGCCGGTCGGCACGATCGTTCACAATATCGAGCTCAAGCCAAAGAAGGGCGGCCAGATGGCCCGCTCGGCCGGCGCTTATGCTCAGTATGTGGGCCGCGATGCCGGCTGGGCGATCCTTCGCATGGGTTCTGGCGAACAGCGCCTGGTCCACGGCTCATGCCTTGCGACCGTCGGTTCTGTTTCCAACCCGGATCACTCGAACACCTCGATCGGCAAGGCCGGTCGCAATCGCTGGCTGGGCCGGCGTCCGAATGTTCGCGGTGTCGCGATGAACCCGGTCGATCACCCCCATGGTGGTGGTGAAGGCCGTACCTCGGGTGGCCGTAACCCGGTTACTCCGTGGGGCAAGCCGACCAAGGGCAAGCGCACCCGCACCAACAAGGCGACGGACAAGTTTATCGTTCGCTCGCGGCACCTCAAGAAGGGCAGGTAAGCCATGGCACGTTCCGTCTGGAAAGGCCCGTTTGTCGACGGGTATCTGCTGAAGAAGGCAGACAAGGTCCGGGAATCGGGCCGCAACGAAGTGATCAAGATCTGGAGCCGTCGCTCCACGATCCTGCCGCAGTTCGTTGGCCTCACCTTCGGCGTCTATAACGGTCAGAAGCACATCCCGGTGAATGTCTCCGAGGATATGATCGGCCACAAGTTCGGTGAGTTTTCGCCCACGCGCACCTATTACGGGCACGCGGCCGACAAGAAGGCGAAGAGGAAGTAACGATGGGCAAGGAAAAGCGTGAACGCGCGCTCAAGGACACAGAGGCGAAAGCCGTCCTTCGCATGGTGCGCACGAGCCCCCAGAAGCTCAATCTGGTTGCCGCACAGATCCGTGGCAAGAAGGTCGAGAAGGCTCTGGCCGAACTCGAATTCTCGCGCAAGCGGATTTCGCTTTCGGTCAAGAAGACCCTCGAGAGCGCCATTGCGAACGCCGAAAACAACCATGGTCTGGATACGGACTCCCTGGTGGTCTCGGAAGCCTTCGTTGGCAAGGCTCTGGTGATGAAGCGGTTTCATGCACGTGCCCGCGGTCGCGGCGCTCGCATCGAAAAGCCGTTCTCGCATCTGACCATCGTTGTCCGTGAAGTCGAGGAGGCCGTCTGATGGGCCAGAAAGTTAATCCGATCGGGCTTCGCCTCGGCATCAACCGCACCTGGGACTCCCGTTGGTACGCCAACAAGGGCGAATATGGTTCGCTCCTGCAGGAAGATCTCAAGATCCGCGAGATGCTCGAGAAAGAGCTCAAGCAGGCCGCTGTTTCCAAGATCGTCATCGAGCGCCCGCACCGCAAGTGCCGCATTTCGATCCACTCGGCTCGCCCGGGTATCGTGATCGGCAAGAAGGGTGCGGACATCGAGAAGATCCGCAACAAGGTCAAGAAGTTCACCAATTCGGAAGTGCACATCAACATCGTTGAAGTGCGCAAGCCGGAAACCGACGCAACGCTGGTTGCACAGGGCATTGCCCAGCAGCTCGAACGCCGCGTGGCGTTCCGCCGGGCCATGAAGCGTGCCGTTCAGACGGCAATGCGCATGGGCGCCCAGGGCATCCGCGTCAACGTTGGTGGCCGTCTTGGCGGCGCCGATATCGCCCGGACCGAATGGTACCGTGAAGGCCGCGTGCCGCTTCACACCCTTCGTGCCGACGTCGACTATGGTGTTGCCGAAGCCGCGACCACCTATGGCATCATCGGTATCAAGGTCTGGATCTTCAAAGGCGAGATCATGGAACACGATCCGATGGCTCACGAGCGCCGCGCCACCGAAGGTGGTGACTCCGGCGGGCAGGGCCGCCGCGGTCCGGCTGCAAGCTGATAGGACTATAAAAAATGCTGCAACCGAAACGTACAAAGTTCCGCAAGGCCCACAAGGGCCGGATCCACGGCGCCGCCAAAGGCGGCACCGATCTGAATTTTGGCGAATATGGCTTGAAGGCTCAGGAACCTGAGCGTATAACCGCCCGCCAGATCGAGGCCGCACGCCGCGCGATGACTCGCTACATGAAGCGTGCCGGTCGTGTGTGGATCCGGGTTTTCCCGGATGTGCCCGTGTCGTCCAAGCCGACCGAAGTCCGTATGGGTAAAGGTAAGGGTGCTCCCGAATATTGGGCAGCCCGCGTCAAGCCCGGCCGGATCATGTTCGAAGTTGACGGCGTAAGTGAAGAGATTGCGCGTGAAGCTCTGCGTCTGGCGGCCATGAAGTTGCCGATCAAGACGCGGTTCGTCAGCCGCATTGCAGATTAAGGACGTACAGCGATGGCAAAGCCGAGCGACGTTAGGGCAAAGACGGTCGACGAACTCAAGGACGAGCTCGTCAATCTGAAGAAAGAGCAGTTCAACCTGCGTTTCCAGCGCGCCACCCAGCAGCTGGAAAACACTTCTCAGGTGCGCAAGGTCCGCCGCGATATCGCGCGCGTCCAGACCGTGCTTGCTGAGAAGTCAGCAGAAGCCAAGTAAGGAGCCAAGATGCCCAAGCGTATCCTGCAGGGGACAGTGGTCTCCGATACGAACGAAAAGACGGTTGTGGTGAGCGTCGAACGCCGCTTTACACACCCGATCATGAAAAAGACCGTGCGCCGGTCCAAGAAGTATCACGCACACGACGAGGCCAATGCGGCCAAGATCGGTGATGTGGTGCAGATCCAGGAATGTGCGCCGATCTCCAAGAACAAGCGTTGGACGCTCGTTAACCCGGCGTAACGCAAGAGCTCATAAAGAGGTCTAGTGCCGTGCCGGATACCGGACGCGGACCAGTAATTAAAGAAGGCAACCAGTCATGATTCAGATGCAGACGAACCTCGACGTCGCCGATAATTCGGGCGCTCGTCGTGTTATGTGCATCAAGGTGCTGGGCGGTTCGCATCGCAAGTATGCGTCTGTTGGCGACATCATCGTTGTGTCGGTCAAGGACGCCATCCCGCGCGGCCGCGTCAAGAAGGGCCAGGTTATGAAGGCTGTGGTGGTTCGCACCGCTTCCGACATCCGTCGCCCGGACGGCACCGTGATCCGCTTCGACCGCAATGCGGCGGTGATCATCAACAACAACAAGGAACCGATCGGCACCCGTATCTTTGGCCCGGTTCCTCGTGAGCTGCGCGCGAAAAGCCACATGAAGATCATTTCGCTCGCGCCGGAGGTGCTGTAATGGCTGCCAAGATCAAAAAGGGTGACAAGGTCATCGTGCTGACTGGCAAGGACAAGGGCAAGACGGGGCAGGTGCTTCAGGTCATGCCGTCCGACACGAAGGCCCTGGTTTCCGGGATCAACCTGGTGCGTCGTCACCAGAAGCAGACCCAGAGCCAGGATGCGGGCATCATCACCAAGGAAGCCCCCATTCACCTGAGCAATATCGCTCTGGTCGATGCCAAGGACAACAAGCCGACCCGCGTCGGCTTCAAGATCGAAGACGGCGTCAAGAAGCGCGTCGCAAAGCGTTCTGGAGAAGTGATCGATGGCTGAGACATACATTCCGCGCCTGCGCACACATTATGAAGATGTGGTGCGTGCCGGTCTCACCGAGACCTTCAACTACGTCAACCCGATGCAGGTTCCCAAGCTTGAGAAGGTCGTTCTCAACATGGGTGTCGGCGAAGCGGTTGCCGACTCCAAGAAGGTGAAGGCTGCTCTGGCCGATCTCGAAAAGATCGCCGGCCAGAAGCCTGTCGTCACCTATGCGCGCAAGTCGATCGCCGGCTTCAAGGTCCGCGAAGGCATGCCGCTCGGCGTCAAGGTCACGCTGCGTCGTGCCCAGATGTATGAATTCATCGACCGCCTGGTCAACGTCGCGCTGCCGCGCGTCCGCGACTTCCGCGGCCTGAACCCGAAGAGCTTCGATGGCCGCGGCAACTACGCCATGGGCATCAAGGAACATATCGTGTTCCCCGAGATCAACTATGACCAGATCGACCAGGTCTGGGGCATGGACGTGATCGTCTGCACCACGGCAAAGACCGACGACGAAGCGCGTGCGCTTCTCAAGGCTTTCAATTTCCCGTTCCGCCAGTAAGCGGATAACTGGAAAAGAGACGAAAGAGAGACTTAGATGGCTAAGACTAGCTCCATCGAGAAAAACAAGCGCCGCGCCAAGCTCGCCAAGCAGTATGCGCCCAAGCGGGCTGCGCTCAAGGCAAAGGCAAAGGACGCGTCGCTCAGCTTTGAAGAGCGCTTCGCTGCCCAGCTCAAGCTGGCCGAGTTGCCCCGCAATGCTTCGCCGGTTCGCATTCGCAACCGTTGTGAGGTTTCGGGTCGTCCGCGCGGCTACTATCGCAAGCTCAAGCTGAGCCGTATCGCGCTCCGCGAGCTTGGCTCGATGGGCATGATCCCCGGTCTGGTCAAGTCGAGCTGGTAAGGAAAGAACGAAGATGACTCTTACAGATCCTCTTGGCGATATGCTGACCCGCATCCGCAACGCGCAGATGCGCCGTCGCGATGTCGTCCGTACGCCGGCTTCGAGCCTTCGCGCTCACGTTCTCGACGTTCTCAAGGCTGAAGGCTACATTCGTGGCTATTCGGAAGAGACCAACGAAAACGGTCTGCCCGAATTCTCGATCGAGCTGAAGTACTCGGAAAACGAGCCCGTTATCCGTGAACTGCAGCGCGTGTCGAAGCCTGGCCGTCGCGTTTACGCCTCGGTCAAGAATATTCCGGTTGTCGGCAATGGTCTTGGTGTCTCGATCCTCTCCACCCCCAAGGGTGTGATGGCCGACCACAAGGCTCGCGCTGAAAACGTTGGCGGCGAGGTTCTCTGCCGCGTCTTCTAAAACGTGTTACATGCCGGTCGTTTCAACCGGCCGGCGTGGCGCACATACGTTTGGAGTTTCCGTGTGATCGGAAGCGGGCAGGGTGAAAGCCTGCCTTCACACAACGAAAAGGCAATTTAATATGTCGCGTATTGGCAAAAAGCCGGTAGCACCGGTCAGCGGCGTGACGGTCACAGTGGACGGCCAGAAGGTCACCGCAAAGGGCTCCAAGGGTGAGCTTTCTGTGGTGCTCGTCGATCTGGTCAAGCCCGAAATGACCGATGACGGCGTCGTTATCACCCCTGTCAACGACAGCCGCGAGGCCCGTTCGGCCTGGGGTCTGTCCCGCTCGCTCGTGCAGAACATCGTGACCGGCGTCTCGACCGGCTTTGAGCGCAAGCTCGCCATCACCGGCGTCGGCTATCGTGCCCAGATGCAAGGCTCGGACCTCAAGCTGTCCCTCGGCTTTTCCCATGAAGTGATCTTCAAGGCGCCCGACGGGATTTCGCTTGCAGCACCCACCCAGACGGAAATCGTCGTCACGGGTATCGACAAGCAGCAAGTTGGACAGGTCGCGTCCGACATTCGTGAATTCCGTCCGCCGGAGCCCTACAAGGGCAAGGGCGTGCGCTATGCGGACGAGCACATCTACCGCAAAGAAGGCAAGAAGAAGTAAGGATTGGTCGAGATGGCTAAGCTTTCTGGTATCGAACGGCGCAAGGCGCGTGTTCGTCGGGCTCTCAAGGCCCGTGCCAACGGTCGTCCGCGCTTGTCGGTCTTCCGTTCGGAAAAGAATATCTACGCACAGATCATTGACGATGCGAATGGCGTGACCCTGGTGTCCGCTTCCTCGCTCGAAAAGGATCTCAAGATCAAGAACGGCGCCAATCAGGCCGCTGCCTCTGAAGTTGGCAAGGCACTCGCTGCCCGCGCCACCAAGGCCGGCGTTTCGAATGTCGTGTTCGATCGCGGTTCCTATCTGTTCCATGGTCGCGTCAAGGCGCTGGCCGATGCAGCCCGTGAGGGCGGGTTGAGCTTCTAAGCTCGACCAAACCGAAATTACAAAGAGCTGGTAACGATGAAAGACTTTCAAGAGCGCGACAGCGAGTTTGTAGATCGCCTGGTGCACATCAATCGCGTCGCCAAGGTGGTGAAGGGCGGCCGGCGGTTCGGTTTTGCCGCGCTCGTCGTCGTTGGGGATCAGAAGGGCCGCGTCGGCTTCGGTCATGGCAAGGCACGCGAAGTGCCTGAAGCCATCCGCAAGGCAACCGAGCAGGCCAAGCGCCAGATGATCCGCGTGCCCCTGCGCGAAGCCCGTACGCTGCACCATGACGTGCAGGGCCGTCACGGCGCCGGCAAGGTGATCCTGCGTGCGGCTCCGGCCGGTACCGGTATCATCGCGGGTGGCCCGATGCGCGCCGTTTTCGAAACTCTGGGCATCAACGATATCGTTGCCAAGAGCCAGGGTTCGGCAAATCCCTACAACATGGTTCGCGCCACGTTCGACGCGCTCAAGAACGTCGACAGCCCGCGTTCGGTCGCGGCCCGTCGCGGTCTCAAGGTTTCCGAGTTGCAGGCACGTCGCGGCGAAGCCGCCGTCGAGGCCTGATAGAGCGCTCGAGGAGAGAAACAATGGCTAAGAAGACCGTCATCGTCGAGCAGATCGGTTCGCCGATCCGCCGCAAGGAAGATCAGCGCGCGACACTTGTCGGCCTGGGGCTGAACAAGATGCATCGCCGCAGCGAGCTGGAAGACACGCCGTCGGTGCGCGGCATGATTTCCAAGGTCGCTCACCTCGTCCGCGTCGTGGATGAGCAGTAAGAGGGATTTGGTATTATGAAACTCAACGAGATCGCCGATAACGCCGGCGCCACCAAAGCCAAGGTTCGCGTCGGTCGCGGCATCGGCTCTGGTCTTGGCAAGACCGGCGGTCGTGGCGTCAAGGGTCAGAAGTCCCGTTCGGGCGTTTCGATCAATGGCTTTGAAGGCGGGCAGATGCCGCTTCACATGCGGATGCCCAAGCGCGGCTTCAACAATCCCTTCGCCAAGAAGTGGAATGCTGTTCGCCTCGACCGCATCCAGGCCTATATCGATAGCGGCAAGCTCGACGCCAAGGGCGTCGTGGATGCCGAAGCACTGGTCAAGGCCGGCGTCATCCGCCGTGCCAAGGACGGTGTGCGCCTGATCAACAGCGGTGAATTCAAGGCCAAGAAGGTCACCTTCAAGGTCAACCACGTTTCCGCTGGTGCCGCCGCTGCTATCGAAGCAGCCGGGGGCAAGGTCGAGCTGATCGGCAAGCCTGCCGACGCCGAATAATTCGTTGCGACTTTTCGAGCGCGCCCTGGCGATCTTCCTGAATACGGGGATTGCATAGGGGCGCGCTCTGACTATATCAGAGCATTGTCTTTTTTCCGGGCCCATGTGGCCCGTTCCTTTGCTCTATAAGCTACTTCAGAGGGAGCCGTCATGGCGTCTGCAGCCGAGCAACTGGCCCGAAACTTGAGTTTTTCGACCTTTTCGAAGGCCAAGGAACTCCAGAAGCGGATTTTCTTCACCCTTGGCGCGTTGCTGGTTTACCGACTCGGCACCTATATTCCGATTCCGGGCATCGACCCCGATGCCTTCGCGTCGACATTTCAGCAGGCGCAGGGCGGCATCTTCGGGCTGTTCAACATGTTCGCCGGCGGCGCTGTCGAACGGCTTGCGATTTTCGCGCTCAACCTGATCCCCTACATTACCGCTTCGATTGTCATCCAGGTGATGTCGACGGCTTCTCCGCGCCTCGAGGCGCTCAAGAAGGAAGGGGAGAGCGGGCGGCGCAAGCTCAACCAGTACACGCGGTATCTTACCGTCATCTTCTGCGCCGTTCAGGCCTATGGCATTGCCGTGGGCCTTGAGGCGAGCGAAGGCGTAGTGGCCGATCCGGGCTGGTTCTTCCGTGTTTCGACGGTCATCACGCTTGTTGGCGGCACCATGTTCCTGATGTGGCTGGGTGAACAGATGACGGCGCGCGGTGTCGGCAACGGCATTTCGCTGATCATTTTCGCCGGTATCGTGGCATCGTTGCCCGCGACCATCGCCCAGACGCTCGAATTGAGCCGCACCGGCGCGCTGCCGACCATTGCCGTGGTGGGCATCCTGATCGGCGCTATCGTCGTAATCGGTGTCATCGTGTTCTTCGAGCGCGCCCAGCGCAGGCTTCTGATCCAGTATCCAAAGCGCCAGGTGGGCAACAAGATGTATCAGGGCGATACCTCGCACCTGCCGCTCAAGCTCAACACGGCGGGCGTTATCCCGGTGATCTTCTCGTCCTCGCTGCTGCTGTTGCCGGCAACGATCGCGACATTCTCGGCCCAGGGCGATGCCCCGCAGTGGCTGCAGTATATCTCGGCGCTGCTCGGGCGCGGACAGCCGCTCTATCTGGCGCTTTTTGCCGGAATGATCATCTTCTTTGCGTTCTTTTACACCTCGATCGTTTTCAATCCGACCGAGACGGCGGATAATCTCAAGCGGTCGGGCGGGTTCATTCCCGGCATCCGTCCGGGTGAAAGAACGGCGCAGCATATCGACTATGTGCTGACCCGCATTACCGTTGTCGGCGCGATCTATCTGACCATCGTCGCGCTGATCCCTGAAGTGTTCCTGAGCCAGCTCAACATCTCGGCCTTCCTGGGCGGCACCTCGCTGCTGATCATGGTCACGGTGACGCTGGATACGGTGAGCCAGATTCAGAGCCATCTGATCGCACAGCAGTATGAGGGCATGGTCAAAAAATCGCGTCTAGGGGGACGGAAAAGATGAGACTGGTTCTTTTGGGGCCTCCGGGGGCAGGCAAGGGCACTCAGGCACAGATCCTGGTATCGACCTATTCCATTCCGCAGCTTTCGACCGGTGACATGCTCCGGGCGGCAATTGCCGACAAGACGCCGCTGGGCCTCGAGGCCAAGGCGATCGTTGATCGGGGGGATCTGGTTTCCGACGATATCGTGTCGGGCATCATTTCCGAGCGCATGGATCAGCCCGATTGCGAAAACGGGTTCATCCTCGACGGCTTCCCGCGCACCATCGCCCAGGCCGAGGCGCTGACGCATATGCTTGACCGCAAGGGGCTTCACCTCGATGCGGTCATCGAAATCAAGGCCGATCCCGATGTGCTTGTCGAGCGCATCATCAATCGGGCCAAGGAAAGCGGCGGCGCCCGGGCGGACGACAATGAGGAAGTGCTGCGCAAGCGCCTCGATGTCTATACCCAGCAGACCGCGCCCCTGGTGTCGTTCTATTCCGAGCAGGGCCTGCTCAAATCAGTGGATGGAATGGCGCCGATCGAGGAGGTCACCTCCGCGATCAAGGCAGCGATCAGCTGACCGAAACGATTGGGCTTGCGGCAGTGTTGACTTTGATGCCGTGAGTCCTTAGAACCGCGCCCAGTCTCAGAAATTTCGAGGGCTGGATTCGGTTCCTTCCGTATAGAGAAGGGGGTCGGATGCCGGTCCCTTGTTGTTGAACGAAACGGGACGGTAACGTCCTCATATCAATTTAGGAGATCCGACGTGGCTCGTATTGCTGGCGTCAATATCCCGACGAACAAGCGCGTGATCATCGCGTTGCAGTATATTCACGGGATTGGGCCGAAAATGGCCTCTGAAATCTGCGAGAAGGTGTCCATTCCGGCCGAGCGGCGCGTGAATGAGCTGACCGACGCGGAAGTTATCCAGATCCGCGAAACCATCGACCGTGACTATCAGGTCGAGGGTGACCTTCGCCGTTCGGTTGCCATGAACATCAAGCGTTTGATGGATCTGGGCAACTATCGCGGCCTGCGTCATCGTCGCGGTCTGCCGGTGCGTGGTCAGCGGACCCACACCAACGCGCGTACCCGCAAAGGCCCTGCAAAGGCCATCGCGGGCAAAAAGAAATAAGAAGGCCGGCGCCGGTGCGGCAGGGTGGGGCATTTTGCCCGGCCCCGACGTTCCGTTTCGGGTTTCTTGAGGTGTAGCCGCTGGAACCACGGCGGCGCTAGAGATCACTAGAGGAAGTAAATGGCTAAAGCAGAAACGACACGCGTTCGCCGCCGCGAGCGCAAGAATATCAGTGCTGGCGTTGCACATGTGAACGCCTCGTTCAACAACACGATGGTCACCATCACCGACGTTCAGGGCAACACGATCTCCTGGTCCTCCGCCGGTACGATGGGTTTCAAGGGTTCGCGCAAATCGACCCCTTACGCAGCACAGATGGCTGCTGAAGACGCCGCCAAGAAGGCGCAGGAACACGGCATGAAGACCCTCGAGGTCGAGGTCCGTGGCCCGGGTTCAGGTCGTGAATCGGCACTGCGTGCCCTTCAGGCCGCCGGTTTCACTGTCACTTCCATCCGGGACGTTACATCCATTCCTCACAATGGGTGCCGGCCGCGCAAGCGCCGTCGCGTCTGATGTGAATGGACCTCGGCAAGGCCAGCCGGGGTTCTTTTACGGTTTGCGGCATGGCGGCCGGGCAGGGCCGCGATTTTGAAAGGAAGTTGGACGTGATGATCCAGAAAAACTGGCAGGAACTGATTAAGCCGACCAAGCTCGACGTCGTTCCGGGCAGCGATTCCGCGCGCGTCGCCTCCGTGGTCGCCGAGCCGCTCGAACGCGGTTATGGCTTGACCCTTGGCAACACGCTGCGCCGGGTTCTGCTCTCGTCGCTGCAGGGTGCGGCAATTACCGCCATCCAGATCGATGGCGTATTGCACGAATTCTCGTCGATTCCCGGCGTGCGTGAGGACGTGACTGATCTCGTTCTCAACATCAAGGAAATCGCCATCAAGATGGAAGACGAAGGGCCAAAGCGCCTTACGCTTTCCAAGCAGGGTCCGGGTGCCGTCACCGCCGGCGACATCAAGACCACTGGCGACATCGAAGTGCTCAATCCTGACCTCGTTATCTGTCACCTTGATGACGGGGCCGAGATCAATATCGAGTTCACGGTCAATACCGGCAAGGGCTATGTCCCGGCCGACCGCAACAAGCCTGAAGATGCACCGATCGGCTATATCGCTGTCGACGCATTGTTCTCGCCGGTCAAGCGCGTCAGCTACAAGGTCGAAAAGACCCGTGAGGGCCAGAACCTCGACTTTGACAAGCTGAGCATGCAGATCGAGACCAACGGCGCGATCAGCCCCGAAGACGCGCTGGCCTTTGCGGCCCGCATCGTCCAGGACCAGCTGTCCGTGTTCGTCAATTTCGAAGAGCCCACCAAGGAAAAGGCCGAGGATTCGACACCCGAACTCGCCTTCAACCCGGCGCTGCTCAAGAAGGTGGACGAGCTCGAGTTGTCGGTGCGTTCGGCGAACTGCCTCAAGAACGACAACATCGTTTATATTGGCGATCTCATCCAGAAGACGGAAGCGGAAATGCTCCGCACGCCGAACTTCGGGCGCAAGTCGCTCAACGAGATCAAGGAAGTGCTGGCCCAGATGGGGCTCCATCTCGGGATGGACGTCAACAACTGGCCGCCCGAAAACATCGAAGACCTCGCCAAGCGTTACGAAGATCATTATTGATCGTCCGCCAAGCGAACGAACTTTTGGATTGTCGCGTTCGCGAACCGAAAAAGATGGTATCCACTTTTTCTGCGAACGTTCCGAAATTAGGAGAGTACCATGCGCCACGGTAAAGCCGGCCGCAAACTGAACCGGACCTCTTCGCATCGCAAGGCGATGTTCAAGAACATGTCCGCATCGTTGATCAAGCACGAACAGATCGTGACGACCCTTCCCAAGGCGAAGGAATTGCGTCCGATCGTCGAAAAGCTCATCACCCTTGGCAAGCGCGGCGATCTGCATGCCCGCCGCCAGGCCATCGCCCAGATCGGCGATGAGACCATGGTCAAGAAGCTGTTCGACGTTCTGGGCCCGCGCTACAAGGACCGCAACGGTGGCTACACCCGCGTCCTCAAGGCCGGCTTCCGCCACGGCGACAACGCCGCTGTCGGGATCATCGAGCTTGTCGATCGCGATGTCGAAGCCAAGGGCAAGGATTCCGGCCCGACCGCTGACTTCACGCGCGACGAAGAGAGCGAAGCCGCATAAGCGGTTTCCGCCTCAGGCAGAATCGAAAAGGGCGGCTCTCGAGCCGCCTTTTTTGTTGGCCGGCCATCCGTTGGCCGGGGAGGCAGCGGTCCCGAAAGTCGGTTGTTGATTGTGGTGATACTGCTGGACCCCGGGAGCAAGTCCCGGGGCGACAGTTGTGGGGGAGGCGTCGCCTCAGAATCTGCCTGTCATTGCGGTATGGTCGATCCTGATCCAATGCTGCAATCGGGTGCAAATCCTTCCGGGAACGCCTGAATGCCGATTAAGCGCTGGGTTTTTCCAGACCCCATTGCGCATACAGGCGATTGAGGGCGCCCATGCTGTCGACCCTTGCAAAGGGCAGGCCGCTGGCCTTAACGACGTGCTCGAGTTTTGAGCGGCGACGGGGCTGGACGAAGGCGATATGGTGGATCATCAGCCATTTGAGGCTGTCCTGACCACCTTCGAGGGAGCCGATCCTGTGGCGTTCGAACAGCGTGCGACGGAAATAGCGCCAGAGATTGCCGGGCATTGCCGTATCGACCCAGATAATGCCGGTGGCGCGCTCGAGGCGTTGGGGCATGAGGCGGGAGTAATTGCCTTCCATTACCCAATTCTCGCCAGCAATGGCCTGGTTGTGCAGGCGCTCGAATTCTTGCGCCGGGCGGGGAACCCAATCGGTGTTCGGCTGATGATGGAGCAGGTCGAGGTGGACGGGAGGCAAGCTCAATGCCTGACCGATCGCCGCTGCGAGGGTCGATTTTCCCGAATTGGATGGACCGAAAACGCAAATCCGCGGCCCGAGTGTTTCGGGTCGCGGGAATTGGCTGTTGCCGGCGGTCATCAGACCAGAATGTCGTCGACCCAATAGAGGTCGCGACGGTCGAAACCGTTGAACGGGGTGAGGGAAGCCTGAGTGTAGGCGCCCATCAGGCCGAACTCGATATAGTCGTCCTCGGCAATTGCTGCCGGCAGAATGAAGGTCTGGGGCATCACGTCGTAGCTGTCGCAGGTCGGCCCGAAGATCTTGAAGTCCCAACTCTCGCCGGTCAGCACCTTGTCGCCGCGCCACACGCGGATCGGCAACATGAATTCAAGGATCATCGCTTCCATCAGCGAGCCATAGACGCCGTCGTTGAGATAGACCGACTGTTCGCCGCGCACGTGTTTGACGCGCAGCAGGAGCGATGTGCAGCCGGTGGACAGGCCGCGTCCGGGCTCGGCGATCAGTTCGGGCTTGTTCGAGCCGAACGTATCGGCGACAGCGTTGCGGATGGTCTCGAAATAGACGTCGAGGGGCGGGGCCGAATTGGTGATGTAGGGGGCGGGAAAGCCGCCGCCGATATTGAGGCGCTTGAGCTCGATGCCCGAGGCCTGGGCGATGCGCCCCGCAGCGGCGATGTGGCGCTCATAGGCATAGGCTTCCTCGCACTGGCTGCCGACGTGGAAGCACAGCGAGGTCGAATATCCCATGGCCTTGGCCAATGTGCAGATTGCGATGGCGCCTTCCTCCATCACGCCGAACTTGGTGCCGAAATCGTAGGATTTGAGCGCCTTGCCGGCCTTGAAGCGCACAGTCACCTCGACATCCTCGCGGGGGGGGATGACGGCGGCGAGCTGGTCGAGCTGGGCCACGTGGTCGATGGTAAAGGAGCGAACGCCGAACTCGGAATAGGCGCGCTCGATCTCTCGACGCGACTTGATGGGATTGTTGTAGTGCATCCCGGCTTGAGGCGCGTATTTGCGGATCAGGGCCATTTCGGTGTTGGAGGCAACATCGTAGGCCTTGAGCCCCTCGCGATTCATGATCTCAAGAATATGGGGCGAGGGGTTTGATTTGACCGCATAGGTCAACAGGCCATCAAAGCCCGTCTTGAAGGTATTTATGGCATCGACCAGAAGCCGTTCGGAAAACAGGAAACTCGGATAATCGGGTTCCTCGGTGGCGATCAGTTCTGCGGTGTTCGCGTATGTGCGAGACGGCGCGTGGTCCATTGACCTTGATACCTTGTGCGGGGGTTGAAAGCGCGCGTGTATAGGGCTCATTGCCCCCCTCTGCAATGGCCAATTTCGGCTATAGAGCCAGGTTGTGACGATTCTTTGTGCGGGGTCAAAATTGACACGCTTTTGCCGCCAACCTTACGGGCTTGTCACTTGAAACCAAAGCCCTGGCAACTAACCTCTGAGGCGCGTTGCAAGCTCTGGAGTGTGCCCATGTTCCGCAAGTCGATTATTGCCGTTTTTCTGGCTCTCGCACCCGCCGTCGCCTTCGCTCAGGCCGAAAAGGTGGTCCCGCAGAGCCAGGCGGAAATCCAGCTATCCTATTCACCTGTCGTGGAGCAGGTCGCGCCGGCGGTCGTCAACGTCTATGCCACGCGGGTCACCCAGCAGCAGAGCAGTTTCAACGATCCGTTCTTTGAACAGTTCTTCGGGCGCTCGCCGCTGTTCAACCAGCGGCCGCAGACCTCCCAATCGCTGGGGTCGGGCGTGATTGTCAGTGCGGATGGCATGATCCTCACCAACAATCACGTCGTGGAAGGGGCGACCGACATTCGGGTCGTGCTCAATGACGGGCGGGAATATCCCGTCGAGCTGGTGCTGGCCGATCCCTCGACCGATCTGGCCGTGCTCAGGGCCGAGGACGGGGCGGGGGAGTTTCCCTTCGTCACGTTTGCCGATTCCGACCAGTTGCAGGTCGGCGATCTCGTTCTGGCCATCGGCAACCCGTTCGGGGTGGGGCAATCGGTGTCCAGCGGCATCGTTTCGGCGCTGGCGCGGACCGGCATGGGGATGACCGACTACCAGTTCTTCATCCAGACCGATGCAGCGATCAATCCGGGTAATTCGGGTGGCGCGCTGGTCGATATGAACGGGCAACTCGTCGGTATCAACACGGCGCTGTTTACCCGCTCGGGCGGGTCGCAAGGGATCGGGTTTGCCATACCATCAAATATGGCGAGGGTGATCGCCGATGCGGGCGCGGCGGGCGGCGAGATCGTGCGGCCATGGTTGGGCGCGCAGATGCAGATGCTTGACGCCGAGCTGGCCGCCAGCCTGGGGCTGGCCACGCCGCGCGGGGCGCTGGTGACCGAGATCGCGCCCGGCAGCCCGGCGGAGGCTGCGGGGCTGGCTTCGGGAGACGTGATCACCGCGATCGACGGAGTGGCGGTTCAGGACCCCGAAGCGCTCAATTATCGCGTGGCGACCAAGCCGGTCGGCTCGATCTCCCAATTGACGCTGTGGCGGAACGGCGCCGAAACGACTGCCGCACTGGAATTGGGGGCGCCGCCCGCCACTTCGGACCGGCAGGCGACGATTTCGGGCAATACGCGATTTGCGGGGGTTACGGCGGCTGAACTGAACCCCGCATTGGCGCAGCAATTGGGGCTGGGCTTTTCAACGCAGGGCATTGCCGTGGTCGGCGTCGAGCCAGGGAGCCCGGCGGCGCGGATGGGGCTTGAGGAAGGCGATGTCATCGTTGCGCTGAACGGCATGGAAATCCGTGATATTGAAACCTTCGAATCCGTTGCCAGCCAGCGTCCGCGCGCCTGGCAGATTATCCTGCAACGCGGAGGCAGGGTCATCCGTTCGGTGGTGAGCGGATGAGACCCATGTGAGGTGCGATGAGCGACCTTTTTCCCGAGGACCTTCGGGCCTCGCGACCGACCGATGAACCGGGCGCCGACCGGCCGCTGGCCGACCGGCTGCGGCCGAAATCGCTCGATGAAGTGATCGGGCAGACCCATATCATCGGGCCCGACGGCACGCTGCGGCGGATGCTGGCATCGGGGCGGCTGGGTTCGCTTGTCCTGTGGGGACCGCCGGGAACGGGCAAGACGACAGTGGCGCGGCTGCTGGCCGATGCGGTCGACTATCGGTTCGAGCAGATTTCGGCGATCTTTTCGGGGGTAGCGGACCTCAAGAAGGTGTTTGAAACGGCGCGCACGGCGCGGCGGGCCGGGCAGCGCACGCTGCTGTTCGTCGACGAGATCCATCGCTTCAACCGGGCGCAGCAGGACAGTTTTCTTCCCGTCATGGAAGACGGCACCGTGGTGCTGGTCGGGGCGACGACGGAGAACCCCAGTTTCGAGCTCAACGCGGCGCTTCTGTCGCGGGCGCAGGTGCTCAAGTTTACCAGTCTCGATCGGGACGATCTCGATGCGCTTGCCAAACGCGCCGAAGAGGAATTGGGCAAGGTATTGCCGCTCGATGAGGACGCGCGACAGACGCTGATCGGGCTGGCCGATGGCGACGGGCGGGCCATGCTGGGGTTGATCGAGGAGATCATTGCCGCAACGGGACCGGATGAAATTTTAGATCCTGCAGGGCTGGCGCGCCTGGTGCAGCGGCGGGCGCCGATCTACGACAAGAGCCAGGATGGCCACTACAACCTGATTTCTGCGCTGCATAAGACGGTGCGCGGATCGGATCCCGATGCGGCGCTCTATTATTTCGCGCGCATGATCGATGCGGGCGAGGACCCGATGTATCTGGCGCGGCGGCTGATCCGCATGGCGGTCGAAGATATCGGCATGGCCGATCCGCAGGCGCTTCCCATCGCCACGGCCGCCAAGGACGCCTACCACATGCTCGGTTCACCCGAGGGCGAGTTGGCGCTGGCTGAAGTGGTGGTTTATCTGGCCACGGCGCCGAAATCGAACGCGCTCTATAATGCTTACAACCGGGCGCTGGCGCTGGCCAAAAAGACCGGGTCGCCGACGCCGCCCACGGCCATTCTCAACGCGCCAACCAAGCTGATGAAATCGGAAGGGTATGGCGAGGGCTATATCTACGATCACGATACGCCGGAAGGGTTTTCGGGGCAGGAGTATTTTCCCGAAAAGATCGGGCGGCAGGATTTCTATCAGCCGGTCGAGCGCGGGTTCGAGCGCGATATCAAGAAGCGGATGGATTATTTCGGGAAACTGCGCGCGGCGAAGCGCGACGTCAGTTAGGTGAGGGTGGTCTGCAAATGGCGGTATTCTGCGCTTCCGGTGCTCACGTACCAAAATGTACGCTCCGCGCCGGTTCTCGAAAACCACCATTTTCGACTCACCCTGACCTAACTGCTTGCAGGACTGACTTCGCCCATGACGGCGGAGTGATTTCCCGCTAGAAGGGCCGCGAATGACAAAGGACAAAGTTTTATGAGCGGCGTGCAATTGCGGGAAGTGGTGGCGGATGAGGACGGGATGCGGCTCGACCGCTGGTTCTCGGTTCATTTTCCCGACCTGAGCTTCGGGCGCCTGCAGAAGCTGCTGCGGTCTGGGCAGGTGCGGGTGGATAGCGGGCGCGTGGCCACCAATGCGCGGCTGGTCGCCGGGCAGACGGTGCGCGTGCCGCCGCTGGGCGATGCGCCCGTGCGCTCGCCGGACGCGCCGCGGATCAATCAGAAAGATGCCGATTTCCTGCGCGACCTCATTTTGTATGAGGACGATGAGGTCTATGTGTTCAACAAGCCGCACGGGCTTGCCGTGCAGGGCGGATCGGGCACCAAGCGCCATATCGATGGCATGCTCAAATCGCTGCCCAACAAGAAGGGTGAGCCGCCGCGGCTGGTTCACCGCCTCGACCGGGATACGTCGGGGTGCCTGCTGGTGGCCAAGACGCGGGCGGCGGCGAGCCATTTCGGAACCGTGTTCCGCTCACGCTCGGCGCGCAAGATCTATTGGGCGATAACGATTGGCGTTCCCCATCCGCGCCAGGGGCGGATTTCGTGCTTTCTGGCGCGGCAATCGACCCAGGATGGCGAGCAGATGGTGGTTGTCGAAAACGGCACCGAGGGCGCGCAGCATTCGGTGAGCTATTATTCGGTGACCGAGAGCGCGGCCAACCAGTTCGCCTGGGTGACGCTCAAGCCGGTGACCGGGCGCACGCATCAGTTGCGGGTGCACATGATGGAACTGGGTACGCCCATTCTCGACGACCCGCGCTACAACACGCTGGAAAACTGGAATTTCGAGCGGCCCGAGGAACTGGGCAACGGGCTGCATCTGCACGCGAGGCGGCTGGCCATTCCGCTGCGCAGCGGCAAGAGGCTCGATATCACGGCGCCGCTGCCGCCGCATATGAAGGCGAGCTTCGAGACGCTGGGGTTTGATGCCAATCAGTATGATGTGCAGGATGTCGATCCGGAGGATGATGCGTGATGGCCGAGCCGCGTCTAATCATGTTCGACATGGACGGCACGTTGATCGATTCCGGAGCGATCATTGCCGAGCACATGGCGGCGACGTTTCGCGATCACGGGCTGGACGTGCCGACGGCGGAAATGTCTCATTCGATCATTGGTCTGTCGCTGGAAATTGCCATGGAACGTCTGGCGCAATGCGATGCGGAGACAGCCATCCTGATGGCAGGAACCTACCGCCAGCACTATCGCGCCATGCTGGCCGGCGGCGAGCGGCACGAGCCGCTTTATGCGGGGGCGCTGGAGGCGCTGAACCGGTTGCGGGCGCATGAGGCGTCGATCCTGGGCATTGCCACCGGCAAGAGGCTGAGCGGGGTCAATCGCATTCTGGCGTTGCACGCCCTGGCGGATCATTTCGTGACACTGCAGACTCCCGACCACAATCCGTCCAAGCCTCATCCGGGGATGATCCTGCGGGCCTGCGCCGAGACCGGGATCGATCCGTCCTGCACGGTGATGATCGGGGATACGACCTTCGACATGGAGCTGGGGCGGTCGGCTGGGGCGCGGACCATCGGGGTTAGCTGGGGCTATCACGCCCGCGTTGCGCTTGAAGAGAGCGGTGCCCATATCATCATCGACGATTATGCCGATCTCGATGACGCTATCGAAAGGGTTTTGAGCTGATGCGCGAATTTCTCGAAGACGCGATCCGGCACCAGGATGCCGGACAGGGGCGCCATCAGAAGGATCTGATTCGCGAGTTGCCCAAGCGCTTCTACAAATCGGTGGACGTGGCCGAGACCGATGGCGTTTTCACCGTGCTGCTGGATGGGCGCGTGACCAAGACGCCGACCGGCAAGCAGGTTGGCGTGGGCCACGCCGATCTGGCGGCGCGCATGCGCGAGGAATGGGATGCGCAGGGCGATCGCATCGATCCCGACATGATGCCGCATGTCAAACTCATCAACTCGGCCGTCGAGGCGGGCGAGGAGTCGCGGGCGGCTCTGCTCGATGAGGTGGTGAAATATGCGGGTAACGACCTGCTGCTCTATCGCGCCGACAGCCCGCGCGAGCTTGTCGAAAAGCAGGAGCAGATCTGGGACGATGTGCTCGTGCGGATCGCACGGCATTTTTCGGTCAGCTTTCAGCCAACCGTTGGGATTGTGCACAGGGCGCAATCTCCCGACATGCTGAAAAAGCTCAGAGGTGCCATCGAGCCGCTGCATCATGTGCCTGCCACTGCGATGGTGTCGGTGACGGGGCTGACGGGCTCGGGTCTGCTGGCAATTGGTTTGCGCGAGCAGCTGGTCGATGCCGATGCCGCGTGGACGGCGGCGCATGTGGACGAGGACTACCAGATTTCGCTGTGGGGCGAAGATTACGAGGCGGCGGCGCGGCGTCGGCAGAGGCGCCTCGAATTTGATGCCGCCGTCAATGTCATCAAGCTCTTAGCCTGATTTCCTGCCAGCCTGATTCAGCAGCCATTCGGCCACATCCGGGGCGATTTCGCGCAGCGGATCGAGCACGAAATCACGCTCATGGGCATAGGGATGGGGCAGGGTCAGGCGCTCGGTTTCCATCACCAGATCATCGTAGGTGATAACGTCGATATCGATGCTGCGCGGGCCCCATTTCTCGATACGGACGCGTCCGATTTCGGCTTCGGTGGCAAGGCAGAAATCGAGAAGTTCGAGCGGGGAGAGGGTGGTTTCGACCAGAACGGCGCCGTTGTGAAACGGGTTCTGATCGGTCTTGCCCCAGGGCTCGCTGACGATCAGGGCGCTTTGTTTCAAAAGGGAAATCCGGGGATGGCCGGCGATGGCCTCAATGGCTTTGGCGATCTGGTGCGCGGGATCGCCAATATTGGCGCCAAGCGCCAGAACGGCGCGGGCCATCAGATCTGCTCCCGCGTCCTGACCATTTCGATGGCGGCTTCGCCGGCCACGATGGGCAGGGGCGCTTCGGGCTTTCTGACCTTGATGCGGATCCAGTCGAGCTTGTCGAAGCGTTCGAAAAGGCGTGTCATGATATGGTGGCCGAGCGCTTCGATCAGCTTGAAGCGTCTTTCCTCGAAGGCTTCCTTCACCAGATCGTAGATGTGGGCGTAGGAGATGGTGGAGGCCACGTCATCGGTGCGGGCGGCCTCGGACATGTCCAGTCCCAGCTCAAGATCAATGCGGAAGCGCTGGCCGAGGGAGTTTTCCTCCATCATGACACCGTGGTAGCCATAAAAGGCCAGCCCGGCCAGAATGATGCGGTCGCGATCGGCAAAGCTGTCCATGGGACTCACCCCTCCAGTTGCGGCGGACCATAGAGCGTGGCGGCAGCCACGCGCAAGGCGTCGCGATTGGCACGCACGTCATGGACGCGGAAAATATGCCCGCCCTTTAAATAGCCCAGAACAGAGGTTGCGATGGTGCCCGAAACGCGCTCCTTGGGCGGTACATCGAGCAGATTGCCGATCATGCGCTTGCGGGATGTGCCGACGAGCAGGGGAAAGCCGAGCGCGTGCAATTCGTCGAGACGGTTGAGGAGCTCGTAGTTCTCGGCAAAGGATTTGGCAAAGCCGAAGCCGGGATCGAGGATGATCGCTTCGCGGGCGATACCGGCCTTGAGCGCGATCTCCACTGACCGGGAGAGCCAGCGCGTCATTTCATCGATCAGGTCGCGCGCGGTATCGCGCTCGGTGTCCCAGTGCATGGCGATGACGGGAGTGCGGTGATGGGCGGCGACGTCAGCGATTTCCGGATCTCGCTGGAAACCCCAGACATCGTTGATGATTTTGGCGCCCGCCTGGACCGCCTGATCGGCGACCAGGGCCTTGTAGGTGTCGATGGAGATCGGGGTTTCAAAACCGCGCTCCGCAAGGGCGTCGAGCACGGGCATGACCCTGTCGAGTTCGTCCTGTACGCTGACTTCTTCAGAGCCCGGCCGGGTGCTTTCGCCGCCGATATCGATGATATCGGCGCCCTCGGAAACGAGGTCTCCTGCGTGCGCGAGGGCCGCGTCGAGGGCGGAGAAATCACCGCCATCGGAAAAGCTGTCTGGGGTGACATTGAGAATGCCCATGACGAGAGGCGTGCGGCCCAGTGTCAGCGGGCCGCCGGCCATCGGAACGTCATAGGCGAGGTGCGTCACTGCACCGAACCGGCCGGGACCGCATAGAGGTCGTATTCGTCGGAATCGACCACGGTCACCGAGATCATGTCGCCGGGCTTGATGCCGGTAGCGTTCTCGACGATCACATTGCCGTCGATCTCGGGGGCATCCCATTGCGAGCGGGCGATGACGCGCTGCTCTTCGGGTTCGACATCATCGACCAGAACGTCGATGGTGCGGCCGACACGGGAGGCGAGGCGTTCGGTCGAAACTTCCTGCAAAGCCTCCATGAGGCGGCCGTAGCGTTCCTGCTTGAGCTCATCGGGGATTTCATCAAGGCCCAGATCGTTGGCGCGGGCGCCAGTGACCGGCTCGTAGGGGAACGCCCCGGCGCGGTCGATCTTTGTCTCGTGGACCCAATCGAGCAGCATCTGGAAGTCTTCCTCGGTCTCACCGGGGAAGCCGACGATGAAGGTCGAGCGGATGGCGAGATCGGGACAGGTTTCGCGCCATTTGCGGATGCGGTCGGCGGTCTTTTCCTGATTGGCCGGGCGCCGCATGGATTTGAGAACCTGCGGGCTGGCGTGCTGGAAGGGGATATCGAGATAGGGCAGGATCACCCCGTCGGCCATCAGAGGAATGACGTTGTCGACGTGGGGGTAGGGATAGACGTAGTGCATGCGCACCCAAGCGCCGAGCTTGCCCATCTCCTCGGCCAATGTCTGGAAGCGCGCTTCGACCTGACGCCCGCGATAGGGGGACGTAGCGTATTTGATGTCCACGCCATAGGCGGAGGTGTCCTGGGAGATAACCATGATCTCCTTGACGCCGGCCTTGACGAGCCGCTCGGCCTCGTAAAGCACCGAAGCGATGGGGCGCGAGACGAGATCGCCGCGGATCGAGGGGATGATACAGAAGGTGCAGCGATTGTTGCAGCCTTCGGAAATCTTGAGATAGGCGTAGTGACGCGGGGTCAGACGCAACCCCTGTTCGGGGACGAGATCGACAAAGGCGTTGGGCACCGGGGGCACGGCCTGATGCACGGCATCGACGACGGCCTCATACTGGTGCGCGCCCGAAACGGCCAGAACGCCGGGATGGGTCTTGCGGATCAGCTCTTCTTCGCCGCCGAGGCAACCGGTGACGATGACGCGGCCATTTTCCGAAATTGCCTCGCCAATGGCGTCGAGGCTTTCGGCCTTGGCGCTGTCGAGAAAGCCGCAGGTGTTGACGATGACGACATCGGCGCCCTCATAAGAGGGCGAAAAGCTGTAGCCCTGCGCGCGCAGCGTGGTGAGAATGCGTTCGGAATCGACGAGGGCCTTGGGGCAGCCAAGGCTGACGAGGCCGATCTTGGGGGCGTTCTGCGTTGATGTTGGCGCGCTCATGGGCGTCCGCTGATCCTTGAAAAGGCGAGATTGCCAAAGGTACCGGGCCAAGCGGACCGGCGCGATGGGATATGAAACTCGCATGAATTTGAGCGTGTCATAACGTAAAGCGCGCAAAGGTCAATCTTTGCGCGCTTCATACCTGCCTTGATGTCAGGGCGCGGCCCTTCGATTTCAAGCCTTGGGGGCCGGTTTTGCGCGGGTTGCGCGCCGTTTGGCCGCCGGCTTGGGGGCTTCTTCCTCCGGCATGATGGCCGGCTCTTCGGCAACCGGGGTGGCAGGTGCGGGAGGCGTTGGGGCAACCGGAGCGGGAGCCGCAGGCTCGACAGGGTCGGGTTCCTGATCGGCCAGGTCTTCGATTGCTTCGCGGACGTCATCGATTAGGGAAGCGCCCATATGTTCGGGCTCGTAGGTTTCGGCCTCGACGCTGTTGGCGCGGAAAAAGACAATGACTGCTTCGCAAACAATGCGCAGGGCCACGAAAGCCAAAAGTCCGAACACAGCGATTTCGAGCAGGCCCCAAAGCCCGTTGCCGAAACCGAACCGGAAGCTCGAAAAGAAATGATTGATCGCCCATAGGCCGATCGCGGCCAGGCCGAGCAGATAAAGGATCGTCACGAGGCGTGGCGAAATGATCCGGCCCAGATTGAACAGGACGCTGCCCGTTGCCAGTTTCCGCAGATCGTCGAAGCGCATTTTTGTCCCCTTGCACCCAGAAACAGTGAGGATTGCTTTGCAGTCACCTTGTCGCGATCAGAGCGCGGAGGCAAGCCTTGCCGGTCCGAAGTGCGTTTCAAAGTGCGATTTGAGCACCGAATCCACCTCGGCCATCGAAACGATCTGCCCCAGATCCTCAAAGCTCGTCACGCCATGCTGGCTTATGCCGCATGGCACGATGCCCGAATAATGGTCGAGGTCGGGGCTAATATTGAGCGAAATGCCGTGGAAGCTGACCCAGCGCGAGACGCGGACGCCGATGGCGGCGATCTTGTCTTCCACGAACGGGCCCTTATCGGGGCGCTTTACCCAGACCCCGATGCGGCCATCGCGTTTTTCGCCCTTGATATTGAAGGCGGCGAGGGTGTCGATCACCCAGTTTTCAAGCCCGGCGACCAGGCACCGGATGTCGCGTCCGCGCTCGCGCAGGTCAAGCATGACATAGGCAACCCGCTGCCCGGGGCCATGATAGGTGAATTGCCCGCCCCGTCCGGCCTGGAACACGGGAAACCGATCTGGGATCAGCAGGTCCTCGGTTTTGGCGGAGGTGCCGGCGGAATAAAGGGGAGGGTGCTCAACCAGCCATATGGCTTCAGACGCTTCACCGGCCGCGATGGCGCGGGCGCGCTCTTGCATTGTTGCCAGTGCATCGGGGTAGGCCACGGGCGCATCGGCGATAACCCAGTTGGCGGGAAGGCCATCGGCCCGCATGAGCTTGGGCGCGCTTGTGCAAATGTCGATCTGGTCGGTCTTTAACACTTCACTAACCATGACGCCTCAATGTCGGAGCCGGCGCGCGGGAGAAATATCGATTCTCGCCGTACGGTTTGCATATGGGATTCCGACCTGTTGATGAATACGCTTGAAACCATCGAAATCGATGTCTCCGTGGAACTTGGGGCGGCCGTTCTGCCGGTCCATCACCTGCTGCGCATGGGGCGCGGCGCGGTGATCGAACTCGATGCCTTCGAGAACGACGCCATGCGTATCTATGCCAACAATACGCTGATCGCAAAGGGCGAGGTTCAGGTCGACGAGGGACAGCTTAATGTGGTGGTGACAGAGAAGGTCATCAAGCCCGCCTGACGTTGAGTGCAAAACTTTATCCCCAAACGGCGAAATAGCCCTTGAGGGACACCAAACCATTTGCTACATGCAGCCTCGCTTCGCCCGAGGGCGCAGCATTCCCCAGACAGTGCGGTCGTGGCGGAATTGGTAGACGCGCAGCGTTGAGGTCGCTGTGGGGTAACTCCCGTGGAAGTTCGAGTCTTCTCGACCGCACCATCTCTGGCTGGAAGTTCAAGATTTCCAATTAGATGAGTGATTTCATTAGCTTGTAGATGCCCGACCACTACAAAGGGCACTACAAATGACTATCCTAATGCCGAAGCTCTCCAAAGCCCCCAATGGCGATTGGTTCGCCCGCAAAGTGATTCCGGCTGATGTTCGGGACGCCTATCAGGCTGCTTTTGGCGTGCGCCAGGAGGAACGCTTCAGGTGTCCCCAAGGGACAACGCAGGGAAGGGTCAAGATTGAATTTACTGAGTGGGTGGCGGAAATCGAGGGGCGGGTTGCCAAACTCCGTGCAGTGGTTGTTGGTGAACGGCAAGAGCTGACCCAGAAGCAAATTCATGCGCTTGTTGGTCGCTGGTACGATTGGTTTGTCGCCCAGTACGATGAGAGCCCCTTATCGCCTGAGGCTTGGGAAAGTCTGTTCGAGCGGTATGAGGATGCCCTCAGCGCCGCTAGCGGTAACAGCCTTGGGGCACCGGAAGAGCAGGAGGAGGGTTTCGATGCTCGACACACTGCACTTGTCCAAGCCCGCGTTCAGGAATTGGCTCAACTTTCTTCTTTCTTGGCAATCGACGGCACCACGCTTTCGCCTACCACCATGGTCAGCTTTGTCAGCTCCGTGGCGAATGAAATCGGCCCCGTAGCCGCGTTGTTAAGGCGCAGGGCTGGTGGCGACTACCGGCCCGATTACCACAGGGAGAAATTCCCGCAGCCGGTAAGAGAAAACACCGGGACGAAGCCCACTGGCTGGAACGCGTGGGAAGCGTTCGAAGCATGGGTAGGTGAGAGGAAACCTGAAGCGGCCACGATTAATCGGTGGCGCAGCGTGTTTGCCAACCTCAACGAATTTCTTGAAGGCCGCGACATCGCGATCATGTCGGATGAAGATGCCGTTCGCTGGAAAGACCAGCTGATGAGCGGAAGTCGCAGTGGCCGCACCGTTAATGAGGTTTGGCTAACTGCAGCACGGCGGGTGTTCAATTGGGTGAAAGACCAAAAAAAACTGCGTGTTAATCCGTTCGATGGAGTGAAGGTGGCTGTTGCCCGTTCGGGGCCGACCAAAGGCAAATTCCAAGAGGAAGATGCGGAGATTATCCTTAGGGCGACACTGAAGCCTCTCAGCGCGAGAACTTCAGATCACTTGAAGCTGGCCGTCAGGTGGGTTCCCTGGCTTTGCGCATACACAGGCGCGCGTTCGGGCGAAATGACCCAGTTGCGCAAGCAGGATATTCAGTGGCACCGCGATGGCTTTTGGATGCTTAACATCACCCCTGATGCGGGAACTGTGAAAGGCTCGATGCCCCGAACAGTTGTTTTGCACGATCATCTGATCGAACAGGGCTTCGTGGATTTTGTCGCCCAGGCCAAACCGGGGGCGCTGTTCTATGACCCGGCAGCATTTAAGTCCAGCGACCTGGTCGACCCGCTCAATCCGCCACGTCCTCCCTATGTGATCATGCGTCAAAAACTGGCGGACTGGGTTCGAAAGCTGGGTGTAACGGACCCCGGCGTGGGGCCTAACCATGGCTGGCGACATACGTTCAAGCGTCGCGCTGCCCGCGCAAAGATCGAAGAGCGTATCCGCGATGCCTTTTGTGGCCATGCTGACATGAAGGTAGGGCGAACCTATGAGCTGCCGGACATTGATGAACTTGCTGAAGCCATAAAGGAATTCCCGCGATACCCGGTGAACACCGAGGAGCAGCCCCGCTGAGCCCTTTGGAGGACTCATGGAGCGGCTTTAAGCGCGGCTGGTAGCTTCATGCCAGCGTGACGACTTTCCCGACTCCATGAGTCCCTCTGAGGGCTTCAGTGGCATTTCCATGCCCACCTCACGCTTCCCGATAGCGGGCAGCGCCACCGCGAAACCTAGGGGCTTTCCATGCGCGGTCTTTTCTCTGTTCTCTCCGGTCTGACCTTCAATGTGCGGGAGGGGCCTTACTACCTCACCCGGCCCGGCGTGGACTTAGTTACTTTTCTGGGACGTCTCTGAAAAGGCCGGTCGACTGCCCAATACCAGCCACATTCGTTGGGCAAGTTGTTAGTTCCTCGTTGCGGCGGACTGTCCGCGTCTGGGGGTGGCCGGTCCTTTCATCAGTCCCCCACTGTGACAGGGCCGGTCTACAAATCTCTCTCGTTCCTGTCGTCACCCTCAAGAATGGCCAAGCGTTCGCCAACTCGCGGGACGTTGCGGAGTTCTTCGGGAAGCAGCACGTCCACGTTCTCCGGGACATCGATCAGATCATGAAATTCAAGCCAGTCAGCACTGCCCCCAATTTTGGGGCCAGCTCTTACAAGGACCGGACCGGCAGGTTACTGCGCTGCTTCGACATGACCAAGGATGGCTTCACGCTCCTCGCTATGGGGTTCACCGGGGCGAAGGCGCTGGAGTTTAAGCTCAAGTACATCGCCGCGTTCAACAGCTTGGAGCAAAGGCTGGCCGAACGCACCTCACTCCCTCAGTTATTCTGCGGTAGTCGCGCACCTTCCTACACCGTCATATCCGAGAGTGGCCTCTACCAGCTGATCATGCGGTCAGACAAACCGGAAGCCCGGAAGTTCCAAGACTGGGTGACCCGCGATGTGCTGCCAGCCATCCGCAAGACGGGTGGGTACCTGCTCAATGAGGAAGCACGGGAAACCGCGAAGGCGTATGATCGGCAGTCGATGCCAATGTTCAATAAATGCAACGGCTTAGCTGTTGGTGTGTTGGTATAGTAATACACCAACGCGATTACCCCCCACAGTAAGAGGCCCCGGGGGTTACATTAGGGTTATGTGATCGCACTTTGGCGTTCCTGTGTGGTCCTTGAGGGGACGCTTAGGGGGCCTCCGACCACCACCCACTTCTCCACAATGTTCTTCTATGGCTTTCATGGGAAAGTGCCCTCTACAGGTCTCCAGCCTGCAATTGCCGATGTCCAGTCAGCATGATCATGTTCCCCTTTTGTTTTATCTTCTTCCCCCATGGTAACACGCCGATACACACTTGGGATGATCGCCAGAGATGGCCTTGCGATAACGGTGAGCTGTCCTCGCTGCCACCGCAAGGCGACATTTATGGCATCCGACCTCATGGTCTTTTATGGGACTTATAGGGTGCCACAGGAGGTCCCCTTCAAGTGCGCCAAGTGCGGCAGCAAGGACCTAACGACCGCAGTCCATTCCCTTCAGCCTGCTCCGGAGAGCCCCTTGCTGGAGTACCGGACGGTGGTCTGGAGGCCATATAGGGGGCCCCGATAGACGGGATGTTTTTACCGAAAAATTCCGAGCCGGTAAGATAGAATTACCAGACCGCTCTTCCCCCCTCGGGGTGGCTCTAGGTGGGAATAGCTTGAGTAGGCTACTAGGCCCCGGACAGCTTCCTGACTGACCTGCCAATCTCAGCCAAAGTGCCTAGGGCGAGCGCAAAGACGATGACGTAGATCGATTGATCGATGACAGCACCGGATGAAGACGCCCCCGTATATCGAGCAAGAGCTTGCTCATAGGGTCCGATGACTTCTGTTGCGATTGCAAAGCCCAGCCCGAGCCGGAACAGGCCAATGATGAAGGCTAGCGTGGCCAGGATGCGCGATATATTGGAAAACAAGGTCCCCTCCCACTAAGAGCAATGCGCTGACGATCTCCTCTAGAAGATATGGCCGACCGCTTGTGAACTCATGGTCAGTAGGTGCGCAAGGTCCGCTCAGTGGACGTGATCAAGGACGGCTTCGTGTTGCTCGTGTCGGCTTCACGGGCGGGGGGCTGCGCGGTTCCAAGAAACCTACGTCGCTATTGGTGGAGACGTGTTCTGCGCTCAATAATAGCGAGCCGTTGATTTGCGGCTTCCCTTAGTTTGTCGGACGCTGTCTTTGCCACTGCGTTGTGCATGGCGAGCCTGGTTTTGTCCAATGGGTCCCATGTTGCTTCATCAGACGCATTGAGTTTTTCGGCGAGTTCAGCCTGTTCTCCTAGTCGTCTCGCCAGCACGTTCACGAGCCGCTGAATACCATAGCTTTTGGTATGTGTGATAACAAACGCAATATCATCTGTAGGGACCTCATCAAGCTTGGCGACATTCTCATCTAATGTATAGCGAACCAGTTCGGCCAACTCCCTCCCGGCGCTCGATACCCCCAACATCAAGTGGCCTGGTTTTGCGCCGCCCAATGGCCGACTTTTACCCCGCCGTTGACACAAGTGCCGTCGAAAGCACCGAAGGCATTACCGTCGATGACTACAACGCCATCCTGACGGCGGCACAGGCCGATCCGGCGTTTGCCGAGGAGGTCGGGGGCGCCATTAACGCGGTTGTTCAGCCGGACAACTGATTGTCGCAATCCACCGAGTATTGAATGAAAGGGGCATCGGCTTCGATGCCCCTTTCGAAGTCGGCGTTGCCCAACCTCCAGCCCCAGGCAATATTTCGGGCTGGCCTGCATTTGCCACTAAACCAGATGTGCTGGCGGCAATGCTCGCCATAGGGTGTTGCAGATTTGCCGCGCTCTCTGGCCAGATCGCACCAAAACGGCAATCGGGCCGTCATGCGGCGGAATTATGGTGAGAGAAGTTTTAACCCTTATGGTTAATTGTTGCTCACGTTGTTGATTCTTGCCTGGGTAGCTATCGATGAGCCTGACACGACGCGGATTTCTCGTAGGCCTTCCGCTTTTTCTGGCCGCGTGCTCGACGCGCACCACTTCATCCTCAATCTCGATGGTCAGTGCCTATGGGCCCGTTGCCGATGAGCCGTTTCCGCTTGCCGCGCTGAATGCGCGGTTGATCAAGCCGGAATTGCGGCGGCAGGTGGTGGACTACGAGACCAATTATTCCAAGGGCACGATCGTCGTCGATACGCCCAATCGCTTCCTCTATCTCGTTCAGGAAGACGGCAAGGCCATGCGCTATGGCGTGGGCGTCGGACGGGAAGGGCTGGCTCTTCGCGGCAATGCCTATATCGGGCGCAAGGCCGAATGGCCGAGCTGGACGCCGACGGCAAACATGCTGCGCCGGGACCCGGAAGCCAACGGACCGTATCGCAACGGGATGCCGGGCGGCCCCAACAATCCGCTGGGCGCACGGGCGCTCTATCTCTATCGCAATGGCGGCGACACAATGTTCCGCATCCACGGCACCAACCAGCCGCAATCTATCGGGCTGGCGATGTCTTCGGGCTGCATTCGCATGCTCAACCATGACATCATCGATCTCTACGAACGCGTGCCGTCGGGGACCCGTGTAGTGGTCGTTCAGGCCTAGCGCTTCGTCCGATCCGATTTCGAGCGGCCCCTCAGACCTCTGAGGGGCCGTTTTTCGTGAAGGGCCTGCTGAGGTATTTGCTGCCGGGCACCCCGAACCGCCAGGGCAGATCGACAGCCTTGGTGATGCCGATGCGCGGGCCGATGACGACGGGGCCCTCCACGGGGGCAGGAGCGAAGCAGAAGGGGGCGTCGGACAAGGGGCGATCATTGTGGCTCAGGTCGATGCCGAGGGCTTGGGTCAGCCGTCCGGGGCCGGCGCATAGCTTTTTGGGGTCGGGCAGGCCGCGCCTGTCAATCATTTGCTCAATGCCGTCAGTTGGCACGAGCGCGCGGATGAGAACCGCGCTGCCGGGACGGCAGACGAAGTTGACGCACCAGTGGATGCCGTAGCTGCGATAGACATAGACCGTGCCGGGGAGATCAAACATCGGCTTGTTGCGGGGCGTGGGGCCGCGAAAGCTGTGAGAAGCAGGCTCGTTGGGGGCGTAGGCCTCTGTCTCGATGATGGTGCCGCCAACGCCGTCGACATGAAATCGCGCTCCGATCAGGCGCCGGGCGACGGCCACGACGTCATCGTCGAAATAGCGATTGATGAAAGTCGGATCGGCCATTGAGGCTAAATAGCTTTACGAGTCGAGGATTGCAAAGCCGGCGCCGCTTGTGGCGCAGCCGATCAGCCGGACAGTGTTGCGGCCCTCATTCTTGGCGGCGTAGAGCCGTTCGTCGGCCAGCCTGAACAGTTCCTCAAAGCCGGTGCGGCGGTCGAACACGACGCCGCCCACGCTTACGGTAAGCTGGTGGTGGTGGCCGTCGGCGACAAAGGCGAGTTTTTCGACTGCGCGCCGCAGCCGTTCGGCGACCGTTTCGGCGCCATAGCGGTCGACGACGGGCAGGAAGACGCCAAATTCCTCGCCGCCCAGGCGACCGACATTGTCGCCGGCGCGGACCGAAGAGCGGATGGCACGGGCGATCAGGGTCAGGGCGATATCGCCATTGTGATGTCCGAAGCGGTCGTTGATCTGTTTGAAATTGTCTGCATCGATGACCAGCAGGGCGCCGTGGACGTGATCGCCTTGCGGGACCAGCGCCTCGAGCCGGGCCTCGACCAGCGCGGTGAAGGCCGTCCGGTTGAGGCAATTGGTGAGGCCATCGGTGGCGGCCAGAAGACTGAGCTGTCTATTGGCCGATGCCAGTTCGCGCAGCTTGATCGAAAAATAGAAAAAGAACGGGGTGGCCAGCCCAAACGGCACAATGATCGCCGCGAGGGCTGCGCGGACCCTGATTTCCGAGGGAAAGCCCGCAAATGTCATGATGTTGTAACCAAGCGCCACCAGAACGCAGAACAGCGGTCCGCACGCCGTCCATGCCGCGATCGGTATCCACTCTTTGAGCCTATGGCCGCCGATGCTCATTGCCGCCTCCATTGCGTGCTGCAATGTGGTGCGGTCGACGATAAGGGTGTCCTTATATGGCTTTAGGCTAAACTACTTAGCGCGCGCCGGCGGTGGGTGGCTGCCATGCGATTGTGCTGTGGCAAATGGCGGGCGGATGGGTTACGCCATAGCCAGAGCCAAGAGTCGCGGCTTCGCGAAAAACCGGGAAGGAGAGTTGCATGGAAGACGCTGCACCGACCGGACCGGAACCCGACGAAAACCCCGAAAGCATCTATGATGCGGACGGTCGGCTTCGCTCCGATTGGTATGAAGCGCTCCGCGCCGAGATCGAGGCGGGGGATTCCGAGGCGCTGCGCAAGCGCATGGAGCCGCTCCATGAATCGGAAACGGGCGATGTCATCGAGGCCTTGCCGGCCGACGAGCGGGTTCAGCTTGTTACGCTGCTTGGCGATGCCTTCGACTATTCGGCGCTGACCGAGGTCGACGATTCGGTTCGTATCGAGCTTATGGACGAGCTGCCGAACGCCGAGATCGCGCGAGGTGTCGCCGATCTCGACAGCGACGATGCCGTTTACATTCTCGAAGATATCGACGCGGAGGACCGGGACGAAATTCTGGCGCAAATGCCGGCTTTCGACCGCATCTCGCTCAAACGCAGCCTTGATTTTCCAGAGGACTCCGCCGGGCGGCGGATGCAGACCGATTTCATTGCCATCCCGCCGTTCTGGACGGTAGGGCAAACCATCGACTATCTGCGGACCAATGATGATCTGCCCGACGATTTCTACCAGATCTATGTCGTCGACCCGGGTTTCAACCTGCTGGGCACGATCCCGCTCGACCGCATTCTTCGTGTGCAAAGGGCGACGCGCATCGAAGACATCATGAACACCCAGATCCGCCAGATCGACGCCACGCTCGATCAGGAGGAGGCGGCACGCATCTTCGAGCGCTACGATCAGGTCGAAGTGGCGGTGGTCGATGAGAGCAGGCGACTGGTGGGCGTCCTGACCATCGACGACATCGTCGACGTCATAAATGAAGAGGCCAGCGAGGATATCCACCGTCTCGGCGGCGTGGGCGACGAGGACATTTCGCGCACAGTGCCGGGCGTCGTGCGCAGCCGCGCGACCTGGCTGCTGGTCAATCTGGGCACGGCAACGCTTGCCTCGCTGGTTATCGGGCTGTTCGACGGCACGATCGAGCAAATGGTCGCACTGGCCGTGCTGATGCCCATCGTCGCTTCCATGGGCGGGGTAGCGGGCACGCAGACCATGACAGTGACGGTGCGCGCCATTTCGCAAAGGGAACTGGACAAGAACAACGCCTGGCGCCTGATCCGACGCGAATTGCTCGTCGGGCTGACCAATGGCGTGATCTTTGCGGTATTGCTGGGGGTCATTACCGGTTTCCGCTTCGCCAACCCGGCGCTGGGGCTGGTGATCGGCATGGCGATGGTGGTCAACATGATCGTCGCCGGTGGCTGTGGCATCCTCATTCCGATGCTGCTCAACAGGCTCAAGATCGATCCGGCCGTTGCGTCCTCGACTTTTGTCATGACGTTTACCGACGTTATCGGCTTTTTCGCCTTCCTGGCCCTCGCCGGCTGGTGGTTCGGCCTGTTTTGAAGGTGATTCGCAGCCATGCGTGGATTGCAAGCGTGATTTGCGTGAATGTGGCCTAAACATGGCTTGCTTAACCGGCGCTGCGTAGTTAATTAGGCGTTACCGGTGAGTGACAGAGATGGCGCTCACCGATTTTGCAACAGCGCAAGGAGCTTGCATGCGTAGCCAATCCAAGGCCGTATGCTGGCGAGCCGCAAGCTGGACATGTGTCGGCTTGATCTCGCTCGGTTTCATTGTTTCTGTCATTGCTGGCGCCTGATACGGCCTTTCGGCAAGAGACGGATTCAGATACGACAATGGGGTGCCCGGAAACGGTCGCCCCATTTTCTTTTTGGGTGGTTCCCCATGCATATCATCAAGCTTTGTGTTGGCGTTTCCTCGGTCGAGGAATTGATCGAATGGCGGGCCCTGCGCCGTGAGCAGGGGTTCGGACGTCCCGATGGCCTTAACGTTCATCGTACGCGCATGATGCCCAAAAGAGCCGATGAAATCGTGGGGCAGGGATCGTTATACTGGGTTATTGCCGGTGCGATCCGGGCGCGGCAGGTGATTGCGGACCTCAAGTCTGAGACCGACGGGGAGGGCCGGTCGTGCTGCGACATCGTGATGGAGCCTGAACTGATCCGCACAGCGCCCTATCCGCGTCGCCCTTTCCAGGGCTGGCGCTATCTGCAACCCAAGGACGCCCCGCCCGATCTTGCCCGGGCAGGCGAGGACGCTCCGCCCGAAGGCATGGCCGAAGAACTGGCCCAACTGGGGCTTCTTTGAGCCGATCCGATGATACCCTGCCTTAGTTATTTCAGGCTGGAACTCGCAGGAGTCCATTCCGTTGACGGTGCAGTGCAACCAGCAACGGAGACTGACAATGGATCCGAGGACAGACAACGGCTTGCGGGCCCGCGATCTCGACAGGCGCGAAACCGGCAATCTGATCGGTAGCGACAAGGTCGAAGGCACCGCCGTTTACAGCCTGGCCAATGACAAGATCGGCACCATCGAACGGGTCATGATCGACAAGCTCAGCGGCAAGGTTGGCTATGCCGTTCTCAGCTTTGGCGGCTTTCTGGGCATCGGGGACGACCACTATCCGATCCCCTGGGCCAAGCTGACCTATGACGAGAGCCTTGGCGGCTATCGCACCGATATCTCGAAAGCGGACCTTGACAACGCGCCGCGCTACAACGCCGACGATGATTTCGAATGGAACGATCGTCAGCGCGCCATGGATATCTACACCTATTATGGCGTGCCGCCATATTGGATCTGATCGTCACCCCGCGAACTTGATTCGGCTGGTCGGTGCGCCAAACGCGTGCCGGCCATTCGTTTATAAAATGTAAATCAAATACGAGCTAAGCTGACCCCAAGGCGCAATATTCGCACTTGTGCGGGTTTTACGAAGCACACAAGCTGTGCAACGCTTTTTTGGGGCATGGGTTAGAGTCGAATCAATGCAGCGATCGAACGCGCACGTCATCGTTCTGGGCAATGAAAAGGGTGGCTCGGGTAAATCCACCACGGCGATTCACCTCGCCGTTCATCTGCTTTATGAAGGCTTTCGTGTTGCCACCATCGATGCCGACAGCCGTCAGCATACGCTCACGACCTATGTGCGCAATCGCCGGGAATGGTCCAGCGCCCACGGCCTTTCGGTTCCCCATTCCACCCATTTCCACCTGCCGCAGGGGCGAGGCGACTCGCGCGAAAAAAATGCGGACATGGAATTCGAAATGTTCCGCCAGGCGGTGGCTGAAGTGGAGCGGGACGTCGACTATCTGATCGTCGATACGCCCGGATTTGATACCCACCTCACGCGTATTGCCCATTCACTGGCCGACACGCTGATTACACCGCTCAACGACAGCCTGATCGATCTCGATGTCATCGCCAAGGTTGAGCCTGACAGCGGAACCTTGATCGAATTGGGCCATTATACGCGCCTCGTCCAGCGATCACGCCGCGAGCGTCTGGCCATCGACGGGCGCACAATCGACTGGCTGATGGTGCGCAACCGCATTTCCACGCTCAACTCGCGCAACACGCGGCTGGTGCGGACGGGGCTGGAAAACGTTGCCGACCGCGTCGGATGCCGCGTCGCGGATGGCATTGCCGAGCGCGTGATTTTCCGGTCGCTGTTTCCGATCGGCATGACGGTTTTCGATCCGCTCGACGAAGACGCTCTGGGTGGAGCGCCGACCATGAGCCATATCGGCGCGCGCCAGGAATACCGGCTGTTGCTCGACGCTCTTAATCTCTCTGGCAAGCGCCGGAGCGAGGCGCAACCGGCGCAGCGCGGCCAGCGGGTGCTGGCCGGAACGGTTTAGGTCCTTTTTCAGACGAGCAGTGACTGCGCCCCGTCGATCCAGATGGGCGTGCCGGTGATGTGTCGCGAAGAGTCCGAGCTCAAGAAACAGACGAGATCGGCAATTTCTTCGGCCTTGCCCGGCTTTCCATCCGTGAGCGGGATATCGCCGTCGGGGTAGTAGGCAGGCTCTGCCGCCATTTCCACGTTACGCTGTTCGGTGTTCTGATCTATCTGGCTTTCGATGGCGCCGGGGCAGATGGCGTTGACGCGGATGCGGTGCTTGGCCAACTCGAGCGCGGCCATCTGGGTCAGCGCCAGTTGACCGGCCTTGGTGGTCGAATAGGCCGAAGCGCCGGCCGTGGTGAATGTGCGGGTGCCGTTGATCGAAGAGGTGATGATGATCGAGCCGCCGTGTTCCTTCATCAGCGGGACGGCGTGATGGAGTGTGAGGAACGTGCCGCGCAGGTTGACGGCGTTGGTCTTGTCCCAGTCTTCGACCGTCAGCTCCTCGAGCGGCGCCCAGGTGCCGTTGATTCCGGCATTGGCAAAGACGATATCGAGCCGCCCGAAGGTTTCGGTGATCTGATCGAACGCTGCCTGCATGTCGGCGACGTCGGATATGTCGGCATAGAGGGGCAGGGCCTTGCGCCCCAGTCGGGTGATTTCGAGGCAGACGGCGTCCACCTCTTCCATCGTGCGGCTAAGCAGGGCAATGTCTGCGCCTTCGGCGGCCAGCTTGAGGGCGCTGGCCCGGCCCAAACCGGAGCCGCCCCCGGTGACCAATGCAATTCTGCCTTCAAGTGCCATGTCTGCCTCCGTTGCCGATACCCAAGGCAACGCCAGCAAAGACGGGCGGTTCCGTCCGGTTGGTCAGTCTTCCTGGGGCATGTACATGCGCAGAGCGCGACGGCCGGCGGGACTGAAGACGTCGATATCGACCGACACCTTGGGCAGAACCATGCGGCGCGTGCGCGACGACAGTGCCAGAACGACTGACAGCATGTCGGACATACGCCGGTGCACGGGCTTGTTTTCTCCAAGGCCGCGCGCCAGCAGACGCAGGGATTCCGCGCGAACCGCGTCGTCATCCGAGGCGAGTGGCGAGCGGGGCTGGAACTGGCCAAGCTCAGAAAGTCGGGTCATTTCGCTCATTGGGCTACTCCATACATCTGCGCCAATTGTCGAAGACTGTGCGGTCGTTCTGGTCGCTACCCCTGGACCGTGAGGCAGTTGATCGAGGCTTCGGAAAGCGCATCGCAGGTCGTTCTGGCCTGGGTGCGGTCGGCAAAGCCGGCGAAACGGGCGCGATAATAGAGAACGCCGTTGCGCTCGAAGGTTTCGACGTAGCCGCGCAGATTTGCGAGCTGGTCGTATGTCTGGGTGGCTTGGCTCAGCAGTTGCTGGGCATTGCCTTCGCTGTCAGCGGCACCGACCTGAACCACCCAGCCGCCGGCGGGAACGGTCGCCGCGCTGTTGGTGCTCATGGTGTCGAGCGACAGCCCGTCCGGACGTGCGATCGGGGCGGGCGGCACGAGGATCTGTCCCGATTGCGGGCCGAGCTGGAGCGATTCGGCGATCCAGGCGCCGATCGGGTCGTCGGCGGGATAGACCGGTGCCTCGGAGGGCATGACGCCGGTTGCGACATAGGTCGCCTGATCGAGGGCGTTATCGCCCGGGCGGGACGGAATATCGTCCGCCGATACGATCTGGAAGGGGATGGTTTCGGGCTCGTTGGACGCCGGGGTGGGCGCGTCCTGGCTGAGCGAAGCCACCTGAATGGCCTGTTCCTCGGTGATGACCGGGAGAAGACTGACGGGGCGACCGGGCGGCAGGCGGTTAAGCGGCACGGCGGCACCTGCGGAGGCCACGGCAATACCATTGCCCAGCAAGGTGGGGCGCGGGATCATCGCTTCGCGCCAATAGTCGCCCTGGCGGGCCTTGGGCAGGTAGGTGCGCACCAGTTCGGCGACGCGGGCGTTGCGGGCCGCGCCGGTGTTGAACCCCAGTCCGATCACCACAATATGGCGGTTGCCCGAGCGGGCGGCGGTCATCAGATTATAGCCCGACGCATTGATATAGCCGGTCTTGATGCCATCGACGCCGTTCTGGCCCAGCAGCGCATTGTGGTTGCCATACGTCTTGGAGCCGTAGGTGAAGCTGCGGGTCTGGAAATATTCGTAATAGTGGGGGAAATGCAGATAGACGGCGCGCGCCAGGGTGGCCTGATCGGCCGCGGTTGTGACCTGGCCGCTGTCTGGAAGGCCAGAGGCGTTCTTGTACGTCGTGCGGCTCATGCCCAAGGCGCGCGCCGTCTGAGTCATGCGCTCGCCGAACTTGCTTTCAGTGCCGGAGATGTTCTCGCCAATGACCCGGGCGACGTCGTTGGCCGAAAGGGTGACCAGCGCCTTGATGGCGTTTTCGACGCTGATGGTCGATCCGCGCTGCACGTAGAGCTTGGTGGGGACGGCGGCAGCGGCGTGGGCGGAAACCGTAAGCTTGCTGTCGAGGCTGAGGCGGCCGGCTTCGAGTTCCTGGAAAAGGATATAGAGCGTCATCACCTTGGTGAGCGAGGCGGGATAACGCAGATCGTTGGCATTGTCCTGATAGAGGACCTGGCCGGTCTTGGCGTCGACGGCGATACCGGCATAGGCGCGCGGGACGCTTTGCGCTGCCGCCGGAGCCGAAACGGCGGCAAAGGCCATCGCCGCGATCAGAACCGTGAGAAAAAAGCGCACAAATGGGACGCGTGCGGAATCGATACGCAGAAGGGTCGGCACCCGATACTCCAACTCTTTACTCAATCGGTACGAAAAACGCCGCACCGGTACTCTACTCTTGAATTGCCGCGCGCCCGTCCCCCGATGGCGCGCCGGAAACTCCAACTTGCAGGCACTTTAGGCCGATGCAGTTACAAATCCGTAAAGTGCTTAAAACTTGAAGCAAAAACCGTGTCGGGCGATCACACCTGATTGATCGGTTTTTCGCCCCTTAACATGGCCGAGATTTTGCCTACATAATGGGGCCATCTTGCCTTTCTGATTTGGGACGAAAGAGCCGTGCTAATGTCTGCCCCTTCTACCGGTCTGGAACTGCCGCATGGCGGTGGTGTTTGCGCGCGGCGTGACACGCTGCCTGCGATCTCGGCCGGCCCGGGAGATGACGACAACAAGCGGGACGAGGGCGCCGGCCAGACCGGGGTCGCAACCAAGACCAGAACGAAGACGAAAAAGCCGAGCCTTTATCGGGTTCTGCTGCTCAATGACGACTACACGCCCATGGAGTTCGTCATCCTCATTTTAGAAGAGGTCTTCAACAAGTCCCGGGAGGATGCGACGCGCATTATGCTGAGCGTCCATAATCAAGGTGTGGGGGAATGCGGGGTTTATCCATACGAGGTGGCCGAAACCAAGGTTACCAACGTCATGGATGCCGCGCGCCGAAACCAGCATCCGCTGCAATGCGTGATGGAAAAGCAATAGGATAGGACCAACATGCCTTCATTCTCTCGCGGTCTCGAAAAGGCGTTGCATCAGGCCATGAATTTGGCTCGGGAGCGCAGCCATGAGTTTGCGACCCTCGAGCACCTGCTGCTGGCGCTGACCGAGGATCGCGACACGATTTCGGTTTTGACCGGCTGCGATGTCGATATCGAGTCGCTTAGGGCCGATCTCGAAGAATTCATCGACGAGGAACTCGACAGCCTCGTTGTGCCCAACGGCCAGGACGCCCGTCCGACGGCCGCGTTTCAGCGCGTCATTCAGCGCGCGGTGATCCACGTTCAATCGTCCGGCCGCGAGGAAGTGACCGGGGCAAACGTGCTCGTGGCAATCTTTGCCGAGCGCGAAAGCCACGCTGCCTATTTCCTTGAGCAGCAGGACATGACCCGGCTCGACGCCGTCAACTTCATTTCCCATGGGATCGCCAAATCCGGGCGCAATGCCGATCGGCCCGTGCGCGGCGCGGAAGAAGGCGGGCCGGGATTCGAGGGCGAGCAGGAGCGCGGCGGGAGCGGGCCGCAGCAGAGTTCGGCGCTTGCCGATTTCTGCGTCAACCTCAATGAGAAGGCGCGTGCCGGCAAGATCGATCCGCTGATCGGGCGGGGTATCGAGCTCGAACGCACCATTCAGGTGCTTTGCCGCCGGTCCAAGAACAACCCGCTTTATGTGGGCGATCCCGGCGTGGGCAAGACGGCCATCGCCGAAGGTCTGGCCCGCCGGATCGTCGAGGGCGATGTTCCCGAGGTACTTGAAACCGCTGTGATCTATGCGCTCGATATGGGCTCGCTTCTGGCGGGCACGCGCTATCGCGGCGATTTCGAGGAACGCCTCAAGGCGATCATGAAAGAGCTCGAAAAAAAGGACAATGTGGTTCTTTTCATCGACGAGATCCATACGGTGATCGGCGCGGGGGCAACCTCTGGCGGAGCGCTGGATGCTTCGAATCTCCTCAAGCCTGCTCTGGCTTCGGGAGCGATCCGCTGCATCGGCTCGACCACCTACAAGGAGTATCGTCAGTTCTTTGAGAAGGATCGGGCGCTGGTGCGCCGGTTCCAGAAGATCGACGTCAACGAGCCCACGATCCCCGATGCCATCGAGATCATGAAGGGCCTGCGGCCCTATTTCGAGGATTACCACAAGCTCAAATATACCGATGACGCCATCAAGGCCGCCGTCGAGCTTTCGGCCCGTTATATCAACGACCGCAAGCTGCCTGACAAGGCCATCGACGTGGTCGACGAGACGGGTGCCCGGCAGATGCTGGTGACCGAGGACAAGCGCAAGAAGACCATCGGCGTCGAGGATATCGAGGCGACCGTGGCGACGATTGCGCGGATTCCACCGAAATCGGTTTCCAAGTCCGACACCGAGCTTCTGGGCAATCTCGAAGCCAATCTCAAGCGCGTTGTGTTCGGCCAGGACAAGGCCATCGACGCCCTCTCGTCGGCGATCAAGCTGGCGCGAGCCGGGTTGCGTGAGCCCGAAAAGCCCATCGGTTCGTATATGTTTACGGGCCCGACGGGTGTGGGCAAGACCGAGGTGGCCAAGCAACTCGCCGATACGCTCGGGGTGGAGCTTTTGCGCTTCGACATGTCCGAATACATGGAGCGTCACACCGTTTCGCGGCTGATCGGCGCGCCTCCGGGTTATGTCGGGTTCGACCAGGGCGGGTTGATGACCGATGGCGTCGACCAGCATCCGCACTGTGTGTTGCTGCTCGACGAGATCGAAAAAGCCCATCCGGACCTGTTCAATATCCTTCTGCAGGTCATGGATCACGGCAAGCTGACCGATCATTCGGGCAAGCAGGTCGATTTCCGCAACGTCATCCTGATCATGACGTCGAACGTGGGTGCGACCGAACTGGCGAAATCGCCCATCGGCTTTGGCCGGGTGCGCCAGGAAGGCGACGACGAGGAAGCGATCAACCGGATGTTCACGCCGGAGTTCCGCAACCGGCTCGATGCGATCATCTCGTTCGCGCCGCTGCCGCCGTCGACGGTCAACCGGGTCGTGGAGAAGTTCATCCTTCAGCTCGAGGGCCAGCTTGCCGAGCGTGGCATCACCATCGAGCTGACGCCCGAGGCCTCCGATTGGCTGGCGGCCCGCGGCTACGACGAAAAGATGGGCGCACGCCCGCTTGGTCGGGTGATCCAGGAATACGTCAAGAAGCCACTGGCCGAAGAAGTGCTGTTCGGTCTGTTGCAGAAGGGCGGATCGGTGAAGGTGATCGTGGTCGGCGAGGGCAGCGAAGCGCGGCTCGAACTGGTCTCGGTTCCCCCGCGTCCGGCACGGCCAAAGGCCATCACCGGACCCAAGGGCGGCAAGAAGCCGGCCCGGAAGTCCAAGCCCAAGGACGCCGAGCAGAACACCTGATCGAGGTTTCTTGCTAGGCTGCGCGGTCGAGCCGAAAAAATCTGGAACTTTTTCTGACAGCGCTCTGGAAACTATGAAAAAGGCCGGTCTCGCGACCGGCCTTTTTGTTGAGGTTTTCCCCGAACTTATCCTCAGAGTTATCCCCACTGTTCCCAAAGTTATCCACAAATGTTCAGAACGCGGCGCGGATCTTTTCCGCCTGGGCGGCCAGTTCGTCCTGATCGGCCATTTCGCCGGTGTGGGGGCGGAGCGGAACGCCCTCGTACATGGGAATGATGTGGAAATGGAGATGGAATACGGTCTGTCCGGCGGGGGCTTCATTGAATTGGGCGAGGCGCAGTCCGTCGGCATCCATGGCGGTCATGACGGCTTTCGCGACCCTCTGGGTTTTCTGGATCAGATTGGCCAGCACCTGAGGCTCGGCGTCGAACAGATTGCGTGAGCCGGTCTTGGGAATGACAAGCGTATGCCCGCGCGATTGGGGCATTACGTCCATGAAGGCCAGCGTATTGTCGTCCTCATAGACCTTGTGGCTCGGGATTTCGCCCTTGAGGATCTTGCCGAAGATATTGTCCGGATCGTAAGCAGTCATAACACGCTCCCTTGCTTTTCAATCCGAGCTATAGCCGAACGGCGATCAGGAACAAACCCCGCTAACCCTTGCGGAAGGGCGTGTAGTCAGCCAGTTCCTGATTGTGCAGGTCGATATATCTGCGCTCGTCCTCGAGATATTCGGCAACGGCGCGGCGAAGGCCGGGGTGGACGATGTGATGGATTGAACGTGTGGTTGCGGGGGCATAGCCGCGCGCCAGCTTGTGCTGGCCCTGAGCACCCGCCTCGACGCGCGTCAGGCCGTGCGCTATGGCGAAATCGATGGCCTGATAGTAGCAGAGCTCGAAATGGAGGAACGGCACCTCCCGAATGGCGCCCCAGTTGCGCCCGTAAAGCGTGTCCGCACCAAGGAAATTGAGCGCGCCGGCAATATAGTCGGCACCGTCGCGGGCAAGCATCAGAACAATGCTTTCGGCCATGGTTTCGGTGATGCGCGAGAAAAATTCGCGGTTGAGGTAAGGTCGGCCCCATTTGCGGGCGCCGGTGTCCATATAGAACTCATAAAAGGCGTCCCAGTGCGTTTCGGTCAGATCGCTCCCGGTCACCCATTCGCAGGTGATGCCGTCAATCAGCGCTTCGCGGCGCTCGCGGCGGATGGCCTTGCGCTTGCGTGATTGCAGCGTGTCGAGGAAATCGTCGAACGTCTTGAACCCATCATTGGTCCAGTGAAACTGGGTGTCGTGGCGCACCAACCAATTCGCGCTGGCGGCGATGGCTTCTTCGTCGCTGGTCACGAAGGTCGCGTGGACCGATGATGCGCCGAGCCGCTCGGCCAGCGCCTCGGACGCTTGCAGCAGCAGCGTCTGGGTATCTGCGCTGCCGTCTGCCGTCAGCAGTTTCGGCGCGCTGGCCGGGGTGAACGGCACCGAGGACTGCAGCTTTGGGTAGTAGTTTCCCCCGGCCCGCTGGATGGCATCGGCCCAGGCGTGATCGAAGACGTATTCGCCCATCGAGTGCGATTTGAGAAATAGCGGCATCAGCCCGACGGGCTCGTCGCCGCGCGAAATCAGGATGTGCTGGGGCTGCCAGCCGGTTGCGCCGGTGGCGCATCCTGACTCCTCGAGTGCCAAGAAAAACGCGTGTTCAAGAAACGGATTGCCGGGCTTTCCTCCACCACAGGATGCAAGAGCATTCCAAGTCGTGGAGGGGATGGAGGCGGTGGTTGGATGAACCGAGATCGTCAGTTCGGAATTTTCACTCACGCTTCGGGATCGAATCCTTCAAACACTATCTGGTCGGCGTGCTGTAACGCCGCTTCCGCTTCGGCTTTGGAGCGCACCGTCCAAGTCATCACCTTGATGCCGAATGCCCGGCGCAGGCGGATCATCGGGGCCGTCAATGCGGTACGTTCACATGATATGAATGTGAAGTGCGAGGCGGCCCTGTGCAAGGTATTGCGCAGAACAAATTTCTGCGCGCCCTGGAGGTGATCGGCGTGGCTCTTGTAGTCGTAGGTGATGATGCCCAGCGGCCCGCGATAGCCCTTCTGGTGCAGGACGCTGAGCGCCAGAGGGTCGAAGGATTTGAAGGCGAGCGGGCCTGCGTATTCGGCGATTTCGGAAAAGACCTTTTCGGCCAGCAGCCGGGTTTGCTCGGGATATTCCTGCTGCTTGATCTCGACGACCAGACCCACTTGCCCGGCAATGCCCGCGAGAAACTCGGCAAAGCGGATCGGGGTGTCGCCACTGGCGCTGCCGGTGAGCGGCAGCGCGCATAGTGCCTGGGCCGTCATCTCGGAAACCAGACCGTCCTGGCCAGTCAACCGCGCCAGGTCCTTGTCATGAAAGACCACTGCTTCTCCGTCCTGGGTCAGCTGCACGTCACATTCGATGGCAAAACCGCGATTTATCGCCGCCGCGAAGGCCGATCGGGAATTTTCGATGATGCCGTTGGCTTTGTCGTGAAAGCCGCGATGGGCGATGGGGCGGTTGAAGGGAAAGTCGGTCATGGGGCCTGAATGGTAAGCAGAAAAAGGGGCGGCTATTCGATCTCGATGATGGCGTCGATTTCGACGGCAGCGCCAAGGGGAAGGGAGGCTACGCCAAACGCAGCGCGGGCGTGCTTACCCGTGTCGCCCAACAGTTTTATGAACAGATCTGAAGCCCCATTGGCAACGATATGCTGCTCGTTGAAATCGGGTGTCGAGGCAACGAGGACTGTCAGTTTCTGGATGGCCTTGACCTGGGACAGCGCCACGACGGTATTGACCTGGGCCAGAATGTTGATGGCGCAGAGCTCGGCAGCCTTCTGCCCGGCGGCTACGTCGACATCTTTGCCAAGGCAGCCCTTGATGAGCCCATCGGGTCCCTGGGAAAGCTGGCCGGATACAAACAGCAGCTTGCCCGACTGGCGCACCGGGACATAGCTGGCTGCAGGGGCCGATGGGGTGGGCAGTGTGTAGCCCAGATCATTGAGTTTCTGTTCGATCGTCATCGTCGCTCTCCGGTTTGATCTTTGTGGTTTTCGACTGGCGGTAGAGTTTGCCGCGCACCAGGGCTTCGCGGCCGTATTTGTCGCGCACCTTGTCCATGGCCCGCTCGGCGGCCGCCTTGCGGGCGATCTCGGGTTCGATCAGATCGACCGGATCGATGCCGGTGGCGGCCTCGAGACCGGTAACACCGATCCCCAGCAGGCGAAAGGCCGTGCCGTCCACTTCGCGGGCCAGCAGTTTCACGCCGGTTTCATAGAGCGTCGTGGCGAGCTGGGTGGGCAGCATGATGTGCTGGGCGCGGGTCCGGGATTTGAAGCCCGCGGTCTTGAGCTTGATGGTGACGGTATCGCCGACCAGTTGCTGTTTCTTGAGCCGTTCGGAGAGCCGCTCGCATAAGGAGAGCAGGGCGGTAGAGAGGGACTCGAAGTCGGAAAGGTCGGCGAAGAATGTTGTCTCGGTGCTCACCGATTTGGTTTCGCGGTCGATCGAAACACGCCGATAATCTTCGCCGCGCGCCAGCTTGGCCAGTCGCGCCCCCATTTCGCCATAGCGGCGCATGAGATCTTCGGGCGAGCGCTGCTGAAGCTGGCCGATGGTGACGAGGCCGTCCTTGCGCAGCGTTTCGGCCATGACCTTGCCGACGCCGAAAATCACGGTGATGGGCTTTTGGGCCAGCAGCGATACGGTTTCGGCCTCGCCGATGATCGCAAAGCCGCGCGGCTTGTCGAGCTCGGAGGCGATCTTGGCGAGGAACTTGTTGTGGCTCAGGCCGATCGAAATGGTAACGCCGATCTCGTCCTCGATCCGCTTGGCCAGCCGGGCCAGCGAAACCGCCGGCGCAGCCTTGTGCACCTTTTCGGTGCCGGACAGATCGAGAAACGCTTCATCGATGGAGAGCGGCTGGACGAGAGGGGTCAGCGAATCCATCAACGTGCGGATCTGGCGGCTGACGCCGACATATTTGGCCATGTCGGGCTTGATGATGACGCCCTGCGGGCAGAGGCGTTTCGCCTGAAACATCGGCATTGCCGATTTCACGCCGCTCATGCGGGCAATGTAGCAGCATGTGGCGACGACGCCGCGCTGCCCGCCGCCGACGATCAATGGCTTGTCGATCAGGGAGGGATCGTCCCGCTTTTCGACCGAGGCATAAAAGGCATCGCAATCGATGTGGGCGATGGAAAGGGAAAACAGCTCGGGATGGGCCAGGATGCGGGGCGATCCGCATTTGGCGCAGCGGTCGGGAGCCTTTGGGCCTTGCCCTGTCGCAAAGCAATCGCGGCACAGATGTCCGCCGACGGGCATCGCGTCAACTCTGCGGGTTGAGGCCGTGCCACAGCCGCATGACGCGATTCACGTCCAGGCCGGCATTGGCGCACATGGCCAGAAGCAGGGATTCGTTGCGTCCGAAATAATCGACAAGGCCCTCGGCCAGCCCCCGTGTGCCCACCGATTCCCGCAGGCGTTGCGGCGAATAGCCGGCCAGCGCCATGAAGCGCTCGAGTTCGTTCACGTCGGCCGCAAGCCAGGTGAGGCAGGCATCGCCAACGGACACAAGCTCTGCGGTATCGACCCTATCGCGCACGGTGCCAGACTCAGCTTATTTCTTGTTTCGTAACACATTGCTGTTAGCGCAAAGCAATGACAACTCAAAGCACCCGATCGCGGGTGCCGGGCGAGGTGCGATGGCAAAGACCGTCATGATCGTGGAAGACAATGAGCTTAACATGAAGCTCTTTCACGACCTGCTCGAATCCCGTGGATACGATACCGTCCAGACCCGCAATGGGCTGGAGGCGCTGGAGTTGGCGCGTGAGCACCGTCCCGATCTGATCCTGATGGACATCCAGCTTCCCGAAGTGTCGGGGCTTGTGGTCACCAAATGGCTCAAGGAAGACGATGACCTTGCCCACATTCCGGTGATCGCGGTTACCGCCTTTGCCATGAAGGGCGACGAAGAGCGCATCCTGTCGGGGGGATGTGAGGGTTACATCTCGAAACCCATTTCGGTGCCTCACTTTTTGGAAACGATTGAAGGCTATATTGGCAAGGCCGAATAGCCAGAAAGCAAATCTTCATTCAGGGCCGAAGGGACGCGCGCCGTGACTGCACGAGTGCTCATCGTTGATGACATTCCCACCAATGTGAAATTGCTCGAGGCGCGCCTGCTCGCCGAGTATTTCGACGTTGTGACGGCCGCCTCCGGCGCCCAAGCGATCGAAATTTGCCGCAGCCAGGACATCGATATCGTCCTGCTCGATGTGATGATGCCGGAGATGGACGGATTTGCCTGCTGTCAGATTCTCAAGCGCGACGCTGCAACGGCCCATATCCCCGTCGTCATGATCACCGCCCTCGATCAGCCTTCGGACCGCGTGCGCGGCCTTGAAGCCGGTGCCGACGACTTTCTGACCAAGCCGGTCGACGATGTTCAGCTGCTGGCGCGAGTGAAGAGCCTGGCCCGCCTCAAGGGGTTGGGTGACGAATTGCGCGCCCGCACGCGCACCAGCCACGAACTGGCACTGGAAGACACGGCGCGCACCGAGTTCGGCATTCCCGTCGATGCCGGCCGGATTCTGGTCATCGACACCGAACGGGGGCGAGCCGAGCGCGTCGAGGCATATCTGCGCAATTCCCACAAGGTCACGATTCTGTCCGACCCCTCGGAAGCGGTGTTCCAGATGTCGGGCGGGGAGTTCGAGCTCGCCATTGTTTCGATGGCTCTGGAAGGTTTCGATCCGCTGCGCATCTGTTCCCAGATTCGCACCGTCGATCAGACCCGCTCTGTTCCCATCATCCTTGTTGCCGAGGAAAAGGACCGCCCGCAGGTGGTCAAGGCGCTCGACCTCGGGGTCAATGATTTCATCATGCGGCCCATAGAGCGCCACGAGCTTTCGGCGCGGGTCAAGACCCAGATCCGTCGCCAGCGCTATACGGTCGAATTGCGCGAGAGCCTCAATTCGACAATGGCCATGGCGGTGATCGATGAGCTGACCGGGCTCTATAACCGGCGCTATTTCGAGCGGCATCTGGCGATGGTGCTCAACAAGGCGCAGGAGCAGGATCGCGATATGGCGGTGATGCTGCTCGATATCGATTATTTCAAGCCGGTCAACGACACCTATGGGCACGATGTGGGCGATGCCGTCCTCAAGGAGTTTGCCACACGGTTGCAGCGCAACATCCGGGGCGTCGATCTGGCCTGCCGGTTCGGTGGGGAAGAGTTCGTGGTGGTCATGCCCGACACCGACATGCGGGCGGCCCAGGGCGTTGCCGAACGTGTGCGCAGTGCGATTGCCGATGAAGGGTTTCGGGTCGGAGCCGACAGGCCGCTCAGCATTACCGTCAGCGCCGGGCTTGCGCTGAACGATCACGATAACGATACGCCCGAATCGGTCGTCAAGCGGGCCGATATCGCGCTCTACAGGGCCAAACGTGCCGGACGCAACCGCGTGGTGCACGACGCAGCCTGATCGGGGCGGCGGCGGTAAGGTTAACCTTTCATTATTAATGGCAAAACCGGAGCTGAACGGCCCTGGAATGCTTGGCGTTCGGCTGGGCGCGGAGTAGGTTGCCAGCACTGAGACGGACGCGTTCACGCAATCCCGTCCAGTACAAATCCCTACGGTTTTTCAGGTCCGCCGCAACTCCTGATCCCGTAGGGCGGCTGGCCCGGTATCGGACAAGAGTGGCCTCTTCGACAAACCGGACCGGGTCAGCCAACCCCCACCTCATCTCGACCGCATCAAATGCCGTGTTTCACGCGCGCCGAAGGCATGGAATTGCCGGGTCGGGTGTAACCGCGCGAAGGCCAAATCGGGAACGCAATCGCTTCTGGAATCTTAAACTATGGCCAATAGCGGCTCCAGGAGGATCGGATGCAACGCTGGGTGACCGTTACACTGGTTGGAGTTGTGCTCCTTGCCAGCGTCACGTTTCCGCAGGCTCAAGAGATGCCGAGTTCGGACGATGGGCTCTATGCGGACTCCATCGCGATATTCGGCGGGCACTACACGAAGGGTGATTTTGGGCAGTCATTCAATCCTGTGGCCGTGCCTTATGAGGACAATGTCGTGCTGGGTATTGGCGTTCGGCAAGACGGCCCTGTCCGGGACGACGGTATCGCCGTCGGATGGGAAACGGGCGGTGCAGTTCGCGCGGGTGAAACGACCAGCGCAGAAGTGTGGTCAGGGCCATATGTGGGGCACGACGGAATCGAATTGGGCGAAGCTGTGAAAGTATCGCCTTCGGTGACGTTCGGTCTCAGCGCCGTCACCGGCTCGATGAGCTCCGAACAGCGGCGTGCACGTTCCGAAGGGGGCTCACCGGAGTTGTTGTTTTACCTCAGTCCGGAAATTGCGCTGTCTTCGGTGCAAAATCCGGACACGGAGGTATTCTGGAGGCTCCATCACAGATCCGGCGCCTGGGGCACAATCGGCGCCGGTTCGGCAAATGCGACGACAGTGGGTCTTCGCCAGCATTTCTAGACCGTCCGCTTGCGACTGCTCGATGCGACCAACAAAAAACCCCGCTGAATGGCGGGGTTCATGTTCGTTCAGAAGGGGCCTTTGACCAAATTATTTGATCTTGGCTTCCTTGAATTCAACGTGCTTGCGAACAACCGGGTCATACTTGCGGAACGAGAGCTTCTCGGTCGCGGTACGGGTGTTCTTTTTGGCGACGTAGTAAAAGCCGGTGTCGGCTGTCGAAACCAGCTTGATCTTGATCGTGTTGGACTTTGCCATCGCGGTAGCCTTTGAAACAAACAGGCCGCGCGACGGTTTTGCGCACGGCTCAGGAAATGAGTTGGGCGCAAACTATGCATTTCGCGCCAAAAGTCAAGCGGATCAACTCCGCTCGTCGTCCTCGAAATCGTCATGCGCGCCGGCGGGGTCAAAGCCGTGCATGTAGCGCGCCCATTGCAGACCCACGACGGCACCCTTGGTGATCGGCAGCAGGATCAGAGAGGAGATGATGATGAGCGGGATCATCACCCAGAGGTAAGTCAGGGGATGGAGCGGGGTCGAACTCATTTCCATGTGCAGAACTGCCCCGACGGCCAGATGTCCGACGATGGTAATCACAATATAGGGCGGGGCATCGTCAGCACGATGGTGAAAGAGTTCGGTGCCACAGACGTCGCATTGATCGACGACCGTGAGGTAGCTGGAAAAGAGCTTTCCCTGGCCACAATTGGGACACCGGCACTTCATGCCATTGAGCATGGCCGGCCAAGTGGGCCGGGCCGGTCGCAATGTCAGGTCGGTATATGGCATCGGCTATCTCCTCGCGCGGTGCCCGCGCGGCGTCGGCTTGCCCTTGCGGTCTCTGCGACCGCGCGTTGGACCGGGCGGCTTGACCCGTTCACCTTCAGATAGAACTTCAAACCGCAGCGCGCCAGCCATGGGCGCTGCTTCAAGCAGTCGCACCTCGACGCGATCACCGATTCGGAACCGCTCACCGGTGCGTTCGCCGATCAGGGCCTGCTGGTCCTCGAAGTGGCGGAAATAATCCTGGCCGAGCGAGGAAACGGGAACGAAGCCATCGGCGCCGGTCTCATCGAGCCGCACGAACAGCCCCGCGCCAACGAGGCCGGCGATCTTTCCGGTGAAGCGGGCACCGATATGGGCGGCGAGATACTGGGCCAGCAGCCGGTCGGCGGTTTCGCGTTCGGCGACCATGGCGCGGCGCTCGGTGGCGGAAATGTGCTCGCCGATCGAGCCCAGACGCTGTTCCTCGGCCACGGTCAGGCCGTCATCGCCAAGATCAACTGCCCGGATCAGGGCGCGATGGACGATCAGATCGGAGTAGCGTCGGATGGGCGAGGTGAAGTGGGCATAGCGGTCGAGATTAAGGCCGTAATGGCCGTAATTGCCCGGAGCGTATTCGGCTTGCGCCTGACTGCGCAGCACCATTTCGTTGACCTGCTGGCTCTTGCCGGCCTTTTCGGCACGGTAAAGGATCTGGTTGAAATCTTTCGGCCGCAAGGCCTCGCTGCGCGGCACCGGCAGGTCGAGGGATTTCAGGAACTCGCCCAGCGTTACGATTTTTTCGCGGCTCGGCGCGTCGTGAACGCGATAGAGCAGGCCGAGTTTGTGTTTTTCCAGCGTCTCTGCGGCGCAGACGTTGGAGAGAATCATCATTTCTTCGATGAGCCTGTGGGCGTCCAGCCGTTCGGGGACATAGACGCCTTCGACCATGCCGTTGGCATCGAGCCGGATGCGGCGCTCGGGAAGGTCGAGCGCTAGCGGACCGCGTCGGTCACGGGCCTTTGAAAGGGCCTCGTAGGCGGCCCAGAGGGGCTTGAGGATCGGTTCGAGCAATGGCCCGGTCACTTCGTCGGGCCGGCCGTCGATCGCAGCCTGGGCCTGCTGGTAACTGAGCTTGGCTGCCGAGCGCATCATTACCCGGTGGAAGGAATGACTCTTCTTGTTGCCTTCGGCGTCGATAACGATGCGCAGTGCCATGGAGGCGCGGTTCTCGCCTTCACGCAGCGAGCACAGATCGTTGGAAATGCGCTCGGGCAGCATCGGCACAACGCGGTCGGGGAAATAGACCGAGTTGCCGCGCAGGAAAGCCTCGCGGTCCATGGTCGAGCCCGACTTCACATAATAGGAAACGTCGGCGATCCCCACACGGATGATGAATCCACCGGCATTGTTGGGATCGGTATCGGGTTCGGCATGAACAGCGTCGTCGTGGTCCTTGGCGTCGGCGGGGTCAATGGTGACCAGAGGGATGTCGCGCCAGTCCTCGCGGCCCTTGAGCGTTGCCTCCTGGGCCTGCTCGGCTTCCTTGAGAACAGAGGCGGGGAACCGGTAGGGAATATCGAGCGAATGGAGGGCGATCAGGCTGACTGCGCCTTCCGATTGCGGGTTGCCGACAACGCTAACAACCCTGGCGCGCGGAATCATCATGCGGCCCGAAACCGTTACTTCGACTTCGACCAGATCGCCGTCTTTGGCGTCACCCAGATCGCCGGCGGAAATCCGCATTTCGCGGGCCTTGCGCTCGATGGGCACCAGCCGCGCGCCATCATCGTCCATGCGCACGATGCCCAGATCGGCCTTGCGGGGCTTGTCGAGCACCTTCATGGGCCGGGCCGTATAGGTCGGCACCGTGCCGCCATCGCGCTGGATGCGGGCAAGAATGCGATCGCCGGGGCCGGGGACGACGCGGGCGTCCTTGCCAACGGACACGGTCACGCGGGGCTTTTCGCCCTCGTCCTCATCCCATTTGGCCGGGAAGGCGTGAAGGTTGTCGGGATCGGCATCGGCCGGAATGTCGAGCACGGTCACCGCGGGCAATTCGCCCACGGGGCGCAATTCCTTGCGCTTGCGGGCCAGAAGGCCCTCTTTTTCCATGTCGCGCAGCAGCACCTTGAGCGGCACGCGATCATCGCCCTTGATGTTGAAATGCCGGGCGATCTCGCGCTTGGAATTGATCTCGGGGAAATCGGCAATCGCTTCGAGAATCTGTTCGCGGGTCGGCAGCTGACCGGGTGTGAAACTGGCCGAACGCCGGCCCTTGCGCGGAGCAGGGGCCGATGGGGTCTTTCCTGTGCGTCTGGCCATTTCTATCCTTTAGACCTCAGCCTTCTTCTTGGCTGCGGGCTTTTTGGTTGTCGTCTTCTTTGTCGCCGGCTTTTTCGCGGCGGGCTTCTTTGCTGCCGCTTTGGGCTTGGCTTTCGCCTTACTCTTCGAACCGCCCTTGGCGACGATCAGTTCCAGCGCCTTTTCAAGCGTCACGGCCTCGGGGGCCAGATCCTTGGGCAGGGTGGCGTTGACCTTGCCCTGGTTGACGTAAGGACCATAGCGGCCCGCGCGCACGGTAATCGGACCATCGTCATGCTCGAAGGTCTGGATTGCCGCCACGGCAGCGCCACGTCCTCCGCGCCCGCCGCCAGCCCGCTTCTGGGCGATCAGATCGACGGCGCGGTTGAGCCCGACCGTGAAAACCTCCTCCACATCAGGAAGATTGGCGTAAGTCTTCTCGTGCAACACGAAGGGGCCGTAACGGCCGATCCCGGCAGTGATCGGCTTGCCATCTTCGGGGTGCAAGCCGACTTCGCGCGGCAGGGAGAGCAGCTTCAGTGCCTTTTCCAGATCCATGGCGCCCGCGTCCCAACCTTTGGGAATGGAGGAGCGCTTGGCATCCTTGGCGTCTTCGCCAAGCTGGACATAGGGGCCGAACCGGCCGGTCTTGAGATAGATTTCCGAGCCGGTTTCCGGGTCTGTACCCAGAACGCCATCGCCCTGCGCCGCTTCGGACGCCTGCCCGGTGGCGCTTTCGGCCAATTGCTGGGTATGGCGGCATTCGGGGTAATTCGAGCAGCCGATAAAGGCGCCATACTTGCCCAGTTTCAGCGAAAGCTGGCCAGTGCCGCAGGTGGGGCAGAGGCGGGGGTCGGTTCCGTCGGGCCTTTCGGGGAAGATGTGATGGCCCAAAAGGTCATTGAGCGCATCGAGGACTTCGGAAACCCGCAAATCCTTGATCTCGTCGGCCTGATGGGAAAAGTCCTTCCAGAAGCGGCGCAGCACTTCCTTGTAGTCGATTCGGCCGGCCGAGATCTCGTCGAGTTCTTCCTCGAGCCCGGCGGTGAAGCCGTATTCGACATACTTGGTGAAAAAGCTTTGCAGGAATGCGGTGACCAGGCGGCCGCGATCCTCGGGGACGATGGCGCGCTTGTCGATGCGGATGTAATCGCGGTCCCTGAGCGTTCCCAGCGTCGCTGCATAGGTGGACGGGCGACCGATGCCCAGCTCTTCCATCTTCTTGATGAGGCTCGCTTCGGTATAGCGGGCAGGGGGCTGGGTGAAATGCTGATCGATCTCGACTTTTTCGAGTGCCGGGGTGTCGCCGACATTGAGCGCGGGCAGGTCCTTGCCGTCTTCATCGTCCTCGTCGGTCTTTTCAACGCCATAGACGCCGAGAAAGCCCGGGAAGGTCACGACCGATCCGGTGGCGCGCAGGGTGATGGCACGGCCCGCCGCAACGACGTCGATGTCGGCTGTGGTGCGTTCGATTTCGGCCGATCGCATCTGGCTGGCCAGCGCGCGGCGCCAGATCAGCTGGTAGATCTTGTGCTGGTCGGGGTCGAGATTGCGAAGCGTATCGGGGTGCTTGCCCAGATCGGTGGGGCGGATCGCCTCGTGCGCTTCCTGGGCGTTCTTGGCCTTGGTCTGGTAGAGGCGCGGCTTTTCGGGCACGTATTCGGTGCCGAATTCCTTGCCGATCACCCGGCGGGCCGCTTCGATAGCCTCGGGCGCCATCTGCACGGCGTCGGTCCGCATATAGGTGATCAACCCATCCTCATAGAGGCGCTGGGCGATCTGCATGGTGCGCGAGGGCGAAAGCGAAAGCCGCGAAGAGGCGTCCTGCTGCAGGGTGGAGGTGGTGAAGGGCGCGTACGGATTGCGCTTGGTGGGCTTCTTGTCGACGCTGGCGACCTTGAAATTGCCCTTCTCGATTGCCGTTTTCAGACCTTGGGCGTCTTCGCCGGTCTTGATGGCCAGCTTGTCGGTCTTGTCGCCATCGACCGAATGAAGCCGTGTCGCAAAGCTCTTGCCGGACTGGTTGAGGGTCGGGATGACGCTCCAGTATTCCTGGGGCTTGAAGCGCTCGATCTCTTCCTCGCGCTCGGTGACCAGTCGCAGGGCGACCGATTGCACCCGGCCCGCCGAGCGCGAGCCCGGGAGCTTGCGCCACAGGATCGGCGAGAGCGTGAATCCCACCAGATAATCGAGTGCCCGGCGCGCCAGATAGGCGTCGACCAGCGGCGCATCGATATCGCGCGGATGCTGCATGGCGTTGGTCACGGCGTCCTTGGTGATGGCGTTGAACACCACGCGCTTGACCGGCATGTCGGCCTTGATGGCCTTTTTGGCCTTGAGGGCATCGAGCAGGTGCCAGGAAATGGCCTCGCCTTCGCGATCCGGGTCAGTTGCCAGAATCAGCTCGTCGGCCCCCTTGAGGGCGCGGGTGATGTCGGCCAGCCGCTTTTTGGAGTTGGAATCGACCTCCCAGCTCATGGCGAAATCGTCGTCGGGCCGCACCGATCCGTCCTTGGCGGGCAGGTCGCGCACATGGCCAAAGCTGGCCAGAACCTCGAAGTCCTTGCCCAGATATTTGTTGATGGTCTTTGCCTTGGCCGGGCTTTCGACGATGACGACTTTCATGCCTGTGACGGCTCCGCGAATAAGAGAGAATTGCCTTGAAGGGGTGGAGATAGGGCGGAAGACACCCGCCCACAAGGTCCGCGCAAAATGGTGAAAGCGTTCGCTTCTGTCAATTGCGTGCGGTTATTGCAGTCGATTGGCGGTGCTTCCATGAGCCCCAACGCGGGTGAAACCGCATGCCGAGACTTATGCCTTGAGTGCGAAAAGATGGCCGGCGGAGCGCTCGATCCGGCCCGCCAGTTCGAGTTCGAGCAGCAGGATCTGCATGACCGGCGCCGCAATGCCGGTGGTTTCGATCAACAGATCTGTCGCGGTTGGTGCGTGGCTGAGGGCGGTCAGCAGGCGGCCGCGTTCGTCTTCGGAAGGGTCTGCGGTTGTGATTGATGGAGATGGCTCCATCATTTCGTTTTCAAACAGCGGCAGGCGTGCCGGATCGGCATGGGTGAGTTCGGCAATGATGTCGCGCGCGCCGGTCACGAGTTTGGCGCCCTGCTGGATGAGATGGTTCCCGCCTTCCGCGCGCGGGTCGAGCGGAGAGCCGGGCACGGCGAAGACCTCCCGGTCCTGTTCGAGCGCGAGGCGCGCGGTGATCAGCGAGCCCGACCGCTTGGCGGCCTCGACGATGACCACACCGAGACTGATGCCGGCCACGAGCCGGTTGCGGCGGGGAAAATCGCGGGCACGCGGCTCCCATCCGAGCGGCATTTCGGTGACCAGCGTGCCGCCCGCCTCGACGATGGCGCGGGCGAGGTTCTCATTTTCATGGGGGTAGATGTGGTCGAGGCCGCCGGCCATTACCGCCACGGTTCCCGTCTGGAGCGAGGCGTGATGCGCGGCCGCGTCGATGCCTCGGGCCAGGCCCGAAACGATAACACAGCCCTCGCGCCCCAGGTCGGTCGCGAGCAGTTGCGCCATGCGGCGACCGGCTGCCGAGGCGTTGCGGGCGCCCACGATGCCTACCGTCCGCTTGCCGGTCAAAGCGGTGCCCCCCATCACGGTCAGCATTGGTGGCGGGCCAGCGACGTGGCGCAGGTGGGGCGGATAATCGGGATCGTTGATGGCAACGAGCCGCGCGCCTATCGCTTCGGTGCGTGCGATCTCGTCTTCGGCCTCATCGAGACTGGGGATTCTGACTTGCTGCCCGCCGCCGCACCGGGCCAGGTGGGGCAGGGCATCCAAGGCCGCTTCGGCCGAGCCAAAGCGGTTGATGAGCGTGCGGAAGGTGGTCGGCCCCACATTGTCGGAGCGGATGAGGCGGAGCCAGGATACGCGCTGGGGTGGGGTCAAACTCGAGCGCGTCATCTGTTTCGGCCTAGTCTTGTCCGGCGTTCTTCTTGCTGCCGACCTTGCTTTCGGTTCCGGCGATCAGCCGCATGATGTTCTCGCGGTGCGTGATGAACAGCACGATTGAAAGGATCCCCGTGACCCAAGTCAACTGCGCCCCCGAAAATGCAAAGGCAAACATCGGAGCGGTGGCCGCCGCGGTCAGGGCGGCGAGCGATGAATAGCGCTGGGCAACCAGGATCAGCAGCCAGGTGGCGCAAAAAATCAGACCGATCGGCCAGTTGAGCGCCAGAAGGATGCCGACATAAGTTGCGACACCCTTGCCACCCTTAAAGCCCAGCCAGACCGGGAAGATGTGGCCGAGAAAGGCCGCCACGCCGGCGACCATCGCAGCCTCATAACCCCACAGCCAATTGGCGATCATTACCGCAACCGCGCCCTTGCCAGCGTCGAGAACCAGCGTCAGCGCCGCAATGTCGCGTCGACCGGTGCGTAGGACGTTGGTCGCGCCGATATTGCCCGAGCCGATGGTGCGCACATCGCCGAGGCCGGCTGCCCTGGTGATAACAAACCCGAAAGGAACCGAGCCGAGCAGGTAACCCAATATAAGGGCCAGCGCATATTGGGTCATGCGAAGGCTTCCTCTCTATAAACGATCTGCCCGCCGACCAGGGTCGCCATGACCTTTCCGGACATGCGGGCGTTCTCAAAAGTCGTGTTGGTCGAACGCGAGCGGATGGTAGCTTCCTCGACAATCCAGGGATAGTCCGGATCGAAAAGGCACAGGTCGGCTTTGGCGCCCTTGGCGATACGTCCGGCCTCAATACCGAGGATTTCGGCGGGCCGGGCTGTCATGGCGCGAAGGGTGGTCATCAGATCTGTATCGCCCGAATGGACGAGCCGCATCGCGGCGGCCAACAGGGTTTCGAGCCCGATGGCGCCCGTTGCCGCATCGGCAAAGGGCTGGCGCTTGCCTTCGGCATCCTGAGGGTCGTGATCGGAGACGATAACGTCGATGGTTCCATCCTTGAGCGCTTCGACGAGGGCCAGCCTGTCGTCTTCGGTTCGCAGGGGCGGGTTGAGCTTGAAGAAGGTGCGGTATGAACCGATGTCGTTTTCATTGAGGCACAGATTGTTGATCGACGCGCCGACTGAAATGGCATTGCTGCGCTGTTTGTAGAATGCGGCCAGTTCGGCGGAACGGGCCGTCGAAATCGCAGCGGCGTGGTAACGCGCGCCGGTCATCAGGGCCAGTTGCAGGTCGCGATCGAGCGGGATGGTTTCGGCTTGTGCCGGGATGCCCTTAAGCCCACGGAAGGTGGCCAGAGGACCCGAGTTCATCACTCCGTCGGATACGAGGTGGGCATCGGCGGCCAGGTGCATGATCGGCATGTCGAAATTGGTGGCATAGACCATGGCGGCGCGGATCACAGCGCTGCTCTGCAGCGCTTTTCGTCCTTCGGTAAAACAGATCGCACCCGCCTCCTTGAGCAACCCGAACTCGGTGAGGTCCTTGCCCTCGGTGCCGGTAGTGATCGCGGCGGTGGGCAGGACGTTGACGCAAGTGGTGGCTTCTGCGTGACGCGCAATGAATTCGACCAAAGCGCTGTTGTCGATCACCGGCTGGGTGTCGGGCATGACGAGGATCGAAGTCACTCCGCCCGCAGCCGCCGCACGACCGGCGCTCTTGAGCGTCTCGCGGTATTCGTGGCCGGGCTCGCCAGTGAACACCCGCATGTCGATGAGGCCCGGCGCCAGCACCAGACCCCTGGAATCGATAATCTCGGATTTTTCGGGAGCGCCCGGTGCCTTGCCTTCGACAATGTCGGCGATGCGGCCGTTTTCGATCAGCACCGCACCGGTGAAGTCGGCATTGCTTGCTGGATCGATGATGCGGGCGTTTTCTATAAGGAGGGGCTTATTCACTGCCGTCCTCCTTGTTGAGCAGCGCATCGAGCACCGCCATGCGCACTGCCACACCCATCTCGACCTGTTCGGTAATTACCGATTGTGGCCCATCGGCGATGGCCGGATCGATCTCCACGCCGCGGTTCATCGGGCCAGGGTGCATGACCAGAGCATCGGTATTGGCTTTGGCCAGTTTGTCGGCGTCCAGGCCGTAGAAGCGGTAATATTCGCGCACCGACGGGATAAGCTTGCCAGAGGCACGCTCGTTCTGGAGGCGGAGCATCATCACCACATCGGCGCCCTCGAGGCCCTTATCCATGTCGGTGAAGACTTCGGAGGCCATCTGCTCGATGCCGCGTGGCAGCAGCGATTTTGGCGCGATGACCCGGGTGCGGGCCTGCATGGCGCCAAGAAGGATGAGGTTGGAGCGGGCGACGCGCGAGTTGGCGATATCGCCGCAGATCGCCACGGTCAGCCCGTTCAGACGGCCCTTGTGGCGGCGGATGGTCAGCGCGTCGAGCAACGCCTGGGTGGGGTGCTCATGGGCCCCGTCTCCGGCGTTGAGCACTGCGCATTCGACCTTCTGGCTCAGCAGTTCCACGGCGCCGGACGATCCGTGCCGCACGACGATGGCGTCGGGCTGCATGGCGTTCAGCGTCGCCGCCGTATCGATCAACGTTTCGCCCTTGGCGACTGACGAGGTTCGTACGGCCATGTTCATGACCGTTGCGCCCAGCCGCTTGCCGGCGATCTCGAAACTCGCCTGGGTGCGGGTCGAGTTTTCGAAAAACAGATTGATCTGGGTCTTGCCCGCCAAGCTCGGCAGCGTCTTGCGCTGGCGCGAGATGGGGATCATCGCTTCGGCCCGATCCAGAAGGTCGATGATCTCGACCGGATTGAGCTGGGCGATTCCCAACAAATGCCTGTAACGGAAAGGGAGAAAGGAGGCCGAGGATGTGTCCGACGTGTCGGGTGCTGGACGTGCCATAGGGGTTCCCACTGCGACTAGCGGTGCGTACCCCAAGGTCCGGCCAACGGCAAGGCCCTATTGGCGATTTTAGGCCATTGACCGCCCGGCGAGAAATATCGCAATGCCGCAAAGCAGCGTCGAGACGATACTGGAGAGGGTGCGGATGTGGTTCCACCAGGTCCAGCGGCTCGAATAGTCCACCCAGAGCGCGCGGGCAGTTTCGGCCTCTTGGGGGATAGATTCCGCACCCAGGGCTTCATTCATGGGGACGTTGACAGCTACGGTTATGCCGAAGGCGCCGATCAGATAGGCGAGAGCGGCCAATCCGAAGACGATGCCGACGTCGCGCAGTCCCATGGAGAAAAAGACGATGGCAGCGAGGACGGCAAAGACCGGAGCGCCGAAAAAGTTGGGGAAGAACCAGGGGTTCTGGATCACCGTGTTGATGCCTTGCATGCCATCGATCGCAGAAGCTGGCGCCGCCGCGTCCAGGCCCCACATCACCGAGATGGAATAGGCAAAGAAAAAACCTGCCATGATGGCGCTGGTGATGAAGGCCAGCGTGGCCAGTATGCCCGCGAAATAGGTCATATCGTTCTCCGTTGGTTGGCCTTATCGTGCATGCGTTGCGGTGCGATGACAGCGCCTTTGTCATCTCCGGGTGGATCGTCGTCGCCAAACAAGCAGCGCGCCGATTGTACCGAGCAAAAGTTCGGACATCATTGCTAGCAACATTCCCGAGCCGGGGAGGCCATCAAGAACCAAGGAAACGCCGCGCGCCGCAGCGTAGCTGAGATAGAATGCCGCTGCGATACCAAGCGCGATGCGGCCCAGACCGGGCCGGAAGGGACCGAGCCCCATGGTGGCACCGACCAATACAAACCAAAGGCCCGGCGAACGCAACTCGTTTGCCAGATCGGTCGATGCTGCCGGATCAATGCCATAGCCTGCGTAGAAGGGGTCCGGCAGGGCGACCATTCCCAGCCCGATCAGGAGCGCGACAGCGCCGGCGGCCAAAAGATAGATGGTTTCCAGTCGCTCCATCATGCAGCCTGCCGCCATGCGCCCTTGGCGATCGCGTTGCGCACGTAATCCGCAAAATCACGCGGTTCGCGCCCCAGTGCCTTCTGGACGCCGTCGCCCACCCATTCATTGCGCCCGTCGAACACTTCGGCGCAGATACTGGTCAGCAGGTCAGCTTCGGCCCTGCCCATTTCAGCCAGCAATGCGGCGTGGAAGTCTTCGATGCTGAGCGGGACGTAATTGACTGCGCGTCCGGCCGCTGCGGCTATTTCGCTCGCGGCATCGGCAAAGGTCATGAGCCGTGGTCCGGTCACGTCATAGGTATGGCCGTTGTGCCGATCATCGAGCAGTGCCGCGACGGCCACGTCTGCAATGTCGTCGGCATCGACGAAGGGCTCGAGTTTGTCGCCGGCGGCCAGGGCAAGCGTGCCCGAAAGGATGGACGGCAGCAGCATGCCTTCATCGAAGTTCTGATTGAACCAACTGGCGCGAACGACAGCATAATCAAGACCACTCCGGCTCAATCTGTCCTCGGAAAGTTCGGCTCCGCGTTCGCCACGGCCCGAGAGGAGGACAATCTTGCGCAGTCCCTCTGCTCTGGCCACGGCGGCAAGGTGTTCGACGACTTCAGGTGCGCCGGGCGCGGCGAGGTCGGGTACGTAGGTCACGAACGCGCTGCGCATGCCGCGCATTGCGTCTGCCCAGGTCGCGGGGTCCTCCCAATTGAAGGCAGGGTTGGTGGAGCGCGAAACCGCGCGGTGGGCATGGTCCAACGCGGCCATACGGCTGGCGACGCGTGAGCCGATCTTGCCGGTCGCGCCAATGACGAGAATGGGGTTGTCGAACGTCATTTCTTCTCTCCTGCTAACGATGTTGCCAATATCGCCGGGAGCAGTTGGACGATCAATGATGGAAAATCCGTGCGTATTTGCAGAACGTCCAAATGACTGGACGTTCTGAGGTTGTCGGTCTAGGCTCTCTGGTATGGATGATTGTTTTCAACCCGCACCGCTGGCCGACCCGCTTGGAGAAGTCCTGCATATGTTGCGGCTCACCGGAACGCTTTATTGCCGCGCCACCATGACTGCACCCTGGGGGCTGATCATGCCAAGGTTGGTGGATTCGATGATCTTTGTGATCGTCACCGCCGGACGCTGCATTGCTGAAATCGATGGAGAGAGCGTTCCGCTATCGGCAGGCACCATGGTGCTGATCCCACATGGCGACAGCTTTCGGCTGCTGAGCGATGCAGATGCGCGCGCCGTACCGCTGTTTGATCTGCCGGTCGAGAAAATCAGCGAGCGCTATGAATTGATGACCTATGGCGGCGGCGGTGAACTGACGCGGGCGATGGCGGGCGTCGTTCAGTTCGATAGCGTTGCGGGCCAACGCATGATGAGCACCCTGCCTCGCATCATTCGTATCGACGGTTGGGACGAATCTCTGGGTGACTGGGTGGGGAGCACGCTGGGGCTGATTGCGCGAGAGGCGAGTGCGCTCAAGCCGGGCGGTGAAATCGTGATGACGCGGCTGGCCGATATTCTCGTCATCCAGGCCATCAGGGCCTGGCTCGATTCCGCGCCCGAGAGCGAACAGGGTTGGCTTGCCGCGCTGCGCGATCCGCAATTGGGACGCGCGCTGGTGGCGATTCATCGTTACCCGCAAACCGACTGGACCCTCACGCAACTGGCCAGGCAGGCGGGCATGTCGCGTTCTGCCTTTTCGGCGCGGTTCAGCGCGCGGCTTGGGCAGTCAGCCATGGCTTATCTCGCCCAATGGCGGCTGCATCTGGCGCGGGCGCGTCTCATGGAAAGCACCGACCCGCTGGCTTCGGTGGCGCGGGAGGCGGGGTATCGATCCGAGGCTGCCTTCAGCCGGGCCTTCCGGCAGCATTTCGGCAAACCGCCCGGTGCGATGCGGCGCTCAGTTGCGGCGTAAACGGTCCAGCGCACCCTGCAGGATGTAGCTTGCGGCCAGCTTGTCGACGACTTCGGCTCGCTTGGCGCGCGACAGATCGGCTTCCAGCATGGTGCGGGTAACAGCCATCGTGGACATGCGCTCATCCCAGAACACGATCGGCAGATCGGTTTTTTGCTTCAAGTTCCGAACGAACGCCCTTGCCGACTGAGCCCGGGGGCCTTCGGTGCCGTCCATGTTGAGCGGCAGGCCCATGACGATCCCAGTCACATTGTTCTGGGCGATCAGGGTCAGCAGGCGCTCGGCATCGGCGGTAAATTTGGTGCGTTTGATGGTTTCGATTGGCGAAGCCGCCATGCGCAGGGAATCGGATATTGCCACTCCGATGGTTTTTGTCCCCAGATCGAGCCCCATCAGCTTGCCGGCAGGATGCAGGTCAGCGAGGGGGTAGGGAGTATCGGTCATCGCGTGGTTCCTTGCGGAGAGCTGTCTGTCGGCTTATCAGCAGTTTGCGCGGCACTGGCAAGGGAAATGGCTCAAATGAAGATCACCTGGTTTGCCAACATGACCTTTCGCATCCAGATCGGGGGACGGATTATCGTGACCTATGTCGAGGGCGCGCCCGAGGGGATCGACCGCACAGAACTGATCGCTGGAGCCCAGACCGTCATTTCGGCCCAGAGTCCCGATCTCGCCCAGTTCGATCCACTGGCATGGCGCCCGCGCCGCCGCACGCGGCTGATCGACCAGGAAGCGGGCGATGAGGGGCTCGATCTCTACCGTTTGGGCGCGCGCGGGCTTGTTGCCTATTCGGTCGATGAAGGATTGCTGGTTCTCGAAGATGCCGGGGCAGGGGCGCAGTGGTCTCGGTTTGCGGACAATGGTGTTATCGTTCTCGCAGGATCGGGCGCCCAATGCGCGGCGCATGGCACAGCCTTGCTCGATATCGACCGGCCGCGCCTCATCGCGCTAGCGGTCGACGATGGAGAGATCGATGCGGCTTTCGAGACGCTTGCACCCAAGTTGGGCCAGACAGGCCTGATCGTTCTTGAGCCGCGGCTGGCCGTGGAAGTGTAAGAAGAACCAATCGGGCGTATAAAGCCCTTCGATGGGCGGATTTGCCGATTGCGTTTGCCGGACGCCCATTGCTAAAAGCCCATTCAACAAAATGTTTGCTAGGAGATGGCTATGTCGGTCGACGCCGATACAGTAAGACGCATCGGGCGTCTGGCCCGCATCCGGATCACCGAAGACGAGGTCGCCGCCTATGAGGGTGAACTCAACGCCATTCTCGGTTTCGTCGAGCAACTCGGCGAAGTCGATGTCGAGGGCGTCGAGCCGATGAATTCGGTGACCCCGATGACGCTGCGCCGCCGCGAAGACAAGGTGACCGATGGCGGCTATGCCGACAGGATTGTTGCCAACGCGCCGATTTCGGAAGACAATTTCTTCATGGTTCCCAAGGTCGTGGAGTAGGCCGTGGCCGCAACCATTGCCATCGAGACACCGCTCACCGATGAGGTGCGGGCGCTGGTCAAGGCGCTCAACGCCTATCTCAACCCGTTGTCGCCGCCGCAATTTCAGTTCCAGATGACCGTCGAGCAGATGGCGGGTGACGACACCACGGTGTTTATCGCCCGCGATGAGGCTGGGCAGCCGGTGGGCATGGGCGCTCTGAAAACGTTCGGCGATGACATGGCGGAGGTCAAGCGCATGTACACCTTGCCGGAAGTGCGCGGCCAACGCGTTGGCGTGGCGCTGCTCGATGCCATCGAAGCCCTTGCCCGGCAAAAGGGCGTCAAAATGCTCAAGCTCGAAACCGGAAACGTGGCCGGGTTCGAGCCGGCCTGGCGGCTCTACGAGCGCGGTGGCTTTTCCCGTTGCGGCGCCTTTCTCGATTACCCCGATAGCGAATATTCGGCCTTTTACGAAAAGGCCCTGATCTAAGGATTTATCCGTGACCGATCTTACCCGTCTGAGCCTTAAAGCCCTGCGCGATGGCATCGCTGCCAAGGAGTTCACGGCACTCGAAGCCACCGATTCCTACATTTCGGCCATTGAGGCCGGCAACGACAAGCTCAACGCCTATGTCGCCGTCACCGCCGACAAGGCCCGTGAGATGGCCAAGGCGTCCGACGCGAAAATTGCGTCCGGCGACAACGGCATGCTCGAGGGCGTGCCGCTGGGCGTCAAGGATCTGTTTGCGACCAAGGGCGTCCACACCCAAGCCGCCAGCCACATCCTCGATGGCTTCAAGCCCGAATATGAATCGACGGTCACCGAACACCTGTGGGCCGATGGCGCCGTCATGCTGGGCAAGCTCAACATGGATGAGTTTGCCATGGGTTCGTCCAACGAGACCTCCTATTACGGGCCGGTGGTCAATCCCTGGCGCGGGGAGGGCGGCAACAAGGACCTGGTGCCCGGTGGCTCCTCGGGCGGTTCCGCCGCCGCGGTTTCCGCGTGGCTGTGCGCCGGCGCGACGGCCACCGACACGGGCGGTTCGATCCGCCAGCCTGCAGCGTTCACCGGCACCGTGGGCATCAAGCCGACCTATGGCCGCTGCTCGCGCTGGGGCACCGTAGCCTTTGCCTCCTCGCTCGATCAGGCCGGGCCGATTGCCCGCACGGTTGAGGATACGGCGTTGATGCTGCAGTCGATGGCCGGGTTCGATCCCAAGGATTCGACGTCGGTCGATCTGGCCGTGCCCGATTTTGCCGCTGCCGTGGAGCGGGGCGTGAAGGGACTCACCATCGGCGTTCCGGCCGAATACCGTATGGAGGGGATGCCCGCCGAGATCGAAAAGCTCTGGAGCCAGGGTCTCGAATGGCTCAAGGCTGAAGGCGCGACGGTCAAGGACATCTCCCTGCCGCACACCAAATACGCGCTGCCGGCCTATTACATCGTCGCCCCCGCCGAAGCCTCGTCCAACCTCGCCCGCTACGATGGCGTCAAATACGGGTTGCGCGTTTCGGGCAAGGACATCACCGACATGTACGAGTTGACCCGCGCCGAAGGGTTCGGTCGTGAGGTCAAGCGCCGGGTGATGATCGGCACCTATGTGCTTTCGGCCGGCTATTACGACGCCTATTACGTTCGTGCCCAGAAGGTCCGCACGCTCATCAAGCGCGATTTCGAGGACGCCTTCAACGCCGGTGTGGATGCCATCCTGACCCCGGCAACGCCCTCTGCAGCCTTCGGCATCGCCGATCAGGAACTGCACGCCGATCCGGTCAAGATGTATCTCAACGACATCTTCACGGTGACCGTCAACATGGCCGGTCTGCCGGGCATCGCGGTTCCCGCCGGCAAGGACGGGCAGGGGCTTCCGCTCGGGTTGCAGCTCATCGGCAAGCCGTTCGACGAAGAAACGCTGTTTGCCGCCGGTCGTGTCATTGAAAAGAGCGCCGGTCTCGATCTGGCCCCCGCCAAATGGTGGTAATGACCCAGGGAAAGCTCGAAGAGCTGATCCTTGCCAAAAAGCCTGTCGAGAACGCCGATCTGTCGGCGATAGACTGGTCCGATCTTGTCGATGGCGCGCTGCATGCGCGCCATTGCGTTTTTCGCGACGCTCATCTGACCGATGCCGAGCTGGCCGGTGCGAAGTTCGAGCACTGCACGTTTGAGCGGGCATGGTTCGGCGGCGCCAATTTCACCGATGCGGTATTTTCCAATTGTTCGTTCTTTGATGCCGAGACCCGGCAGGGCTGCGATTTTTCGCGCGCCGATTTCGAGGGGGGCGACGTTCGAGAACTGCAATCTGGCAACGGCAAAATTCGGCCTGGCGAGCCTTTTCGATGCCACTTTCAAGCATTGCAAGGCTGCGGGGGCTGATTTCGAGGATGCACGGTTTGCCAAAACCTCGGGCCGGGTCGCTGTTTCCCGCGTGCGGTTCATCGGTACCCAGCTCGACATGTCGAGTTTCCGGCAGGCGCGGCTCGAGGATTGCGTATTTTCCGAGTGCAGCCTGCGTCAGGCCGATCTGCGCCAGACGACGCTTTCGAGCACGGATATGCGCGGCTCCGATCTCTCAGAAGCGAACTTCAATGGTGCCATCCTCGACAATGCCGATCTGCGCGATGCAACATTGCTGGGCTTGGATGTCACCCAGCTCACGAGCTTTGAGGGCCTCAAGGTTTCCGCCGATCAGTTGACTGACATCGTGCGTCCCCTTGGCATCAGGGTCTTCCCGCGGGCGCGTTGAGTCACCATGTTGCACTGAAAGCCCTTAGCGGCTAACTCACACCTACAACAGTTTTCCGGTATTTTAGAAACTCATGTCCGATATCTTCACCACCCAGGATTGGTCCGCTCCGCCCAAGGATCTCAGCATGCCGCTTCAGGCGCTGTGGTGGATCCGCAAGGGCGAATTCCGCATGGGGCCGGAATGGGAGGAGGCGCATCGGATCGTCGTGCAGATGGAGGGCGTGGAAGCCTTCGATTGGGTTCATGCCCTGTTGCATTGGATCGAGGCCGACATGGGCAATGCCGATTACTGGTATCGCCGCTCGGGCAAGCGCCGCACCGCACCCACCGTATCCCAGGAATGGGAGCACATGGCGATGATGCTCTCGGACGGGCCCCGGCATTAGCGCAAGCTGATCTTGTCTGCGGAGCATTCATGGCTCAGCGACAACCGGTGTTCGCTGGACCGGCGGTGGTCTGTGCCGCCGGTCCAGCGCAGTTGATCAGCGGTTATCCAGTTGGCCGCGGACCAGCATGATGCCCCGCCGCGTTATGCGGTAGGGGCCGCCACCTTGAGAGGCAATGGTCTTGCGGCGACGCAGTTTCTTGAACAGCGTCAAATCGCATTGGGTCAAGAGCCAGCCGTCTCGATTGTAGCACTCGATGTCGGCGATCTTGCCGCGTGCGTCCTTGAGAGGCTGGATGTAGCCGCCCTGGGCCAGCGCGTGCAACACGCGCTGTTCGTCTCGGGAAATGTCCATGTACGTCTGTCTGCAAATCGGGCGGTGGGACCGCCAGTCAAACAAAACCGTGCCGCCCGCATCGCGCCAGGCGGTCGGTCGGTTCGATTTTCAGCCCAGCCTAATTCGGCCGGGCCTCAGCAGAGCTCAGACAGATTACACATGAGCAATCCGGATAAGCCCGGAAAGCCCAGAAGGCAAGTGGGGCGAATGAGGTGGTTGAAAATCATCGGCCGCCGATGCACACCTGCATCACGTATATTAGATGGGACACGGCCATGACCGCCACAAAACTGCCAGCCGAATGTGAAACCAAGGATGATGTACGCTTTGAGATCGACCGGATCGATCACGCGCTGATCGAACTTTTTGCCGAGCGGCATGCCTATGTAACGCGGATGGCCGAGATCAAGACCGACCCACATGAAGCCAACGATCCTGCCCGGATCGAGGCGATTGTTGCCAAACGGCGTGCCCAGGCTCTGGAACTCGATATCGATGAAGATCAGATCGAATTGCTCTGGCGCACATTAATTGACTGGAACATCAACTACGAAAAGGGCATCATCATCGCCCGGAACCGGAAAAAATAGAGCGCCTGAGGAAAATGCTCGACAATCTGATCCTTCGCCGCGCCTCCATCGCCGAAGCGGACAAGCTCGGCAAGCTGGCTTTTGCGTCCTGGGATTCGAGCATGCGCCACATCATCAGCCCGGAATCCGAAGAGGGTGTGGCCGCAGAGCGCGCTGCGCTCGAGCTTTCGTTCCAGCTGTTCTGCATCACCGCCAGCGATGCCATCACGGTTGCCGATCATGATGGCGAACTGGTCGGCTGGGGCGCCCGTGAACCGATGAGTGATTATATCTCCGACCTCTGGGTCAGCCCTGCCCATCAACGCAATGGAATTGGCCGCGCGCTTCTCGGCGCCGTGGAACAGGACGTTTTCCGCGCCGGGCACGATGTTGCGGTTCTTGAAACCCATGCCGAAAATGGAGGCGCCATCCGGTTTTACGCCCGTGAGGGGTACGGAATCGTTTGGCGGGGTATCAAATTTTCGCGCATGTTGGGCCAGCGCATCGAAAAAGTGCGCATGGAAAAGCAACTCGTGGTCACCGCCCACTAGCGCTTCCCAATCAATTGTTTTATCCCCGACATCATATTTCCGCGCAGTCTAGCGCCTGAGCAATCAAGCAGGTTTTCGCCTCCATGACACTGGTCGATACACGCACGCCCACCCCGAAATATTTCATCTCCGGCGCCACTGGCGATTGGGAAATGGTGATCGGCATGGAGGTGCATGCGCAGGTAACCTCGGAATCGAAGTTGTTCTCTGGCTCGTCCACAAAATTCGGCAATGCGCCCAATTCCAACGTGTCATTCGTCGATGCCGCAATGCCGGGCATGCTGCCTGTCATCAACGAGGAGTGCGTGCGGCAGGCCGTGCGCACCGGGCTGGGGCTCAAGGCGAAGATCAACAAGCGCTCGGTGTTCGACCGGAAGAACTATTTCTATCCCGATCTGCCCCAGGGCTATCAGATTTCCCAGTTCAAGGACCCGATAGTGGGTGAGGGAAAGGTCATGCTCGACCTCGGTGAAGACGGCGAGGTCGAAATCGGCATCGAGCGTTTGCATCTCGAGCAGGATGCCGGCAAGTCAATCCACGATCAGCACCCCAATATGAGCTTTGTCGATCTCAACCGCTCGGGCGTGGCGCTCATGGAGATCGTCTCCAAGCCCGATCTGCGTTCGGCGGACGAGGCCAAGGCTTACCTCTCAAAGCTGCGCACCATTCTGCGCTATCTGGGCACCTGCGACGGGAATATGGAGCAGGGTTCGATGCGGGCAGATATCAACGTTTCGGTTCGCCGACCGGGCGGCGAATTCGGCACGCGCTGCGAGATCAAGAATGTCAATTCGGTCCGCTTTGCCGGTCAGGCCATCGAATATGAGGCGCGCCGCCAGATTGATATCCTCGAGGATGGCGGGGTGATCGACCAGGAAACACGCCTGTACGATCCCAAGACCGGCACGACCCGGTCGATGCGGTCCAAGGAAGAAGCGCATGACTATCGCTATTTCCCCGATCCTGACCTTTTGCCGCTCGAATTCGATGATGCCTTCATCGAAATGCTCGCAGAGAACCTGCCGGAGTTGCCCGACGAAAAGAGCGCCCGCCTCGTCAAGGATTATGGCGTCACTCATTACGATGCCTCGGTTCTGGTCTCTGACCGCCGCTATGCCGATTTCTATGAGGACGTCGCCAGGGGGCGTGACGGCAAGCTTGCTGCGAACTGGGTGATCAACGAATTTTTCGGGCGCCTCTCGAAGGAAGGTCTTTCCATCGACGACAGTCCTATGGATGCCCACCAGCTCGGCGGCATCGTCGAGTTGATCTCCAAGGGCGAGATTTCGGGCAAGATCGCCAAGGATCTGTTCGAGATCGTGTGGACCGAGGGCGGCGATCCGGCCGAACTGGTTGAACAACGCGGCATGAAGCAGGTCTCCGACACCGGCGCGATAGAAAAGATCGTCGATGAAATCATCGCCGGCAATCCCGGACAGGTCGAAGCGGTCAAGACCAAGCCGGGCCTTTTAGGCTGGTTTGTTGGTCAGGTCATGAAGCAGACCGGGGGCAAGGCCAACCCGCAGGCGGTCAATGAAATCCTGAAAGCCAAGCTGGGACTGGAATAGACAGGGAACACAGGCGATAGGGTTGTCGTTGGTTGGGAAAGGAGGTCGCCATGACCAACCCACCACCGGACAACCCTATTCCCAATCCCGATCCGACCCCGCCGATTCCGGGGCCTAAGCCCGATCCGGTTCCGCCACCGCCGGACAGTCCCGTTCCTGATCCGACCGACCCCATACCGCGTCCGCCCGAACCGGAAATTCCGCCCAATCCGGGCGATCCGGTTCAGCCTGTCCGGAGCTAGAGCATTTCAGCGCTTCTTCGAATCGCTTCAGTTGCTCTAAGCCTCTGTTTTGTCGCGCTTCGGAACCGGAAAAGTGGTGCCCACTTATCCTGGAAGCGCTCTAGCTGGCCGCACGGGAGCGCATGCCCAGCCAGCGGGGCAGGCGGCCATCAATCATCAACAGACCGATGAAGATGGCCAGCATGCCCAAAAGGTGCGTGGGCAGGATGATTTCCCCGAGCAGCAGGAAGCCGAATATGATGGCCGATACGGGTGCCAGGAAGGTGACCGTTGAAAAGTTGGTCGCACCGACCCGGGGCAGGATCCGGTACATGATGATGAATGTGAAGGTCGTGGCCACGAGCCCTATGCCCATCGCCGCCAGCCAGGTTTCCGGCAAGGTGATGACCGGGGCCCCCTCAAAGAACAACGCCACAAGGGCCGAACTCAACCCTGCACCCGACATGGCCATAACCGCGAATGCGGTAGGCTCCACGCCTTTGAAGCTGCGGGTGATGTTGAGCGAAAGCGCATAACAGATGGTTGCAGCCAGGCATGCCATGATGGCCGAGAGTTGCGAGGTGCCACCCTCGCCAAGAGCCGGAGAGGCAAGAATGGCAACACCGGTAAATCCGCAGACCACACCAACGAATTTGAGCACGCTGGCCCGCTCACCCTCGCGGAAGAACAGCGAGATGATGACCGTCATGATGGGGGTCAGGGCATTGATGATCGCCGCGACGCCGCTGGCAAGGCTCCCCTGGGCCAGCGGATAGAGCGCAAACGGGATGGAATAGGCCAGCCAGCCCAGCGCACCGAGCTTGAGCCAGAGAACCGGGTCACGCGGGAGAGGCTTGCGCATGACGAACAGCGCCACCCAGCAACCCAGCGCCCCGATGCAGACGCGCAGCGCCGACACCCAGAGAGGGCCGAGTTCGCGGATCAGAATTGCGTTGAAAATGAAGGAAAATCCCCAGATTCCTCCCAGAAGGAAGATCCAGAACCAGTCGCGAGTCGCCATGATCTAATGCCAATAAATGGGAAAGAACGACGCTACGCCTTCGCCGGCGCGATGTCGAAGCAGTAATGGAAATGGCATGCATCAAATCGGGTGATGAAACGACCCGCTTTTGACGTCAATTGCGATAGGTGACCGCGCCGGAGGCGAGCAGGCGCAGAGCTTCAGGGTAGAGCTTGTGTTCTTCCACCAGTACACGGGCCGCAAGCGTTTCGGCGGTATCGTCGGGTTGAACGGGCACCCGTGCCTGCAAGATTGGAGGGCCTTCATCAAGGCCGGGCGTTACGAAATGGACCGTGCACCCGGCCTCAAGAGCACCATCGGAAATGGCCCGCGCGTGGGTGTCGAGGCCCTTATAGGCCGGGAGGAGCGAGGGGTGGATGTTTATTGCCTTGCCCTGCCAGTGCGTCGTGAATTCAGCTGTCAGGATGCGCATGAAGCCCGCAAGGCAGACGTAATCGACTGCCCATCCCTCAAGGATTTCTGTCAGGGCGTTCTCGAAATCGAGGCGGCTTTCAAAACTGCTTTGCGCCAGGCTGGCCGTTTGGATGCCTTCGGCGCGCGCCGTTTCAAGTCCGGGCGCCGCGGCGCGATTGGAGAAGACGCCGACGATTTCGGCCGGATATTCTGGCGCCTTTGCTGCTTCGATCAACGCGGTCATGTTCGAGCCGCGACCGGAAATCAATACGGCGACGCGTTTTTTGCCGCTCATAGGGCGAGGGCACCCGCAAATTCGACGGCATCGCCGCTGCGCTCGACGAGTTCGCCGATGATGCTGGCCGATTCGCCTTGGTTTTCGAGCCTGGTGACCAGCGCTTCGGCATCCTCGGCGCTAACGGCAACGAGCATGCCGACACCGCAATTGAAGGTGCGCAGCATTTCGCGTTCGGCAATCCCGCCCTGTCTGGCGAGCCAGCCAAAGACCTTCGGTGTCGAAACGGCGTTGAGATCGACGCGTGCCGCCAGCGATTGGGGCAGGACGCGGGGTATATTCTCCTGAAACCCGCCGCCGGTAATATGGGCCAGCGCCTTGATATCGAGGCTGGACCGGATCGCGTCGAGCAGCGGCTTTACGTAAATTTTGGTGGGCACGAGCAGGGCGGCGCCGAGGCTGGTTTCCGGAGCAAAGGGTGCCGGGTCGGACCAGTCGAGGCCGGACATGGTGACGATCTTGCGCACCAGAGAATAACCGTTGGAATGGACGCCGGACGAAGCGATGGCAACGAGCTTGTCGCCCGGCCCAATATCGGCGCGGGGCAGGAGCGCACCGCGTTCGGCGGCGCCGACGGCAAATCCGGCGAGATCGTAATCGCCACCGTGATACATGCCGGGCATTTCTGCGGTTTCTCCGCCGATCAGCGCGCAGCCGGCCTGACGGCATCCTTCAGCGATGCCTTCGACAATGGCCGTTCCCTGGGCGACGTCGAGCGCCCCGGTAGCGAAGTAATCGAGGAAGAACAGCGGCTCGGCACCCTGGACGACGAGGTCGTTGACGCACATGGCGACCAGATCGATGCCGACGGTATCGTGGATGCCTGCTTCGATGGCGATGCGAAGCTTGGTGCCGACGCCGTCATTGGCGGCAACCAGAACCGGGTCGGTAAACCCTGCGGCCTCGAGATCGAACAGGCCGCCAAAGCCGCCGATTTCCCCATCGGCGCCGGGGCGGCGGGTTGACTTGACCGCCGGCTTTATGGCTTCGACAAGGGCGTTTCCGGCGTCGATGTCGACTCCGGCCTGCTTGTACGAAAGGCCATTCGAGGGCAGGTTTGCATCGTCGGACATTTAAATACGCCATCCCCGGTGAGGCGCCGTCATGAAGGTCGGCATCAGATTAACGTTGATCGGCCCGGTCGGGCTCTGTATCTCGAAAGGCTGATACCGGCTCACAACGCTACGCGCAAGGACTGCCATGTCACTCAAGAACCAGATTACGTTCTGGATCGCACTGCTTGTCATTCTGGGCGTGCTGTTGTGGGTCTTCCGCGGCATTCTGCTGCCGTTCGTGCTCGGCATCACGTTGGCGTATTTGCTCAACCCCTTCGTCGACTGGCTTCAGAGCCGCAAGGTGCATCGCGGGTTTGCCACGCTGATCGTGATGGTGCTGGCGGTGCTAGCGCTGCTTGCGGTTTTCCTGTTGATCGTTCCGCTCCTGCTCCAGCAAGCCTTCGGGCTGGCGCGCAACATTCCGACTTACGTGCAGCAACTGCAGGTGTTCATCGAGAACATGATTCCGAGGCTCGAGCAGTGGCTCGGTCCCGAGCGGATGCAGGAACTCGAACGGGGCATCGAACAGATGTTTGCCGATGGCATCGGCATGCTCACCGGCTTTACGGGGCAGGTGATGCAGCAATCGATGAGCATCATCAATACGATCGGCGTCATGATCGTTACCCCGGTGGTGGCCTTCTACCTGCTTTTGGACTGGGACCGGATGGTGGCAAGCGTGGACAGCCTGTTCCCGCCTGCGCACCGTGCTGAAATGCACGCACTGTTCAAGGACATGGACATTGCCCTCGCCGGCTTCGTGCGCGGCCAGGGTGCCGTGGTGGGGATACTGGCAGTCTTTTATGCGGTGTCGCTGTCGCTGGCCGGGCTGAGCTTCGGTCTTGCCATCGGGCTGATGGCTGGCCTTTTCAGCTTCATCCCCTATGTCGGCGCGCTTATCGGGTTCGTTCTTTCGATGGGCATTGCACTCGTGCAATTCTGGCCCGACTGGCCCATGATGGCTGTGATCCTGGCGATTTTTCTCGTCGGCCAGTTTCTCGAGGGCAATATCCTTTATCCAAAGCTCGTCGGGTCGAGCATTGGTGTTCACCCCGTCTGGCTGATGTTCTCGCTTTTTGCCTTCGCCGTTCTGTTCGGGGCGCTGGGGGTCTTGATTGCCGTTCCGCTTGCGGCCATCTGTGGCGTTCTGGTTCGCTGGGCGGTTCGCAAGTACAAACAGAGCCCAATCTACGATTCTTCGACGACAGCAATGATTGCTCCGCAAAAGGCTAGCGCCGATGCAAGCCCAAAAGAAATCTCCTAGCGCCTTGTCGCCGCTGACAAAGGAACAGCTTATCCTCGATCTTGGGCATGACGTTGCCCAGACCGAGGATGATTTCATGGTGTGCGCGGGGAACGAGCTGGCTTTCGCCCATGTCATGGCTTTCCCGGGCTGGGCGGCGCCCATGACGCTGCTCGTTGGTGCTGCCAAGTCGGGGAAATCCCATCTGGCGCGGATATGGGCCAAGCGAGCCGGGGCCGTTATTGCCAGCGCCGACGATGTCGAAGCGCTGGCCACTTCGGGTGGTCAGCAGCCGGTTCTGGTGGAAGATACGGATCGGAACGGGTATGAGGAGGCAGGGCTTTTTCACCTGCTCAACCAATCGATGCGGGACGAGCGGCCGATTTTGATGACGGCAAGAACGCAGGTTGGTGAATGGCCGTACAGGACAAACGACGTCAAATCGCGGGCCAGGCTGGCCGCGCACTTTTCGCTCACGGCCCCCGATGACATCTTGTTGTCGCAGATGTTCGTGAAATTGTTCGCCGACAGGCAGTTGTCGGTCGATCCGAAAGTAATCTCCTACCTGGTGGGCCGCATGGAGCGCTCATCGGAAGAGGTTGTCGCTTTGGTGGAACTGCTCGACAGGATGTCGCTATCACGCGGCCGGGCTATCACGCGGGCCATTGCGGCCGAGGCGCTTGCAATTCGCTCGGAACGCTAGCCGAACTGGAAAGGTGAGGAATGGACGATATGGCTTATGAGCAGCACTCAACGGACGAGGCTGCGCCCGATATCGAGGCACTGCGCACGAGCCCCGCACGGTTCGTAAACCGCGAAGTGAGCTGGCTGCAGTTCAACATGCGGGTGCTCGAAGAAGCCGCCAATCCCAATCATCCCTTGCTGGAAAGATTACGATTCGTTTCCATCTCGGCCAACAACCTCGATGAGTTCTTCATGGTGCGCGTCGCGGGCCTGAAGGGGCAATTGCGCGCGGGCCTGCCGCGCGAGAGCGCTGACGGCATGACACCGAGCGAGCAGATCGAGGAGATCACGACGCTCGCCCAGCATCTCCACCTCGAGCAGCAGGATCAGTGGCAGTCGATACGCGAGGAACTGTTCGAGCAGAACATCGTCCTGCTTGAAGCGGCCGATCTAACATCCGAGCAGGTGGAGTTTCTGCAGAAAATCTTCCGGGAAGAAATCTTTCCGGTGCTGACCCCGATCGCCATCGATCCGGCCCATCCTTTCCCCTTCATCCCCAATCTGGGGTTCTCTCTGGCCTTCCAGCTTGATCGGGCGACGGACAATTCACGGCTGACCGCGCTGGTGCGCATTCCTGCCAATCTCGATCGCTTCATCAAGCTGCCCACCAAGGCGATCTCGGACCGGCGGGTCGAAATGGTTACCGTCGAGACGATGGTCCAGCTGTTCTTCCACAAGATTTTTCCCGGCTACAACATTGTCGGGCACGGATCTTTCCGCATTGTCCGCGACAGCGAGATCGAAATCGATGACGAGGCGGCCGATCTGGTCGTCGAATTTGAATCGGCCCTGCGCCAGCGGCGTCGGGGACAGGTGATCCGGTTGGAAATCGAGCGGTCGATGCCGCGCTCGCTCAAGCGGCTGATTGCCGAAGAGCTGGGGATATCGGCTGAGGATACGTTTGAGGTCGAGGGTTTCATGGCGCTCGCCGATGCGGGCAAGATCTGCGACCTGGATCGGCCGGAGCTGAAATTTCCGCGTTACCACGCTCGCTTTCCTGAGCGTATCCGCGACCATCATGGCGATTGTTTCGCGGCGATCCAGGAAAAGGACATCGTCGTCCACCACCCTTACGAGAGTTTTGACGTCGTCGCGCAGTTTGTCGCCCAGGCGGCGCGCGATCCGGACGTGGTGGCGATCAAGCAGACGCTTTACCGCACGTCCAAGGACTCCCCCATCGTCAAGGCCCTGATTGCGGCCGCCGAGATGGGCAAATCGGTGACCGCGCTGGTTGAACTCAAGGCCCGGTTCGACGAGGAAGCCAATATTCGCTGGGCGCGCGATCTCGAACGGGCCGGCGTACAGGTGGTTTTCGGGTTCATCGAGCTCAAGACCCATGCCAAGCTCAGCCAGGTCGTGCGGCGCGAGAAGGGAAAGCTTGTCTCGTATTGTCACGTCGGGACGGGCAACTATCACCCGGTAACTGCCAAGATCTATACCGATCTTTCCTATTTCACCGCCGATCCGATCATCACGCGTGACGTGGCGCGGGTTTTCAATTTCATCACCGGTTATGCGCGGCCCAGCGAACTCGAAGCCATTGCGATTTCGCCGTTCTCGCTGCGCGCGACATTGATGGAGCACATTGCTACCGAGATCGACCTGGCCAGACGGGGAGAGCCTGCTGCCATCTGGTTCAAATGTAACGCACTGGTTGATCCCGAGCTGATCGATGCGCTTTACCAAGCCAGCCAGGCTGGCGTCAGTGTCGAGCTGATTGTGCGCGGCATATGCTGTCTGCGCCCTGGAATTCCAGGGTTCTCCGAGAACATCCGCGTCAAGTCGATCGTCGGGCGCTTCCTTGAACATTCCCGCATCTACTGTTTCGGCAATGGGGGCGAGATGCCGTCACGCGAGGCGGCGGTCTATATTTCGTCGGCCGATCTTATGCCGCGCAATCTGGACTGGCGCGTTGAAACGCTGGTACCGATAAAGAATCGGACCGTTCACAGGCAGATCCTCGACCGCATCATGGTGGCCAATCTTCGCGACAACCAGCAAAGCTGGGAAGTCTTGCCGGACGGAACGGCGCAGCGAATAACGCCGGGTGAGGGAGAAGAATCGTTTAATGCCCATGACTACTTCATGACCAATCCGTCTCTGTCAGGGCGCGGCAGCGCATTGCACGGGGACAGCGACGACGAGGACAGTGATCTTTGATTCGATTCTGGAGCCTTGAGTCCGATCCCGCTGGCCAAGGGCGCCTTGCCGGCGCCAAGCCTGTCGCGGTGCTCGATATCGGCTCGAATTCGGTGCGTCTCGTCGTTTATGAGCGCCTCACGCGCGCTCTGACCGTTCTCTACAACGAGAAGTCTGCGAGCACGCTTGGACGCGGGGTCGCGGCAACGGGACGGCTGGCCGAGACCTCGATGGCCAGCGCTCTCAAGGCGATCCGTCGGTTTGCGCTTGTCTGCCGTTTGACCGAAGTCGGCGATATCTACGCCATCGCGACATCGGCGACCCGGGAGGCGGAAAACGGACCCGAATTCGCGCGAGCCGTTGAAGACATCATTGGCGTGCCGGTCCGGGTGCTCAGTGGAGCCGAAGAAGCCCACTATGCGGCCCTCGGGTTGGTCTCAGGCATGCCCGAGTTCATGGGTGTAGTGGGCGATCTGGGCGGCGGGAGCCTCGAGTTGGCCATGGTGGATGGCGGCCACGATACGGGTGGGGAGACCCACGAGCTGGGTGTCATCCGGCTGCAGGACGATACCCAGATGACCCCCAGCAAGGCGTCGGGCATCATCAAGGATCGTCTCCAGGCTTCAAAACTGCTCGATCGCGGAAAGCACAAGTCTTTCGCAGCCATCGGCGGCACTTGGCGTGCGCTGGCCAAGTTGCATCAGGCCCGGTGCAACTATCCGCTGCATATGGTGCAGGACTATGTGGTGCGCACAGCTGACATCCTGCCGCTTTGCGATGCCCTTATCGAGGGCAATGGCGACAAGAAACTGGTCAAGGGCATCGAGACGGTGTCGGGATCTCGAAAAGACCTTCTGCCTTATGGCGCTGCGGTCTTGGCCGAAGTGTTGCGGGCCGGAGAGTTCGATGAAGTGGTCTTTTCGGCCCAGGGCGTTCGAGAAGGTTATCTTTATGACAGGCTTGCGGATGCGGATAAGGGAATCGATCCCCTGCTGCAGGCCGCTGAAGAGATTTCGATGTTGCGTTCCCGGGCGCCGGAGTTTTCAGGCGACCTTATTGATGGCAGCGGCGAGTTGTTCAATCTGATCGGCGTCCAGGAAACCACCGATGAGGAAAGGCTGCGCAAGGCGGCCTGCTACATCTCCGACATCGGATGGCGGGCGCATCCTGACTATCGGGGTGAACAAAGTATCCAGATGGTGGCGTTTTCCGACATTGTCGGGATCAGCCATGCCGGTCGTGCCTTTCTCGCCCAAACGTTGGCGTTCCGGTACATGGGGTTCAAGCAAAAGAGCGCCAACGCCAAATTGCTGGAGCTCGCTGGCAAGAATCTTGGGCCGAGGGCGCGGCTGATCGCTGCCTATTTCCGGGTCGCCTATCCCCTCGCGGCAGCCATGCCGGGCATTTTGCCGCGGACGCGGTTCACGGTGGATGGCAAGACGCTGGAATTGCGCTTGCCGACAGATCTGGCGTTTCTTGACGGGGACAGGATGCATGGGCGTCAGCGCCAGCTCGCCATAGAAGCAGGCTTCAAGGATGGCACGATAAGGGTCGACTGACCCTTATTCGTCGACGAGGTCCACAGGCACTTCGACCACACCCTTGCGTGTGGCGGCCAGCGCCAAACGGCCGTGCTTGATCGCAAGGGCCTTTTCACCGAACAGCTTGCGGCGCCAGCCCTTGAGGGCAGGGACGTCGGCGTTGTCATCGAGCACGATGGCGTCGATGTCGTCGGAGCTGGCGATTATGCGGGTTGCTACACCATTGGTATCTGCAACGGCTTTCAGCCAGACCCTGAGCAGGTCGCCGACCGCACCTTTCGGCGAGGGCCCGCGCGGGCGCTCGGCAATCTTGGGAAGGCTCGATTTGTCTGCCGCTTCCACCGACTTGATGACGGCAATCAATTCTGCCGCAGCTGAGGACCGGCCGTAGCCACGCGGAACGGCCCGGAGCTTTTCGAAGGCGTCAGGGGAGGTGGGCCGCTGGATAGCCAATTCGGCGATGGCGTCATCCTTGAGGATGCGGCCGCGCGGTTGATCGTTTTCCTGTGCACGGCGTTCGCGCCAGGCGGCAATAGCCTGCAGAGCGGCGAGATCGCGGGGTTTATTGACGCGAGCCTTCACCCGCTTCCATGCAACTTCGGGTTGAATGATGTAGGTGTCGATACTTTCGAGTACGGCCATTTCGTCGGCTACCCATGCGCCGCGACGGGTTTTGTCTATCTCGGTGCGCAATTGGGCGTAGATGTCGCGCAGATGGGTGACGTCCGCCAGGGCATAGGTGAGTTGCTTTTCGGTCAGCGGACGATGCGACCAATCGGTAAAGCGTGAACTCTTGTCGATCTGCTCGCCGACCACCGAGCGCACCAGATTGTCGTAGGACACCGAATCGCCATGACCGCACACGCTGGCGGCAACCTGCGTGTCGAAGATGGGGTGGGGCACGACCCCGAACAGCTTTACGAAGATTTCGATGTCCTGCCGTGCGGCGTGGAACACTTTTGTCACGTGCCGATCTGCAAGAAGTTCAGCGAACGGCGCCAGATCGATGTCATCGGCGAGGGGGTCGATGATGACCGCCCGGTCGGTGGTGGCAGCCTGAATGAGGCAGAGCTTTGGCCAATAAGTCGTTTCGCGCAAGAATTCAGTATCGACGGTCACGAAATCATAGGTCGCAGCGTCCTTGCAGAACGCTTCCAGCGCCCGCGTCGAAGTGATGACCTGCATTGAGTCGGTATCCAGTTCAAAAATAATGGGATGTCTGTTATCAGCATTGTCGTCCCGCCGCAAAGTGCCAAGGCGCATCATGCTTGACATTGGACACTTCACATGCGCTTTTCCGGCACAAATTCCCACTCCGTACTCGAAAGATCTGTTGTGATGCATCGCTATCGTTCGCACACCTGTGCCCAGCTCAACAAGGCAGATGTCGGCTCGACCGTCCGCCTGTCAGGATGGGTGCATCGCATTCGAGATCATGGCGGATTGCTGTTTCTTGACCTGCGTGACCATTACGGGCTGACCCAGTGCGTAATCGATCCGGATTCGCCTGCATTCAAGCTGGTCGAAAGTGTCCGCGCCGAGTGGGTCATCCGGGTGGATGGCGAGGTTAAGGCGCGCACGCCCGAAACCATCAACAAGAACCTGCCCACGGGCGAGGTCGAGGTGTTCATTCGCGACATCGAAGTGCTGGGCAAGTCTGCCGAGCTGCCTCTGCCGGTGTTCGGTGAGCCCGACTATCCCGAAGACACGCGTCTGCGCTATCGCTTCATCGACCTGCGCCGCGAAACGCTGCATGCCAACATCGTCAAGCGCACCAAGATCATTTCGGCGATGCGCCGGCGTATGTCCGATATCGGGTTCGCCGAGTATTCAACCCCCATCCTTACGGCGTCGTCGCCCGAAGGCGCGCGCGACTTCCTGGTGCCCAGCCGCATTCATCCGGGCAAGTTCTTTGCCCTTCCGCAGGCGCCGCAGCAATACAAGCAATTGCTGATGGTGGCCGGGTTCGATCGCTATTTCCAGATCGCCCCGTGCTTCCGCGACGAAGATCCACGTGCCGATCGTCTGCCGGGCGAATTCTATCAGCTTGACGTTGAAATGAGCTTTGTGACCCAGGAAGAAGTCTGGGATACCATGGAGCCGGTGATCCGGGGTGTGTTCGAGGAATTTGCCGAAGGCAAGAAGGTCACGCAGGAGTTCCCGCGTATTCCCTATGATGTGGCGATCCGCAAATATGGCTCCGACAAGCCCGATCTGCGTAACCCGATCGAGATGGAAGACGTTACCGAACATTTCCGCGACTCGGGGTTCAAGGTCTTCGCCAACCAGATCGCCGGTGATCCCAAGGTTGAAGTCTGGGCCATCCCGGCACCGACCGGCGGGTCGCGTGCGTTCTGTGACCGCATGAATGCCTGGGCACAGGGCGAAGGCCAGCCGGGCCTGGGCTACATCTTCTTCAAGGATGGCGCAGGTTCGGGGCCGATTGCCAAGAACATCGGTGAGGAGCGCACCGACGCCATTCGCAGCCAACTCGGACTGAAGGACGGCGATGCCGTGTTTTTCGTCTGTGGTGTGCCCTCCAAGTTCCACAGCTTTGCCGGTGCGGCCCGCACCAAGGTCGGTACCGATCTCGAACTTCTCGACCTCGACAGCTACGCGCTGTGCTGGATAGTCGATTTTCCGTTCTATGAATGGGATGAAGAAGAAAAGAAGCTGGAATTCGCCCACAATCCATTCTCCATGCCGCAGGGGGGGCGCGAGGCTCTCGATGGCGAAGACCCGCTGTCGATCAAGGCGTACCAGTACGACGCCGTCTGCAACGGCTTTGAAATCGCATCGGGCTCGATCCGTAACCAGGAACCCGAAACCATGGTTGCCGCCTTCGAGAAAGTGGGACTATCGCGTCAGGACGTCGAAGACCGGTTTGGCGGACTCTATCGCGCGTTCCAGTACGGCGCGCCTCCACATGGTGGCATGGCGGCGGGTGTCGACCGGATCGTGATGCTTTTGTGCGGCGTCCAGAACCTGCGCGAGATCACGCTGTTTCCGATGAACCAGCAGGCCGAGGATCTGCTGATGGGCGCGCCCAGTGATGCGTCACCCCGGCAGTTGCGCGAACTTCATTTGCGGCTGAATTTACCGGCGGACAAGAAGAACGCCTGACGAACGCGGCGTAAATACGCCAGGCTTAATGCGCAGTTAAAGTGTTGCCCGGTAGGATCGAATTTGAGGGTTCGATACTTCCGGGCATTTTTTTGCGGTCGCGTTTTTCACAAATTGTACTGCTCGTCGTTGCGCTGCTGGCATTTCTGCCGGTGGTGGCGGTCGATCATGTGATCGACGGTTATGTGATGGCGCGGGAAACAACCGCGCTGCAGACCACAGTCGATGCCATCACCCATGACTCCCAGCTTACCGTTCACGAGGGAATTCAATCGCTCAGACGCATTCTGGCAAACAGCCCCTCATTGTGTGCCGCGACCTTCGTGCAGAACGTCAACAGCGAACTCGAAGCCAATCCGTTCTTGCGTCAGGTCGTCGTTGAGAACCGTGACGGGGTGCAATACTGCTCGGCATTCGACCGCGCGGTGCAGTATCGCGTACTTTCGGAAAGCCTTACAATTCCTGGGCACACCGAAACGCTGAGCGTCATCAAGATCGACGGCAACGAGACGCCATTGCTCAAGATAACCCAAGCATTCGGGCGCGAACGGACCGTTTCAGCGTTCGTCCTGGCCTCTCCCATGCTCATGCGCAACGACGTGCCGCTGCTGGGCCAGATCAGCTATTTGCAGGTGGCGCTGACAAGCGGCACGTCGATACTGCTGCGTGGTGATGCGCGGATCGGCCAGGGATCGAGCCGGTCTGAATATCTGTTCGCACGGTCTTTTGCCGGAGAAATACCACTCAAGGCAGAGGCCGGCGTTTTATTTTCCGAAGTTCGATCGGATTATTCATCGCTCGACATCGGTTTTACCGTGGCGGCGTGCTTTCTGGGCGCGCTCATTCTGGTGCTCGCGATCCAATACGCCCGCAAGGCTGACATTGTCGCATTCGATCTCGAGCGCGCTATCATCGCGGGGGAAATGAAGCCCTATTATCAGCCGGTCATCAACCTCAAGACCGGGAAGCTGACGGGGTGCGAGGTTCTCATTCGATGGGTGAAAAAAAACGGTGAGGTTATTCCGCCCGGCGCTTTTATCGACTACGCGGAAATGTCCGGCCTGGCCATTCCCATGACCCTGAGCCTGATGGAACAGGTCCGTTACGACCTTGAAGACATCTGCCGTGAGGTGCCGGATTTCAAGGTGTCGATCAATTTATTCGAGGGTCATTTCCGCGATGGTTCGATCGTGGAAGACGTCCAGTCTGTCTTTGAGGGCAGTGGCATTTCCTATCGTCAGCTCGTTTTCGAAATTACAGAGCGCAGGCCGCTTGACGATCGCAACGCCGCCAACAGGGTCATGACCGCGCTACACAAGCTCGGCGCGCGGATCGCCATGGATGACGCTGGCACCGGGCACTCCAATCTTGCCTATTTGCAGACGCTTGGCATCGACATCATCAAGATCGACAAAATTTTCGTTGAAATGATCAAGGACGCTACCCAGCCCGTGCCGGTGGTCGATGGGCTCATCTCGATGGCTCGTGAGCTCGACATCGAGATCATCGCCGAAGGGGTGGAAACCCAGGAGCAGGCGCTTTATCTGCGGTCCAAGAGCGTCGTTTTTGCGCAGGGCTACCTTTTCGCCCCTCCCATGAAATTGTCGTCGTTTCTTGTCCTGGCGAATGCTCTGCGGCCAGCCGGTCGGGAAAGCAATCTGGAGCCGGGTCTGGCCGCCTGAATCGGGGTTCTGCCGGTCGGGCCGCACGGCCAATTTCCTGCGTGCGGAAAAGTTAGCTCAGCAAGCCTTCCATTTTGTCGCGATTGGTGGCAGGTATCTCGCCGCTAATCCGAGGAGACGGCATGACGGAAGAACCGCGCGATCCGCAGAAGGCACTCAAAGAAGCCGCGCTGCATTTCCACCGATATCCAAAGCCGGGCAAGATCGAAATTGCCCCGACCAAGCCTTTGGCCAATCAACGCGATCTTGCGCTTGCCTATTCGCCCGGTGTGGCGGCGCCTTGTGAGGAAATCGCCGCGGATCCCGAAACGGCGGCGCTTTATACGTCGCGCGGCAATCTCGTGGCCGTTATTTCGAATGGGACCGCGGTGCTCGGGCTGGGCAATATCGGTGCGCTGGCATCCAAACCCGTGATGGAAGGCAAGGCGGTTCTGTTCAAGAAGTTTGCCGGTATCGATTCCATCGACATCGAGATTGACGAGCAGGATCCAAAAAAGTTCATCGAAACCGTTGCGCCGATGTGGCCCTCTTTCGGCGGCATCAATCTCGAAGACATCAAGGCTCCGGATTGTTTTGAAATCGAGGAAGCGCTGCGTGAGCGCATGCCGATCCCGGTTTTCCATGATGATCAGCATGGTACGGCCATTATTGTTGCGGCTGCTGTTCTCAATGGGCTCAGGATCGCCGGCAAGGACATTTCCAAGGTCAAGATTTGCACGTCCGGCGCGGGTGCCGCGGCTATCGCTTGCCTGAACATGCTGATGGCCGTTGGGGCCAAGCGGGAAAACATCTGGGTTGCCGACCGTGAGGGGCTGGTGACGACGCGGCGCGACAATTCGGTCGATCGCTGGCGTGGTGCCTTCGCCCAGGATAGCGACAAGACCTCGCTGGCCGAAGTGATGCAGGGGGCCGATATTTTCCTTGGACTTTCCGCTGCCGGTGCGCTCAAGCGGGAAATGCTCAAGGACATGGCGGAAAACCCGCTGATCCTTGCGCTGTCCAACCCGGTGCCGGAGATCATGCCCGAAATCGCTCAGGAAGAGCGTCCGGACGCCATGATCTGCACGGGGCGGTCCGATTATGCCAACCAGGTCAACAACGTCCTGTGCTTTCCGTTCATCTTCCGCGGGGCACTCGACGTCGGCGCGACCACGATCAACGAAGAAATGAAGGCCGCTGCCGCGCACGCCATCGCCAAGCTGGCGCATGAGCCGGTGCTCGAGTCGGTTCCGGGCGCGCCTTCCACGTTCGGCCGCGACTACCTCATTCCCAACCCGTTCGACCAGCGCCTCATCTTGCGTATTGCACCGGCTGTGGCCAAGGCTGCCATGGACACGGGTGTTGCGCGGCGCCCCGTTGCTGATTTCGACGCCTACAAGGACAGCCTCAATCGCTTCGTCTTCCGTTCGGGCATGGTGATGAAGCCGATGATCGAACGGGCGAAGGGTGCCGGCCAGCGGATCGCCTTTGCCGATGGCGAAGACGAGCGCGTATTGCGCGCCACGCAAGTGGTTCTCGAGGAAGAAATGGCACAGCCAATCCTTATCGGGCGGCCATTCGTTATCGAACAGCGCATCGAACGCTTCGGGCTGCAACTGACTCCAGGCAAGGATTTCGAGATCATCAATCCCGAAGACGATCCACGCTACAAGGAATATGTCGCTGAATTCCATTCGCTTGTCGGTCGTTCGGGCGTGACGCCCGACACGGCACGGACGATCGTGCGCACCAACACCACGATCATCGGGGCGCTTGCCGTCAAGCGCGGCGATGCCGATGGGCTGATATGCGGTCTTCAGGGGCGTTACATCAAGCACGTGCGCGATATCAAATCCGTCATCGGGCTGTCGGACGGCGTTTCGGACGTTTCGGCTCTTTCGATGCTCATTATGCCGCGCGGAGCGTTTTTCCTTGCCGATACCTATGTGAACATGGACCCCAGCGCTGACGAGATCGTATCGATCACGCTTCAGGCCCGCGACCACCTCAAGCGCTTCAATATTGAAGCCAAGGCAGCGCTGTTGAGCTATTCGAACTTTGGCTCGCGCGAGGGGGCGTCGTCAGACAAGATGAAAGCCGCCTATGACAAGCTCAAGCGCGTCGCGCCGGATCTCATCGTCGAAGGTGAAATGCAGGGCGATCTGGCGCTGAACCAGGGGCTGCGCGAGCGCTATATCCCCGACTCGGTCCTTAAGGGAGAGGCCAATCTGCTGGTGTTCCCGAACCTGGAAAGTGCGAATCTTTCCATGACCTTGCTCAAAGAACTCAACAACGCGCTTCCGGTCGGGCCGATCCTGATGGGAACGCGGAGCCCGGCGCATATTCTGGCGCCGTCGGTGACCAGCCGCGGGATCGTGAATATGACAGCGATCACCGCAAACGAAAGTCTGGCTCTTAAGGGCTGAAGAAAGGGGGCTGCAGGCCCCCCTTTTTTATTGGAACGCTGTTTCTGCAAAGGACCGCAGCTTGCGTGAATGCAGCCTTTCGACGGGCTGATTGCGCAGGATTTCCATTGCCTTGAGCCCGATGAGAAGGTGCCGGTTGACCTGAGTGCGATAGAAGTCCGAAGCCATGCCGGGCAGCTTGAGTTCGCCGTGCAGAGGCTTGTCTGAAACGCAGAGCAGGGTGCCGTAAGGCACGCGGAAGCGGAAACCATTGGCGGCAATGGTGGCGCTCTCCATGTCCAGTGCAATGGCGCGTGATTGTGACAGGCGGCGCGTGATCTCGCTCTGGTCGCGCAGCTCCCAGTTCCGGTTGTCGATGGTAAAGACCGTGCCGGTGCGCATGATGGCCTTGGTCTCCAGGCCTTCGAGGTGGGTCACCTCGGCTACGGCTTCCTGCAACGCAACCTGGATTTCGGCCAGGGCCGGTATGGGAACGGTCACTGGCAGATCGTCGTCGAGGACGTGATCCTCTCTGACATAGCCATGGGCGAGCACGTAATCGCCAAGGGACTGAGAGTTGCGCAGCCCGGCGCAGTGACCCAGCATCAGCCAGGCATGGGGGCGCAAAACGGCAATGTGGTCGGTGGCTGTCTTGGCGTTGGACGGGCCGACGCCGATGTTGATCATCGTGATGCCCCGGCCGTTGGGGGCGGTAAGGTGGTAGGCTGGCATCTGCGGCTGGCGGGTCGGAATGGTGCCATTCGTGCCTCCACCAAGCCGGGAGTTGGTGGTTATCACGTTGCCCGGCTCGACAAAGCTCTCATAGAATTCATGACCTTCGCTCATCCATTGATGGGCGAGACGGGTGAACTCCTCGATGTAGAACTGGTAGTTCGTAAAGATCACGAAGTTCTGGAAGTGATCGGGCACTGTGCCGGTATAGTGATTGAGCCGGTGCAGCGAATAATCGACGCGGGGCCCGGTGAAGGCGGCAAGCGGGTAGGGGCCGCCCGAAGGTGGAATGAAGGTGCCATTGGCGATCTCGTCGTCCATATGCGCCAGATCGGGCACGTCGAACAGATCGCGTAGCGGTACGCCGATATCGAGGAGGGTATCGCCTTCAACACGTTCCTTGGGATCGACGGCGAAATGGAGCGGAATGGGGGTTTCGGATTCTCCGACCTCGATCTCACCGCCATGGTTTTTGAGGATCAGCGACAGGTTTTCGATCAGGTATTTGTGAAAGAGCGCGGGCTGGGTCAGTGTCGTCTGATAGAGGCCCGGGCTGTGCAGAAAGCCATAGGCGAGACGCGAGTTGGCCTGTTGCTGGAAACTCGTTGAGAGGACTTGCACCTTGGGGTAATGGGCGCGGACCTTGCCAGGCGGCACCTGTCCCTTGGTGAGATTGAGCAGATGGTCGCGGATGAAGCTCGTGTTGCGGTCGTAGATTTCGCAGACATATTCCCAAGCCTTCACCGGGTCGGAGAAAGATTTGAGCGGTATGGCGGGTGGAGTGACGAGTTTCATGCGCAAGTCCTGTTCTTGTTTTTGGTTTTAACCCCAAGGCATGCCAGTTTCGGCTCCGCCGTGCAATGGGCCCTCATCCAAGCAGCATTTTATCACAGTTCGGTGATTGGGCCTTTTGTCGCCGCAATGGCACCCGATATTGGGTGTGTCTGCTGGACTGGCAAACGAGCCCATGCACTAGCGGACAAAAGCTTCCGCTGTAGTCCCCCAAGCCCTCAACAGCGCGGCGGAAGCGGTTATGGAGACCGCAGTCGTCCGCCCGGCGCTGCGGTCTCTTCTTATCTGGTGGGGTAGGTCGCCCGCATGTATTCGACCGACCGGCGAATGATCTCTTCGAGAACGCCAAGATCGATATCGGCCAACTTCTTTACGTAAAGACACGAAACGCCGGTTGAGTGCTTGCCCAGCTTCTCCATGAGAGAATCGTACTGGGCAAACCCCGGCATCACGTAGATCGTGAGATTGGCCTTCCGCGGCGAAAAGCCGGTGATGGGCCATTCGGCGGGCTTCTTGGTCGTGTTTACGTAGGTGTAGGTTCCGAAGCCGACAATGGAGGCCCCCCACATGACGGGCTCGGAACCGGTTATCCCGCGCATTATATCAACGACGGTCCAGCAGTCTTGCCGCTTCTGGTCGGGCTCAACCGCGTCGATGAATTGCGAGACCTTCTGGTCGGTTGGGCGAGTCTTGAGCTCTGACATGGAGCCTTTCTCCTATTTGAAGCTCACCAGCGTCTCGGGATTGGCTTCACCATCATACTGCGCATCGACGTCGTAGCGGATAAGCACGAACTGACCGTCATCGAAGGTCCATGTTCCCGCTGAAAAGGCATCGCCAAGGCCGCGCCAGAGGGCGTGGCTGGTGATTGTCTTTGTCTCGGGGTCGAATTCGGAATTAGTGAGCAACAACTGGCTGCCATAGCCGGTCATCGGCATTTCGAGAACCGCGCCTTCGAAATCGTCATTCTCATAGACAACATCGAACTGAGGCGTCGCAAAACCGACGGGGACCAGTCCCTCGTACTCGGTTTCAAGATAGTACATGTGATTGACGTTGTAGGCTCCCGAACCGCAGAAGAACCTGTAGAGCGTTGCGGTTTGCGGAGTGTCCGAATACTCGGTTTCCCAGCTCAGATTCCAACTCTCGTTCGGGTAATATTCCGCGGCGGCAGAGTCTTCGAGCCCATAGCACAATTGGGGAAAGCTCTGGGCAAAGCGTGCGAATGCGTCGCTTTCGGACAGTGGGCTTTCTTGTGCGGAGGCAATGGCAGGAACAGTGCCGGCAAGCAGTGCTGTCATTAAAAATAGAGTGGTTCGCATTGGTCGGCCCTTCAATGATCGTGAAACCAGAGTGCCGGAAAACGCTGTTTCCTCAAAGCAGGAAGTTGCCGTTGCGACACGATCCAAAGTTGTGCTAACCATCGAGTCGTTCGACAGGGGTGCTCCGTATCGCCGGGGCTGAGAGGACGGCGCAAAGCCATCTAACCCTAAAGCTGATCTGGATAATACCAGCGGAGCGAGGCGAAGATGAAGTGCGGCGCACAACTCTCCCTTTATGTCATGGCGGATGATTTCGTCCGCGTAATCCTGTCCTCCCTCGATGCAATGGCACCCTATCGGGATCGCTTGCGCATCGAGAGCGACGATATCTCGACGCTCATCGTCGGGCCGCCCGAGTTGATTTTTCCAACCATGCGCGAATTGTTCGTTGCCGCAGCGCGGAGCGGGCATCACGTGGCGATGCATGCCACCATCTCGCGCGGGTGTCCGGGAGAGCCGGACATGGACATCTGCGAACCCGGACAGCCGTCGGCCTTCGATGAAGACCTTGAAAGACGCAAGGCTCTGGCGGCGCAGGCTGTGAACGACGCGCCCTCGACCGGCCAGCGGGTTGCCGTGCAATTTTCGCTCTATCCGCTCGGCCCGGCCGATTACATGGACGAAATCTACGGCTGCATCGATTTCCTGAAAGCCTCGCCGGTGTTCGACAGGGCGAAGAACTATTGCACAAGGCTGGCTGGCGACGCCGGGCCGGTCTTTGAGGCTCTTTCGCAAGCCTGGCTCAGCTTTGGCGACCCGAATGCCCATGTCGCGATCGATCTGACCGCTTCGGCCAACAGCCCGTCCAAGGACGCCGCTGCGTGATCTTTCCGCGGGGCGCGGTCCCGCGGCGCTTTTTCCAACATCGTTATCAAAGGAGGACAGGACATGTCCGATTTCGCTTCGCAATCGTGGCGCTGGACGCTGCGCGAAACCCTTGTCGTTGCCGTTTTCGGCGCCGCGTTTGCCGTGCTTTATCTGGCCTGGGTTCAGGTCTGGCTGGTCAGTCAGGCGGTGTTCGGGCCAGTGACCATGGACGTCTTCATGGGGTTCTGGTTTTCCGCATCCATCGTTGCCGCCGCCGTCATACGCAAGCCCGGTGTTGCCCTGATGGCCGAGGTGCTGGCGGCAGGGATTGAAATCCTGCTCGGCAGTCCCGCGGGGCTGGGGTTGCTGATCGCCGCGGTGGTGCAGGGGTTGGGAGCCGAGCTGGTTTTTGCGGCGCTGGGCTGGAAGCATTATCGGCTGCCGGTTCTGATCGCTGCGGGGATGGGCGCTTCGGTCACGAGCTTTGTCTATAACTGGTTCCTGTTCGATTACGGCGCGCTCGAGCCCTGGCTGGTTGGTGCAATGTTTGTCGTCCGGCTTATCAGCGGGGCGGTACTGGCGGGTGTTCTTGGGCATCTGATCGTCGAGGCTCTCTATCGTACCGGTGTGCTCAGAGGGCTGCGCATCGATATCGAGCGCCGCGGCGCCGGACTTGTGGCGCAGGCAGCCCAATGAGCCTGGCGCAATGGGAGGGGGTATCGATCCGGTATCCCTTCGCCACCAGCGATGCTGTTGGTCCGGTCGATATCGCCATCGGGCATGGTGAAAGAGTTCTTGTGCTCGGGCCATCGGGGTCAGGCAAGTCCTCACTCATGCTTGCCCTGACGGGGCTGATCCCGAATGCCGTTCCGGCGAGCGTTGTGGGGCGGATCAAACTGAATGGTGTTGACGTTGCCAGCCGCAGCGCGGCGCAATGGGCCGATACCGTGGCGCAATATTTCCAGAATGCCGATGAAACATTGTGTGGCATGCGGGTGGGCGAGGAAATTGCGTTCGCGTTGGAAAACCGGGGGGTGGAGCCGGCAACAATTGCGGCGCGAATAGCTGACGTTCTCGGAAGACTCGGCTTGCCACAGGTATGGCAACACAGGCGCAGTTCGGCACTGTCAGGTGGCGAACGCCAGCTTGTCGCGCTAGCTTCGGTGCTGGCGCAGGAGACGCCGATACTGATCGCCGACGAGCCAACCTCGCATTTGAGCCCGGCGGCCACGGCCAAGGTCCATGGCCTGTTGTCGGACAGGAGCGCGTTTGAGGCCGTTGTGGTCATAGACCATAGGCTGGACGGGTTGATCGACACTATCGATCGCGTTGTCGTGCTTGGCGAAAACGGAGCGGTGCTGGCTGATATGCCGCCGGGACCGCTGTTTCGGGAGCGTGGAGCGGATCTCTTGGGCGCAGGTATCTGGCGGCCCGCTTTTTCGGCGCTCGACGATATGCTTGGTGCGGTCGGACTTGCCTCCGAGCGGGCTCCGCTGTCCTTTTCGGATGTGCTGGCGCCATTCGAGCCGGGCGTCGGCAATGGTGCGGCAATTGCAGCGGCCAGCGTCGTTGCACGCCGGTACATTGACCAACACGTCAGTTCTCCGTCGCCGGCCGGCAAGGTCATTGCATCTCTGAGACAGGCCGACTGCGCGCCGCCGATGGCCCCTGTCGTTTTGAAGGGCGTCGACATCGATATTTGCGAGGGGGAAATCCTTGGGCTGGTTGGGCCCAACGGGGCGGGCAAGACGACACTGGCGGCAAGCCTGGCAGGGGTGCTGAGGCTGCGTGCGGGGCATCGGGAGGGGCCGATGGCGGGTATCGCATTCCAGAATCCGGAGGCCCAGCTGGTGGCGGCGAGCGTGCGGGAGGAAATCGCTGGGGCGATGGAGGGTGGCGGGGATAGCCGGGCGGTGCTGGAGCGGTGGGGGCTCACGGCGCTTGCGGACCGGCATCCGTTCGAACTCTCATTCGGGCAGAAGCGCCGGCTGGCGCTGGCAAGCCTCGATGCAAGCGGGCGATGGCCGTTCATGGCTTTCGATGAGCCATTTTCCGGGCTGGACGCCGCGGGGGCGGCAATGGTCGCTGACCATCTTCTTGAGTTGAAGAAAAGGGGGAAGGGCGTAGTGCTCGTCACGCATGACATGGATATGGCGGTACGGCTCTGCGACCGGATTGCCGTGGTTGTCGAAGGCGGGATACTGGCCGAAGGCAGACCTCGGGACATCCTGGGCAATGCTGCCACGACCGAAAAGGCGGGATTGGCGCGGCCGAGTTTTGCGCCGGTGATCGATTGGCTGGATCGCGTCGAGATGGCGTCGCGCATTCGGGCTGCGGGGTGAGGGGGGATGGCTGTGCTGTATGAAAGATTTGCGGACGCGCCGCTGGGACGGCTCAATCCGCTGACGGTCTTTTTCGTCTGTGTGGCGTTTTTCGTCGGGATCGCTACGTCGTTCGATCCGTTTTTCCAGATGTCGGTGATTGGCGTTGTCGCCCTGGTGCTTGTGGGCATTCAGCGGGTGCCGCCGCTGCTGCTTCTGGCATTGATGGTGCCGTTCATTCTGTTCGGCATGGGATTTGTGACCACCAATCTGCTGTTCCGCCAGGACAGTGATTTTGCCATGCATATCGCGGGCGGGGATAATGGCGGTGGGGCGCTTTCGGAGGGGCTGACGTTGAGCCTGCGGGCATTGGCGATCGGGACGATTTCGATCCTGTTTGCCCTCAGTGTCGATCCGGGCGCTTTCGTGCGGGCGCTCATCGCCTATCTCAGATTTCCGGCGCGGCTGGGCTATGCGCTTTTTGTGGCCATGCAGCTGGTGCCCGATTTGCTGGCCGAGGCGGCGCAGATGCGCATGGCTCGAGCGATGCGGGCTGGCCGTCCCATGCGGCGTATTCCGGGTCCGCGGGAGATGGCGGCGCTGGCGGTGCCGCTCTTGGCTTTTGCCGTGCGCCGGGCCGGGCGGTCGGCGATTGCCATGGAAGCGCGGGGGTTCGGAGCGACGCCAACACGCACTATGGTGGGCGTGCCGGGGTTTTCGTGGGCCGACCCGGCGTTCCTGATCGCCGGGTCGACTGTGCTTGTGATGTTGCGGCTGGTTTAGCCCTCGACCTCGGGAGTTGCGGGAGCGGCATCGGTTGTGGGAGCCGATGGCGCGCTGCGCGGACCACCGGGACGCTGTGGGGTCAGCTTTTCGAGCTGGGCTTCATCGAGGCTTTCGACAAAGGCTTCGAAAGTGGGCTGGAGCGTTTCGAGGGCTTCGGCGCGGGCGGTGGTCATGGCGACCATGCCGGCAAAGCGGGCGACCAGATCGGGCGCTTCGGCCTCTTCCTCGGCGACAGGGGCGATTTCATCTCGCGCGGCCTGGACGTCTTCGAAGGCATCGAGAGCCGCGACGCGCAGGTCTTCGAGCAGTCCCTGCTGGTCTTCGGTCAACTCAAGCAGATGGGTGAGCCGGACTGCGGCAATATCGATCGCTTCGGCACCGCGGTTGGAGAAGAACATTTCGACGAGGCCGCCACCCTGGCCGAAGGCCGCGCCGCGACGGAAATGACCCATCTGGTTGTCGCCGCCGGGGCGGAAGCTGCGCGCTCCCTCACCCTGGATCTGGTGGACAGCAACGCCGTCGCGGGCGCCGCCGAAAGGCTGAGCGAGGGCCGGAGCGAGCGTTGCGGCTCCGATCGAGGCGGCGGCGATGGTTACGATCGCCGTCCGTGTCAGGTTCTTCATTTGTCGTCTCCTTTGCATGGGCGGCGCAGCTTTCTTGCGCCGGTGGAAAAGAGACTAGGGGATGCAAGCTCACGACAGCCTGTCCGCCAGATGAAATGTTGGACAGGATGGTAAGGCAAAGAAAAGGGCCGGGGATAACCCGGCCCTTTTCCATCCTGTTTGCAGCGCTTGCGATCAGTTGGCCCATTCGCCCTTGCGGAAGACCGGCACGCGTTCGCCGTCCTGGGTGATGCCGTCGATATCCATCTGGTCGGACCCGATCATCCAGTCGATGTGGATGAGGCTCGAATTGCCGCCCTTTTCGGTGACTTCGTCTTCGGAAAGCTTGTCGCCTCCAACGAAGCATTCGGTGTAGCACTGGCCCATGGCAATGTGGCAGGCGGCATTTTCGTCAAACAGCGTGTTGTAGAACAAAACGCCGGACTGGCTGATGGGAGAGGAGTGCGGCACGAGTGCCACTTCACCCAGACGGCGGCCGCCTTCGTCGGTGTCGAGAACCTTGTTCCAGACGTTTTCTCCCTTGGAGGCCCGTACTTCGACGGCGACGCCGTCCTTGAAGACCATTTCGATGTCTTCGATCACCGAGCCATTGTGGGCCAGCGGCTTTGTGGCGCGCACGGTGCCGTTCACGCGGCGGGCGTGGGGGGTGGTGAAGACCTCTTCGGTCGGGATGTTTGGGTTGCAGGTGATGCCGTTCTTGGCGAGGGAGGCGCCACCGGCCCATTCGTGATCGTCGGCAAGTCCGACGACGAGATCGGTGCCCGGTGCCTGGAAGTGAAGATCGCGGAACTTCATCTTGTTGAGCCAGTCGCGGCGGGCGTGGATCTCAGCGTTATGCTGCTTCCAGGCTTCGACGGGATCGGCCTGGTCGACGCGGGAGGCGGCGAAAATGGCATCGGCCAGTTTGGCGACGGCTTCGTCTTCGCCGAGATCGGGGAAGACCAGTTTGGCCCATTTGGGGTTGGGGTAGGAAACGATGTTCCAGTTGATCTCAAAGCCCGTGATCTTCTTGATGGCGGGCTTGTAAGCCTTGGAATTGGCGCGGTTGGCGCGGGAGACCTTTTCGGGGTCCTGTTCGGCCAGCATCATGGGGTTGTCGCCGGAAATGGCGAGGCGCGCCGTGTTGGAGCCGAAAGCATTGGCCATGCCTTCATAGAGCCAGCCGGCAGCGTGATCGAAGGCTTCGTCATTGGCGTATTTGTAGCGGGCGAGGGTGGCCTCCTCGTCCGAATAGAGGGTGGTCACCAGCCCGGCGCCGGCCTTGTAGGCGTGCTCGGTGATCTTGCGCACGAGCGGGAGGGCCGAAAGGGGGGCGGTGATGAGCAGATCCTGACCGGCTTCGAGCCCGAGGCCGGTGTGAACGGCGACCTGGGCGAGCTTGTCGAGCTTTTCCTCGTTGACGGGAGCGTTGGAACGCGAGTCGGGCATGATGGGTCTTCTTTGTTTTGGAAATGACTCAGGTTGAGCGGGAAATCTATCGGTTTGACAGCGGCGGCGAAAGGGTGTTCTGGGCTGGCCATGGACAAGCGCATTGCAATCATTGGGGGCGGGCCCGCCGGGTTGATGGCGGCCGAAGTGGTCTCGGCGGCGGGATATAACCTGACCGTTTACGAGCGGATGCCCACGGCCGGACGGAAACTGCTGATGGCGGGCAAGTCCGGGCTGAACCTAACCCATGCCGAGCCGATGGGGGATTTCTTTTCCCGGTTCGGGGCGGCGCGGGAGCGGCTGGAGCCCTTGCTTTCAGCGTTCGATAATGAGGCTGTGCGGGCCTGGGCGGCGGGGCTGGGCAGCGAGACGTTTGTGGGGTCTTCGGGGCGGGTGTTTCCCAAGGCGATGAAGGCTTCGCCGCTGCTGCGGGCGTGGCTTGAGCGGCTGGCGGGGCAGGGCGTTGCCATTCGCACGCGGCATCGCTGGGCGGGGTTCGAGGACGACGCGCTGGTGTTTGAGACGCCAGAGGGCGAGGTGCGCGAGACGTTCGATGCGGTGGTTCTGGCCCTGGGCGGGGCGAGCTGGCCCAAACTGGGGTCTGATGCGGCGTGGGTGGCCTGGCTTGAAGCGCGGGGTGTTTCTGTAAACCCGTTCCGCCCGGCCAATTGCGGGTTCGATGTAAACTGGAGCGCGCATTTCATCGAGCGGTTCGCGGGAGTGCCGGTCAAGGCCGTGGCGGTGGGGGCGACCCGGGGGGAGTTTGTCATCTCCCGGCATGGTGTCGAAGGCTCGCTGGTTTATGGGCAATCGGCGGCGCTGCGCGATGGGCTGGAGGCGGGGCCGACGGCGTTGGTGCTCGATCTGGCGCCCGACCGGTCGGCCGAGCGGCTCGAGCGCGATCTGGCGCGGCAGCCGGCCAAGGCGAGCCTTTCGAACCGGTTGCGCAAGGGAGCGGGGCTCGACGGGGTCAAGGCCGGGTTGGTGAGAGAGCTGACCAGCGAGGCGGTGCGCGGGGACAATGGTGCGCTGGCCGGGGCGATCAAGGCCCTGGCCGTGCCGCTGGTGCGGCCAAGGCCGATTGCCGAAGCGATTTCGGTGGCGGGCGGGATCGACTGGAGCGCGATCGATGCGCGGCTGATGCTGAAGAGGGTGCCGGGTGTGTTCGTGGCCGGGGAGATGCTCGACTGGGAAGCACCAACCGGCGGGTATCTGCTCTCGGCGTGCCTTGCCACGGGCCGGGCGGCGGGGCAGGGCGTGCTGGATCATCTCGGGGCATAGGACGCGCAAAAGCGCCCGACGGCCATAAGCCCCGGTTTATATTAGCGCGCCCGAATGGGGCGGAGAACGGCGAAGCAAGCTTCATCCGTAGTTTGGTAGTCAAGCGAAGCCAGCTTCGCCGTTCACATCCGGGGTTTTTGGCTTAGTCGCCCTTCAGAAGGCTAGGGTCAATCCCTTCCGGGTTTCCCCGGTACGACGGCGTTAGCAAAATCGCGCCAGCCTCGAAACCGAGATCAGGCGGCCGGTTCACGCCGTCCGGCGCTTGTGACGTTTGGGCCTCCGCTGGGGCGACCCCCATCGGACCCGGATCGACCTCACCGGAAGCTCGTATGCATCCTCGCCCTTGGTGCGGCCGTGAGGGGAGAATGGCACGGGTGCGCAGATGCGGGGACAAGATTTTGTGCGGCGCGGGGCAGGGTATGTCACAATCGTGATTGGCCGGGACTTGTGCCGCGCCCGATGCGCGAAAACAATCCCGTTCATCCAATTACAGGAGGGACACAGATGCAATTGGGTGCATTTTCCGTCAGCCTGGCGGTCAAGGACATCGCCGCATCTCGCGCGTTTTACGAAAAGCTCGGGTTTGAGGTCTTTCACGGCGATGCCGAGCAGGGCTGGCTCATCATGAAATCGCCGACGGCGGTCATCGGGCTGTTTCAGGGCATGTTCGAGAAAAACATCCTGACGTTCAATCCCGGCTGGGACAGCAATGCGCAACCGGTTGGCGAATTTACCGACATACGGGACATCCAGAAGAAGCTGAAGGCCGCTGGCCTCGCTCTCGAGCAGGAGGTGGACGAGGCCGGCAGCGGACCGGGAAGTTGCACATTGCTCGATCCGGACGGCAACCCGGTCCTGATTGACCAGCACGTGTGAGTGTTGTTGCGGCGAACGGTTGAACTGGCCGGCGGGCCGACTAAATGTCGTGTTTCAGTAATGCGTGATGGAGGCAGTCATGGCCCGCAAACCCCAACCGATCAATGGCGAGAACGCCGAAGAGGCTGAAGCGCGGCTGCGTGATCTGAAGCGCCGGTTCAGCCGCGTCTCCGGCCGCTACGGACGCCGCAGCGGCCCTGTCGCAGGTGCCGGCGGTTCGGGCGGGGGATTTTCGCTCAGCGGAGCGGAATGGGCGATTGTTGCGGGGTTGGTTGTGTTTCTGGTGGTGGTTGGCGCGATGGCTTTGGGGTAGGTGCGTGATGGTGCGTGGCGGGGTCGTTTTAGGCGGCCGGGCTCAAACGCCTGAGGTGCGACGCGGAAGCGGTGCGAATCCCCGGGGCAAGCCCGAAGATGACGGTGGGGGAAGTGAGAGCCGAGGCTGTGTGTCCCTCGGATTAAACCCGGCGAAGCGGTAATTTAGGTCGTGTTGACAAAGTGGATTCCCAAATCAGGTGAAGTCTGATTCAACACTCCTCTTTATGGGGAGCGATGATGGCACGCGGCGATCTGACCGATGAAGAGTGGGCAGTAATCGAAGGGTTCTTGCCCACAGAGCGCGGACGGAAATCCCGCCCTGCTCATGATAATCGGCGTTTTCTCAACGGCATGCTGCATGTGCTGCGGGTTGGCTGCCCCTGGCGCGACATGCATGAGCGCTACGGCAAGTGGAACTCTGTCTATGTCCGGTTCCGGCGCTGGGCCGAACAGGGCGTCTGGGATGCCATCCTTGAAACGCTGGTCCAGATGGGGCTGACCGATGACTGGCAGCATATGATCGACAGCACCACAGTTCGGGGCCATGTATCGGCAGCCGGCGCAAAAGGGGGACTCACAAGGAGGCTTTTGGTCGATCACGCGGCGGCTTTACGTGCAAAATCCACGCCCGCTGTGACAATCAGGGACGCCCTCTTGGCTTTGTCCTGACAGGCGGGCAAGCCTCGGACTATGGCGCGGTCGGCGAACTCATGGCCCTGCCGGTCAACAAGCCAAAGGCACTTCTGGCCGATAAGGGCTACGACGGCGATGCTGTTCGAGAAGCCCTGCTGCTACAGGGCATCTTGCCAGTCATCCCGCCAAAGGCCAATCGCAAGGTTCATATTCCCTGCGACTTCTCCCGTTACAGAGACCGCAACCGCATCGAGCGCATGTTCGGGTATCTCAAGCACATGCGTCGCATCGGCACCCGGTATGAGAAAACGGCTCTGTCATTCGCAAGCTTCCTCAACCTTGCAGCCATCCGCAGGTGGCTAAAAGACTTTGTCAACAGGACCTAGGCTACTTCTGGCAGATCCGAAAGAATTACGTTGTTGTTGATTGCCGCTGAGAAGTGACCCGGTATTGGGAGATATTTTCGCTGAGAACTGACCCATGTTTGAACGCTATCCTGCTCGTTTTGGGCGGGAGATTGAGGAGTGTTGGACATGGCGTTTTTGAGCGTTATCCGGCGCTGGCATTTCCGGGATGGTTTTTCGATCCGGGAGATTTCGCGGCGAACCGGTCTGTCCCGGAATACCATTCGCAAATATCTTCGGTCCGATACGGTTGAGCCGAAGTTCAAGGTGCCTGAGCGACCGAGCAAGATCGATCCGTTTGCCGAGAAGCTGTCAGGCTGGCTGAAGGCTGAGAGCCGCAAGCCCCGCAAGCAGCGGCGCACGGTCAAGCAGATCCATGCCGATCTGGTCAGTCTTGGCTTTGAAGGCTCCTATGGTCGGGTGGCGGTTTTTGCCCGGCGCTGGAAAGAGGATCTCCAGCGCCATCAGAATACCACCGGCCGTGGCGTGTTCGTTCCCCTGGCTTTTGAGCCTGGAGAAGCTTTCCAGTTCGATTGGAGTGAGGACTGGGCGCTGATCGGGGGCGAGCGGATCAAACTGCAAGCAGCCCATACCAAGCTCTGCTACAGCCGGGCCTTTGTGGTCAGGGCCTATCTGCTTCAGACCCACGAGATGCTGTTCGACGCCCACAATCATGCCTTCCGCGTGCTGGGCGGCGTGCCCCGGCGCGGCATCTACGACAATATGCGCACGGCGGTCGACAAGGTTGGCCGTGGCAAGGCCCGGCAGGTCAATGCCCGGTTCTCGGCCATGGCCAGTCACTTTGTGTTCGAGCCCGAGTTCTGCAATCCCGCCGCCGGTTGGGAGAAGGGGTTGGTGGAAAAGAACGTGCAAGATGCCCGTCATCGGCTTTTCCAGCCGATACCGCACGCGAACTCGCTTGAGGAGTTGAACCTCTGGCTCGAGCAGCGGTGCCAGAGCTTGTGGGAGGAGACCTCTCATGGCGTGGAACCGGGCACCATTGCTGATGCGTGGCGGGTCGAGACCCAGTTCCTGATGGCTGTGCCAAGGCCCTTTGACGGGTTCGTCGAACACACCAAGCGTGTTTCCCCAACGTGCCTGATCCACCTGGAACGCAATCGCTACAGCGTGCCGGCCTCTTTCGCCAACAGACCGGTCAGCGTCAGGGTCTATCCGGACCGCATTGTCGTTGTCGCTGAAGGCCAGGCGATCTGCGAGCACAAGAGGATTATCGAGCGGCATCATGGGCAGGGTCACACCGTTTATGACTGGCGCCATTATCTGGCGGTGATCCAGCGCAAGCCCGGTGCCCTGCGCAATGGTGCACCCTTTGCCGACATGCCCGATGGATTCCGGCAACTTCAGCGCCACCTTCTGGGCAAACCCGGTGGCGATCGTGAGATGGTCGAGATCCTGGCTCTGGTTCTCCATCACGACGAACAGGCGGTGCTGGCCGCGGTCGAGATGGCGCTGGAGGCCGGGGTGCCCACCAAGACCCATATCCTCAACCTGTTGCACAGGCTGATCGATGGCAAGCCGGGAACGGTGCCGCCAGTCAGGGCACCGCAGGCCCTTGTGCTGGGCAAGGAACCGCAGGCCAATGTCGAGCGCTACGATACCCTGCGCGGGGACAAGGAGGTGCGCCATGCGTCATGATCCAGCAAGCGCAGCTTTGGTCATCATGCTCAAAAGCCTCAAGATGACAGGCATGGCCCAGGCGATCAGCGAACTCACCGAACAGGGGTCTCCGGCCTTCCAGGCAGCCGTTCCGGTTCTCTCCCAATTGCTCAAGGCCGAGATGGCCGAACGCGAGACACGATCGATCGCCTATCAGCTCAAGGTGGCGCGCTTTCCAACCTATAAGGACCTGGCTGGCTTCGATTTTGCCAGCAGCGAGATCAATGAGGCCCTGGTGCGCCAGCTCCATTCCGGTGCCTTCATCGAAAAGAGCGACAACGTGGTGTTGGTGGGCGGGCCAGGAACCGGCAAGACCCACATCGCCACAGCGCTGGGCATCCAGGCCATCGAGCATCACCGCAAGAGGGTTCGCTTCTTCTCGACCGTCGAACTGGTCAATGCGCTGGAACAGGAAAAGGCTCAGGGCAAGGCCGGACAGATTGCCAACCGGCTTATCCATTCCGATCTGGTCATCCTCGACGAGCTTGGATACCTGCCCTTCAGCGCATCAGGAGGGGCATTGCTCTTCCATCTGCTGAGCAAACTCTACGAGCGCACCAGCGTCATCATCACCACCAATCTCAGCTTTGCCGAATGGGCGAGCGTGTTCGGCGACGCAAAAATGACGACTGCGCTGCTCGATCGGCTGACCCATCACTGCCATATCCTCGAAACCGGAAACGACAGCTTCCGGTTCAAAAACAGCTCGGCCCAAGCCGCAAAAACCAAAAAGGAGAAAGCACCGACTTGACCATCTGACCAAACCCAAATCATATCCACGAGGCGGGTCAATTCTCGGTGAAAATACCGGGTCACTTCTCAGCGGCAATCAACACCTGAAGACTGTCAAAATACCCGCAGACCGGAGGATCCAGGACTACCGTTCGACCTACAACGATATCCGGGACTGGCTTCGCCAAGAAAAGGCAAGCACTGAGCGGGTTGAGTCAACGATCGACTGGGGTGATGTCGTCTTTGAGGTCGACCTCTTGAAGTCCCAAGAAATCAATTTGGATTACATCCTTGAGCTAATCTTCGAGCACAACAAAAAGACGAAGAGCAAGTCAGAGCTCGTTGGCGAAGTTCGCCGTGTCATTCGCGCCAGTATTGGCAACCGCGCGAAAGAAAGCCTCATCGTCGATTTTATCAATCAGACAAACCTTGACGAATTGGGGGACAAGGCCGGGGTGATTGAGGCATTTTTTGCCTTCGCACAAGCTGAACAACGCCGGGAAGCGGAAGAACTGATAACCGATGAAAAATTGAATGCGGATGCCGCCAAGCGCTACATCGCGACGTCGATCAAGCGCGAATATGCGAGCGAAAACGGCACAGAGTTGAACTCGATCCTTCCAAAAATGAGCCCGCTCAATCCACAATACCTGACCAAAAAAAGAGATGTGTTCCAACGCATCTCTGCGTTCGTTGAAAAGTTCAAGGGTGTGGGCGGAAAAATTTAGGCGTGTTCATGATCGATGGTCGCGAACTACTGCATACTGGCTATAGTTTTCGATGGGAACACCAAAACCTCTACCGCTCCCTCTACGATCAGTCACCTATCGATCACCGCAGTGGGTACATATTTGTTGGCCACGAACTCGTGGAGCTGAGTTGACGGGAACGCATTCCAGCGGTGGCCAATGGCGACGGCGAATGCAGCTGGCCCAACGAAATAGATGTCGATGCCTACGGGGCTAAGAAAGGACACTGCCTCATCGATACGGCGCTTGATAAGGCCGACAGAGGCCTGTGCCGCCTTCGCCGACACCAGGGCGCTGGGCGTATGTATGGACATGACCGCGTCTTCAGCGATGCCGGTCGAGGCAATCAAGGCAGCAGTTGGATCACGGATTACTCCGATGGCAATCTGCAGCCTGTCCCCATGCAGACGGGTAGCCGGTCGAATGGACCAATCAGGCAGCGAACCTTCGATCGGCCTGTCATCGGTGGGCCAGTGTCCGTCCCTTGTGGGAATATCAATTTCGAAGCCGATCGCCGACCTGAACGACCATCCAAGTGCAAATGCGGTTGTCAAGCGATACGAACCCTTAAGCGCGATGCGGACAATGTTTTGTCGGCGGAGCCATTGAGAAGTTGCACCTAGAGGTGCCAACAGATCGGTGGCCCAGACCGGCGAAGATGGGTAACCGGCATCGCCGCCAGAAAAACCTGATGCATCAAGCTCAAGACTGGCTTCGTCCTGTTCATTCCGGTCCGATCGCACGTTCAGCGGAAATGCCATCGGCAACGGTAGGGATGTGCCAAGTGCTTTCTCAAGCGTCTCGATCAAGATTGCCCGGCCAACGGGGGCGCCCACAGAATTTCTGACCAGCTTGGCAAGTGCGTCGAAGGCCGCCTCTACCTTTCGCGAGGAAACATCGAGCTGCGGAAATGCGGTATTGAACTGCGTGGTAAAAGTTGCAATCGCGTTCGCAAGATCCGGCATATTTCGTTCGTGCACCTCGACAGTGCCGGCGACGAATTCCCCCAAAAGTCCGGGATAGGTCGAAGCAATGACAGAGCGAAGTTCGTCTTCGTTAGCCGCGGTGATGGTGTTGAACGGCGCGTAGAATGGCCGAGCTTTTCTGACACGGTTCTTGTCCCTTGCGAACCACGATAAGCTCGCAGGAAGCGATGGCATCACCAGCGTGTGCACCCGTGCGGTGCTGGGGTGCGCCTCATCATAGCTCTGGAAGTTCTCGAAGACCTCTTTCACCGCAGCGGGCTGTAGTGTGCTGGCCTTGGCTTGGTATCTATCGAGCACCGCTCGGTGCGGACTGTGCGGTGCAAAAAACTTGGCTTCGTGATCTTCCAAGCCCTCGAATATTAGCTGTTCGAACGCGGGGTTGGACACCCACGACGGTATGCGGGCGAGGCAGTCCCAAAGCTGGTAATCGAACCCGTCTATGGCGATGATGCCGCCCATGCCGCGGGCGTCGATGAGGGTAGGGGTTCTGGTATCGGTCATGTCTGCACCTCAACCTTTGCTTCGCTCTCGCGGCCTTGTGGATCGAACACCCAACTTCCGACGCTAAGGATGCCGGCGTCGGCCCGCACAATCATCAGCACTGCGAAATTTCCGGCAAAATCGGTCTCGTGAACCAGGTTTCGCATGGTCTCGATGTCCGTCGAACTGGCCATGACCGCAAAGCTCGGATGGCTATGCCATTCGCCGATATAGTTAAAGGTCGGGTATCGGTGCCCCGTGCGATCAAAGAATCGCATCGCAGCTTTCGCCGCGTGGAATAGATCCACCACGAAGCGCGAGAATGAGCCCGCTCGAGGCTGCACCACCAACTCGGTGATAAGAAACTTTGATGGCGCCAGAAGTTCGCCGAACAGTTGACCACCGATCTCCTTGGATCCGGCACGTTCCAGTGCTTCGAGCAGTTTGTCCCGTTGGTCAGGCGCCAGTATCAGGTGCATCGAGCCACTCCCTAAACAGCTGTGCGGCGTGGGCGACAGCATCGGTATCCGGCGCGGCGGACGCTTCTGCAGGTGAT